>NZ_CP195119.1:3827954-4146951 GCF_052056915.1 Methanosarcina sediminis | reverse complement strand
TTGCAGGAAGTTTCGATTAACGACAAAACTATAATTCTATATATGGGAGGAAATTATTGTATAATTTATGACAGACTCCCCCAAGAATTCCCCTTCCACTTTGGAACAAAACATTCCATCTTTGAAAGATCCTGAAATAATGCTTGCAGCATTGATGCATTTATTCCTTCTTCTTTGCCTTGTCATTTTACTATACCTCTTAGCAAAACAGTTCAATTTAATATAATAATTATCAATGTTGCCGGATTGAAGGAGAATTCCCGAATCCGGAGTTTTTCTTTTTGCTCTGGTAAATAAGGGAAGTACTGGAGTTCTATCGACTTCTAAGAAGCGGGGCTCTCACCGGTCAGCTTGCTGACCGGCTTTTTCATGAAAATTTGTAGAAAAATCTGATGGATATAGCTTTTCTGCTCGCCATCAAGGCTTGATTTCAAAAAGAATGGCATTTTTAGATATATGGGCTAGCTTCCTGCCTGGCTCTTGATAAGAAGAGTTGGCTCTGCAGAAAACCTGTTAACCTATTTACAAAATCGTGCTAACAAAAAATATTAAATAAGTATCGGAATTTTTACAGGGCTCTTTTTGTTAATTTTTCAAGCAAAATCGCTGAGTGGATAATTTTACATGAATTCAATGTAAAATACAATCTCCTTATCTCCAGACACATCTTTTAACCGGACTCTATAGATTAACTCCTCATCACCATCTACAGGATATGAATAAAGGTCCCAAATCGTTTCTTCAGCAGGGAGACTTAAGATCTCATCATCGACAAAGTCACCGTTCTTTTCGAATTCCAACCAGACCATTTTACTCTTTTCATCGATTAGCTTTACAAGAAGTTCATAATCACCTGGCAGCTTGAGTATGTCCCCCTGTCTCATTAAGTACTCCCCGGGACCACGAGCAGCATATTCCTCGTGCACTTCCTCTGCCGGCAATTCAGCTTCGTGCACGGGATTTGCAATTGCTCCCTGTTCAGGCAAATCTTCCGGAGGGTATTCTTCACCAGGTACGACCTCGGCTTCTTCAACAGCCACTTCTTTCATAAAGCCCTCATCCGCAGGTTCTTCATCAGGCACGACTTCGGCTTCTTCAAAAGGCCCTGTCCCGGATTCTTCGGCTGCAGCCGGTTCGGAAGAACTTACGGTATAAAATGGCAGTTTGTGCAAGATATTGGAAAATATTGCACTGATAATATCCTCGATGGATTTTTTGCTGTTCTCTTTATCAACATTATTTTCTTCAGGATTTGTGTTTTTGTTATCAGTCAGTGAAAGGTCTGCAGAATCCAGGGTAAACGTATAGATGTCAGAATTTTCAAACGGATATCCGTCCACTCGCATCGCCCCGTTCCGCATGTCCTCCCACACGATAACGTTTCCTGAGATTGCAACGTCGGCCTGGTAAGCTTCATGGGTTGTTATCCGGGTTTCTTCACCTTTGGAAATATCATACAGGTAGACATCCCTGTTCATCGGGTCCCGCACATCATCGTACACGAAATAATTTCCGGAAATATCAACGTTGAATTGTTCGGAGTCATTTCCTGTTATCTGGATTTCCTCACCCGTGGATAAATCGTACATGTAAACATCGAGTTCTCCTTCATTCCGGTAGTCCAGCCATGCTATGTAGTTTCCGGAAATTGCAGGTTCCCTTTGATGTAATTCGTCAGTGGTTATTTGCACTTCCTTTCCCGTGGAGACATCGTACATGTATATGTCGGCATTTCCTTCAATGCCCCCCTCCCAATTACGATGGTCCTCCCAGACTATACGGTCTTCTGAAATTGCGGGATTGTCCGGCTGCATCCCATCGGTTGCGATTTGTGTTTCTGTTCCCGTGGAAATGTCATACATGTAAATAGCCGTGCGATGATCTTCGCTGAAGTCCACCCATACTATATGATCCCCGGAAATTGCAGGTTTCCACTGAACGGAAGTATCCGTAGTTATCTGTGTTTCCCGGCCTGCGGGGATGTCATACATATAGATGTCAAGATTCTCCACCCCGCCACGATAATCGGTCCAGACGATCCTGTCCCCGGAGATTTTCGGACTCATCTGGTCGGATTCATCGGTTGTTACCTGAGTTTCCTTCCCCGTGGAAAGGTCGTACATGTAAATATCGAAATTCCCATTGCGGTCATCCTGCCATACAATCCGATCTCCTGAAATATCGGGTATAAGTTGATTTGATCCGTCGGTTGTTATCCATGCTTCTGTCCCGATTGCAGCACCCGCAGATGCAGTCACAGAAAACGGCATCATGAGAAGTAATATTATGTTCAAACTAACAAATTTCATAAACCCGGTTCTCAATTAAATTCCCCTTTGCATTCGTTAACCTGGATCTCCAATTGATAATAAGAAGGAAATAAATTTTTGATGAAGTTGATGTGTGATATTGAAACTCGAAAATTAAAAAGTTTACGAATTGTTATTTCTATAAACAGGAATGTGAAGAGAGAGAAGTCATTTTAAACGAGGGGACGTTGATTCAGAATATTCAGCAGGATGATAAGGATTCAGGGTTTTATATTCTGGTTTTTCCAGACTGAAAAGGAAGCCCAGATAAGGGCTTTTCGTTTTGTTTCGGTAGAAAATATGGGCTCTGGAGTTCTATCGGATTCTGGGAGACGGGGCTCTCACCGGTCAGCTTGCTGACCGGCTTTTCCCTAAAAAATTGCTTTGGCCAAGTGTACGCAGCCGCCCCCCCGACCGGCAAAAAAATAAAAAACGAGTCTTGAAAATCGGTGGCTGATTATGCTAGTCGAGTCTTGAAAACAGGCAGTTAATTCTTCTTCTTCTTCTGTTCACGCTTCTGACTCGTGGCAGTTTAATTGGGCAGGCCTCGCTGGCGCTCGGAAAAATAACGACGGAAATACGGAAATAACATTGTTCCTGCTTTATTTATACCTGGAAAAATATGCCCCCGTTTGATCAATAGGGATTTTAGAAATAATAGGCACCGATGGCCTGAATATTTTCTTTCTTTCAGAACTAAAGTTTCTTTTGCTAAGTGCACCCAGCCGCCCGCTAACCTTCATAATATAAAAATCAAGTTGTGAAAATTATAGTCCGCTTGAGCGAACGAAGTGAACGAAACGGACAGCGCACTGCCGAGCCGCAACTCGGCTGGCACAACTCGGCTGGCACAACTCGGCTGGCACAACTCGGCTGGCGCAAAATTCCAGAAATCATAGTTATAACCTTCCGGCTTTTTTGTACATATTCTTATCCTGGCGGAATCTTTCATCAGCAAAGACATAACTAAAAATTTGACCCCAATTTTAGCATCATTCTTTCTGCCAATAGATACCTTTATACCTTCAGGCACACCTTTTACATTCAGTTTCATATCATCAAATACAAGAATAACAGCACCTAAAAGAGCTAAGAAAGGAAATCCGGAGCCCAAAGAGACTGTTTTAGGCGATGGAGTTAAAAGGAAAGGGAGAACAAAAAGAGCTGAACTTGAAGAAAAATACGGGCGCTTCCTGCTTAGATTCGGGTGAGAATATGGAAAAATACGATTACAGTGAACTAGGGCTAAAAGCCGGGCTTGAAATTCATCAGCAGCTGGATTCGAAGGAGAAACTTTTCTGCAGGTGTCCTACGCGGATAAGGGATACCGGGGAGTCGAACTTCGAGTTTTTCAGGTACCTCCGGGCTACGGAAAGTGAGATGGGAGAAAAGGACAGGGCTGCCGTGGAGCAGACCAAGGTCAGGAGAAAGTACATCTATAAGGCTTATGATACGACCTGCCTGGTCGAAAATGACGAGGAGCCTCCGAGAGGGATGAACCGGGAAGCCCTGGAGATCTCCCTGGGGGTTGCAAAGCTCCTGACCATGAAGCCGGTTGACCAGATGCACGTCATGAGAAAGATCGTCGTGGACGGGTCGAATACCAGCGGGTTCCAGAGGACAGCTCTCCTGGCAAGCGGCGGGGTAATCGAGACCTCGGAAGGGCCCTGCGGGATTGACAGCCTCTGTGTGGAAGAGGAAGCCGCCCAGAAGATCGAGGAAGTCGGAGACTCCATCGTCTATTCCCTGGACAGGCTTGGGATCCCGCTTGTGGAAATCGCAACCGCGCCTGATATCATATCCCCCAGGCATGCCCGGGAAGTTGCCGAGCAGATCGGGATGATCCTGCGCTCCACCGGGAAGGTCAAGCGGGGGCTTGGGACCATCAGGCAGGACGTTAACATCTCCATTGCCGAAGGGGCAAGGGTCGAGATTAAAGGAGTCCAGGCCCTGGACCTGATTGAAGATATAGTCCGGAGGGAAGTCGAAAGGCAGCTCAACCTCCTGTTCATCAGGCAGGAACTTATTGAAAGAAACGCCTTTGTCTGCCAGGAAGTCTTTGACGTAACCGGGCTTTTCCTGGACACCAAGTCCAAGGTCCTGCAGCGGGGAGTGAAGAAAGGGGCAATCCTTGCAGCCCACCTCCGGAATTTCAAAGGCCTTGTCGGAAGAGAAGTCCAGCCCGGAAGACGGCTCGGGACCGAGTTTTCGGACCGGGCAAAGACCGCAGGAGTAGGCGGGATCTTCCACACCGACGAACTCCCGAACTACGGGATCACAAAATATGAAGTCCAGGCCCTCAGGGACGCGATCGGGGCAAAACCCGATGACGCCGTGGTCATGGTCGCAGACAACGCAGATAAAGCGAGGCTCGCCATCGAAGCAGTCATCACAAGGGCAAGAGAAGTCCTGGAAGGCATCCCCGAAGAGACGAGAAGAGCCCTTCCCGACGGGAACACCGCCTATATGCGCCCGCTTCCGGGAGCAGCAAGGATGTACCCGGAAACCGATGTCCCGCAAATCGAAATTTCCCACGAATATTACAATTCAATCGAAACCCCGGAACTCCTGACCGAAAGGGCAAAACGCTTTGTATCCGAATTCGGGCTGAATAAGGAACTTGCCGAAAAGGTCGCCTACTCAAAGGACCTTCCCCTCTTCGAAAACCTGCTCGAAACCTACAAAAAAGACGCAATTGTAAACGCAACCCTGATAGCCAGGACGCTCGTTGGACTCGTCCCGGAGCTCCGGCGGAGCGGCGTGGAGACCGACCATCTCGACGAAGAGCACTTCAAAGGACTCTTTGCAGCCATCTCAGCCCAGGAGATTGCAAAAGAAGCCGTCCAGGAGCTCCTGACCGCCCTTGCAAAAGAGCCGGAACTCAGCGCCGAAGAAGCCATTTCCCAGCTCGGACTCAGCGCCTTTGACCCTGCAGAAATTGAAAACTTCATCAAGGAAATGGTCAGGGAAAGAGGCGATTTCATAAGGGAGAAAGGTCCCGCAGCCCTCGGCCCCCTCATGGGCATAGTCATGAAGGAGTACAGGGGCAAAGTCGATGGGAAAATCCTGAGCCAGATGCTCAAAAAGGAAATCGACAGCTTCATGGACCAGGGCTAAAACCAGGTCCAGCTTTTACTTTTTTTCTTTTTTAATATAACACATTAATTTTGTTTGTTGATCTTTTTCTTAATTCCATTTTAATATAACACATTAATTTTGTTTGTTGATCTTTTTCTTAATTCCATTTTAATATAACACATTAATTTTGTTTGTTGATCTTTTTCTTAATTCCATTTTTTAATTTGGCTGCACGAAAACCGAATAATTTATAAAAATTTATATACAAAGACATGTATTTTGTATGAAAAAACTAATTTAAAATATGAAATAATCATAAAATATTAACATAAATAATCCCTTAAAAGCTGAAAATCGATACAAATGGTCATAAGATGTTGATTATAAAACTAACGATCATTAGCATAAAAAATCGGCACTTATACCGGGATCAAGGCCTCTTATTTTAAAAAAACGGGATTTCCGAAAACATCGCTGAACACTGGAATAAACTCGTATCACACAAATCCATTAATTCCGAAAACCGGAGCAAAGAACATGGCTAAAGTTTTACTAGTAGACGATGATCCTTTCTTCCTCAAGCTATCAGAAGAATTTCTTAAACCATACCCGGACATTAAGGTTGAAACTGCAGGATCGCCATGTGAAGCAATTCCAAAACTGCAGACAGGTGGCTATGACGCAGTGGTTTCGGATTACGAGATGCCAGGCATGAACGGCATAATCTTCCTGAAGAAAATCAGGGAACAGAGAATCAATGTCCCGTTTATCCTGTTCACCGGAAGAAACAAAGAAGACGTCATGTTTGAAGCTATGGAAAACGGAGCCAGTGCATGTCTCCAGAAGGGAGGAGACCTTAAGGCCCAGTATTCAGCCCTTTCCCGACAGATAGGAGAGGCTACCAGGGAGAAAGGCGGGATGAATTAGGAATTCTGAAGGGTTTTGGGTATTTCTCAACCAGTTATTAGAAATCTCATTCGTTGAATACTCCGGTCGGGATACTTCAGTCGGGATACTTCAGTCGGGATACTTCAGTAATGGTACCAGGAGCACATTTTAGCTCCGGACGAACTGAAAATCGTAAATAGAAGTCGTTGTATTTTTGAGAATCCCAGGGCAAAATTTTAAGCAGAAAATCTATTTTTGTCTTCTTTTTATTTTTACTTTATACATTTTTACTATTTTGAGGGAGAAAGACAGTCACTGCGCATATAATTTTTCCATCACTTAAGAACCAGAAAAGAAATCCGAATTCCATTTCAGGAGAATTATAACAGGAAACTGACATTTACATCATAAAAATGTGAGTGGTGAGTTAAAATTTATATAGAATGAGAAACAAGTTTGTATGAGTAAACTACATAAAAATAATAATTTTTTAGAATATAAAACATTATAAGTGCCAAAACTGACTTTTTCAGTATTCTAAATTTGATAGAGTACACCTTAAAAAAACTAACCTCAGACCCGAGTACTTATCCCGCCCCGGAAAACTTAAACCTGACCTGAAGAACTCACCGAAACCTTCTGTCCCTGAAACCTGAATAGCTCCGACAAACCCGACCAGCACCTGCAAGAAGCCGGAGGGACAAACATGTTAAGGATTTTACTCGTGGATGACGACCCAATATATATGGAACTTTCAAAAGATTATCTCGAAATTTTTTACGAGCTTGAAGTTGATACTGCAAGTTCTGCAGGCGAAGCCATACCCAAACTCAGGACCAGAGCCTTTGACGCCGTGGTCTCCGATTACCGGATGCCTGGCATGGATGGAATAACTTTTTTGAAGACTATCCGGGAAAAGGGTATTGAAACGCCCTTTATACTTTTTACAGAAGCAGGCAAAGAAGATGTACTGATAAGAGCCCTGGAAAGCGGAGCCAGCTTTTTCCTGCAGAAAGGAAAAGAACCGAAAGCCCTGTATGCCGAACTCTCTGAACATATCCAGGAAGCCGTGGGAAGGAAAACACAGCTTGAGACCGGATTCTTTCCCATAACAGGATAAGTCCGGACAGGCTTCCCGGGGCATAAAAGAACGGGATTCGAAAAGGAATTAAGCAAATCTCACGGGATAAGGTTTTTTGATCCGGAAAATCCTGATTATCACCGAAATCTCTATGGGGAAAAAGGGGGTGGAAGCAGGACCCAAAAAAAAGCAGCCTTAAAATTGAGCAAGGTTCATGAAAAGAAGTTGGAATATGAAAATAAGTTGGAATGTTAACTTTTTATATTATTTGAATCGTTTCTATTATTCACGGTATAACATTTAACTAATATATACATCATAGTAACAATTAGTAGTCCAGTAAAATAATATAAAATCAAAGAAATCCAACCCTCATAAACGTACTAAAAGTACACAAAAGGTCGGAACACATCATTCCTGCAAAACGGATTCATTAAACCCCCAAAAGAAAATTGGAGAAAACCCCATGAGAGTACTGCTTGTAGATGATGACCCCTCATTCCTGGAATTATCAAAAACGTTCCTGGAAATGTTCCATAATATTAACTCCGATACGGTAGATTCTGCAGGAGAAGCAATCAATAAATTGCAAAAGGATGCCTATGACGTGATAGTCTCGGACTATGACATGCCTGCCATGGACGGCATCACCTTCCTGAAATCCCTCCGTGAGAAAAGTATCAACGTTCCCTTCATCCTGTTTACGGGCATAGGAAACGAAGAAGTCATGCACAGGGCCATTGAAAACGGTGCGAATTCCTATATCCAGAAGGGAGGAGACCCAAAAACCCAGTATTCCGAACTATCCAGGCAGATCGAGCGTATAGTCGGACACAGAGCTGCAAGCTTCTGATGAAAGTGAAAAAAGTTGTCGCATTTTTTAGCGCATTTTTCATCACGGTTTTTAGAGGGTTTACTTAATGGAAAATGAATCCGAGCAGCAAATTCTTACTGCTCTCTTTTTCCCTTCTATAATCCCTGTTTTTTCGAGCTGCACGTTTTTAGTACCTGCTCTTATTTTAACATCCTGCTCTTAGTTTCTGCTGGATCTATTTTCCGGGAATATATTTATCTCCTATTATATTCAATGCATTCTGGGGGATGAAATATGCAGGAGTATGGACTGTTTATAGGTGGAGAGTGGACGGACTCTTCAACAGGAGAAACTTTTGATGATATGAACCCGGCGACCCTGGAGAATTTAGCTGTGCTGCAGGTTGCCGGTATAGATGATGTGAACAGGGCAGTTGAGGCTGCAAAGGCGGGATTTGAGTTGTGGAGCAAGACCCCGCCTCCGAAAAGGGCCGAGGTGCTTTTCAGGGCCGCCCGGATCATGCAGAGGCAAAAGGAAGAGCTTGCCTCCCTGATGACGCAGGAGATGGGAAAGGTGCTTGCCGAAACCAGAGGGGACGTGCAGGAAGCCATCGATATTACATATTACGCCGCAGGCGAGGGACGCCGGATGTTCGGGGAGACCACGACCTCGGAACTCCGGGACAAGTTCTGCATGACCGTGCTCCGGCCCCTGGGGATTGTGGGCCTGATTGCGCCCTGGAATTTTCCGATTGCGATTCCCGCCTGGAAAATCATGCCAGCCCTTGCCGCCGGAAACTCGATCGTTTTCAAGCCGGCAAGCGACACTCCGATCCTTGCAATCAAGCTGGTGGAAATCCTGATGGAAGCCGGCCTGCCCCCGGGAGTTATAAATCTTGTAACCGGGCCCGGGGGAACTGTCGGAAAAGCAATCGTCCGGCACCCGGACATCCGGGCAATTTCCTTTACCGGCAGCCTTGAGACCGGGAAATGGATCATGGGGGAATGTGCAAAAGCCATGAAACGGGTCTCCCTGGAACTTGGTGGCAAAAACCCGGTGATAGTCATGGACGACGCCGACCTGGACCTTGCCCTTGACGGCGTGCTCTGGGGGGCCTTCGGGACAACCGGCCAGCGCTGCACCGCAACCAGCCGGCTCATCCTGCACGAAAAGGTCAGGGAGGAGTTTACCGCCCGGCTGCTTGCAAAGACCAGGACTCTCAGGGTAGGGGACGGCCTCCTCCCCGAAACCGACGTTGGACCCGTGATCAACAAAGCCCAGCTCGAAAAGATCGAACGCTACGTCCGGATAGGGCAGGAAGAAGGGGCAACCCTGCTTATCGGGGGAAAACTCATTGACCCGGAAAGCTCCGGCCTCTCCGGCTATTTCTTCGAACCCACGGTCTTTACCGACGTGGGGCCGGACATGCGAATCGCCCAGGAGGAAATCTTCGGCCCGGTGCTCAGCATTATCACGGTCTCAAGCTTTGAAGAAGCAATAGAAGTCGCAAACAACACTCAATTCGGCCTATCCTCGGCCATCTACACGGAAAACATGGGAAACGCCTTCCGGGCGGTCGAACAGCTCGAAACCGGGATCACCTACGTCAACGCTCCCACCATAGGCGCCGAAGTCCACCTGCCCTTCGGAGGCGTAAAAGGCACCGGAAACGGTTTCCGGGAAGCAGGGACCGATGCTATCAGGGAGTTTTCGGAGGTAAAAGCCGTGTACATCGATTATAGCGGAAAGCTGCAAAAGGCCCAGATCGATACCGATTGAAGGGAATTTGAAGGGAAGGGATTCAGGTAGGGATTTGAAAGAAGGGATTTGAAGGAAAGAAGGAAGGAAGGAAGGAAGGAAGGAATTTGAAAGAGGGGGGAATGATTTGTGATGAATAAGGGAAAAGGAGAAGGTAAAGGGGAAGAAAAAAAAGGACACAGCAGGGAAAGCACAGAAATAATGAATTCCCGGATGCAGGAAATAGGGATGCTTGACACCATCGGCCCGAGATCCCTGGAAGTGATCGAAGAAGACTGCGAGGTGATGTCCGCCTGCGAGACCAGGCCCTACCCCCTGGTTGTGGACAGGGCGAAAGGCTCCATTGTGACGGACCTGGACGGCAGGGACTACATCGATTTCGTTGCCGGGATTGCGGTCCTGAACGCAGGCCACTCGAACCCCGCTGTACAGGCTGCCATCTCCGCCCAGCTTGGAAAAATGACGCACTGCTGTTCTGCGGACTTTTTTGCCGAGCCTCCCCTGAAACTTGCCCGAAAACTCCGGGAACTTTCCGGCTACTCGAAGGTCTTTTACTGCAACAGCGGGACCGAAGCCGTGGAAGCCGCAATCAAGCTTGCCATCTGGAAGACCGGCAGGCAAAACCTGATTGGCTTTTACAACTCCTTCCACGGCAGGACCCTGGGCTCCCTTTCCCTCACCTCCTCCAAAGCCCGCCAGAAAGAGCACTTCCCGGGCATCCGCACCGTGCACACCCACTACGCCTACTGCTACCGCTGCCCCCTTAACCTGGAATACCCCGGCTGCGGGGTCGAGTGCGTAAAGCAGATCGAAAACCTGATCTTTAGAAAAGAACTGAACCCCGAAGACACCGCAGCCGTTTTCGTCGAACCCATCCAGGGCGAAGGCGGCTACATCGTCCCTCCCCCCGAGTTCCACAAGGAACTTCGGAAAATCTGCACCGATAACGACGTCCTCCTCGCAGCCGACGAAGTGCAGGCAGGCTGCTTCAGGACCGGCCCTTTCCTTGCCATGGAAAACTTCGGGGTCAAACCGGATATCTCCTGCCTTGCAAAAGCCCTTGGCGCTGGCCTTCCCATGGGAGCAATGCTCGCCGACGCCTCTCTCATGGACTGGCCCCCCGGTGTCCACTCAAACACCTTCGGCGGAAACCTCCTGGCTTCAGCAGGCTCCCTTACCGCCCTCGAATTCATGCAAAAAGAAAAAACCGGAGCCCATGCCAGGGCCCTCGGCTCCCACATCCAGCAGCGCCTCCGGGAACTCCAGGACTCCTACCCCTGCATAGGCGATGTCCGGGGCCTGGGCTTAATGATCGGCGCCGAAATCGTCAAACCCGACAGGTTCATAGATCCTGTTACAAGGAACAAAATCGTCCGGGAAGGCTACAAACAGGGCATCATGCTCCTGGGCTGCGGGGAGTCCGTGATAAGGTTCTCGCCGCCCCTGGTTATGACGGAAGAGGAGGCTGATAAGGGGCTGGAGAGGTTTGAGGAGGCGGTGAAGAGGGGAGTGAGGTGAATTTTTTCGTGGAAAGTGGTGAGTGAAAGGAAACGGAGCAGACGGAATAGGTGTATTTCCGTGTGTATTGTCACCGTGCGCAGCACGGGCTTTTCCTGAAGGAAGTGGAAAAAGAGAGCGAATAAAAAGTTAGAGTACCTGAGGAAACACGCATATTTCTCACAAAACCAATGGTCTATACTATATTCTTCATTCTTGGGCGCATAAGCTTCTCTTGATACAGACACGTAAGGTTAAAATTTAGGATGTTAGATTATTAATGAATTGTATAGTTCTTTTGGAAATAATCTCAATTTCCGCAGTGCTATTTGGTTAGTGACACGTAAAAGTCAAGAGGATACTCATTTCTATGAGGACAACTACATGAAGAATCTCTTTCCAAGCGACCAGACTAACATTTATGAGATAGATTCCTTAGCGCATAAATACTGTTTAAGAAGGAAGTGGGGGATGGGTACATTCATAGCAGTCTTTGATCCATCCTTAGATAATGTTTTGATGGTTAAAACGGGGCAGTACGCTATGGATACTGCTGGAGGTACTCCATGGAATCTTCCAGGAGGTGGAGTAGAACTGGATGAATTGCCTAGCCATGCTGTTCTACGAGAACTGAAGGAAGAAACTGGTTTATCTCTGCCTTCAGACTTACGTTTTGCTGCATGGCTGGAAAGACCATATTTCCAATCGAGGCAAGGAAATGCTGGCGAATTGATCATCTTATTTTGTGGAGTCGATAGAACTAATGGGCTTGGGTTACGCCCAGCACCCCCAGAGATAATGCAATGTGGATTCTATCATTTTGATATAGATGAGTGGCTTCATATACCTTCAAAAGGAAGCGATACCCACCCTCTAGCGCCGCTCCCTCGACATTGGGTCTATTGGACCTTGATAGCTCAAATGATACTCAAAGATCCCAAAATGTCCCCAGTAACCAACGAGTATTTTTCATCTGATGCTATGGCCCTTCCTCCAGAAGGATTTAACTATAAACACTAAAACTACAGATGAGACTACTGTCACCAACAAGCTCAGAGATCTCCTTTCCCCGAAGCGCCAGTATTTTTATCCTGTTTAGATGCTCTTGATCTTTAATCTCATAAGCTTTATCATATGCATCAATGAGCATATCCATTATATTTTCAAGGCGAAGTAAATCGTTTCTATACGTATCCTCATTTTCATTAGACTGGAAAAGTGATTCTATGATATTAAGCAAATGGGACAAACAATTTTGAATTTCCTTTTGATCCTCAGCAAGAGAAAGAAGCTCCTGCCATATACGAGCCTGTTGATGCAGGTCATTCTTCTCTTCCCAGTAGTTTAAGACTTTTTTGAATTCAAGATCAGCTTTATTGGCATCTCTTTTAAGCCCCAAAAATTGAGCTTTACGGAAATCAAGCTCAATTTGATCTCTTATTGGCTCAAA
The DNA here is from genome assembly GCF_052056915.1 of Methanosarcina sediminis. Taxonomy (GTDB): domain Archaea; phylum Halobacteriota; class Methanosarcinia; order Methanosarcinales; family Methanosarcinaceae; genus MTP4. The sequence goes on along the minus strand of NZ_CP195119.1, from coordinate 4,134,076 downwards.
AATCCCTGTTTCTACTTGGTTGAGGTAATCCTGAGCTCTATTGGCTTCTTCCCACGCCTCATTTAACCAATGACTGCAAACTTTTGATTTACTATTGAGCAAGCGCAAACGATGAACTAAAAGTAGATTACGTGACGGTTGAAAACAACTACGTGGGTCTCTGAGCCTAGCATGGAGGGCTAAAGCTTCATTCAATGAGTCTTCTGCTTCTTGAAGTATACTGCTAGTCCTCTCTGCGAGTTGAGAAATAATCAAACCTCGTGCATTGAGAATTGCGGCTTTACGGGCTACGTCTCCAGCTCGAGATGCAAAATCAGCAGCTTTATCGCAATATTCTATTCCAGTAATTTTATCTTTGAATATTCCTTTTCGCCCCAAACCATAAACCAGCCCTCGAAGGAAAAGTAGATGAGCCATTAGTCGAGGCCAGTCATAAGCCTTCTTTTGAATCTGTAATTCAGGCTTTATACCTACTAACTCATTTTCAATTTTATCAAGTTCGTCTAATGCAGCGCTAAAATTCCGTTCGATTCTAATAATATTGGCCAACTCAAGATGTGCCTCAATCATTGCCACAAGATCTCCCTGCATTTGGAACTTTTCCATAGCCTTATACAGATCATCCTTGCTGAATTTTTCTTTACCTACTCTGCGAGTGATAGAATAAGTCGTAGCACGTAATCTTTCCACTTCAGCTTTCTCTATATAGTCTTTAGCGCACTCCTCAGAGTATTTTAATTCGGAATTAGCTTGCGTCAAATTACGTGCCCTAATCATTAATGTTGCTGCACATAAATGACGTTTAAAATCGGTAATATTTTCAACCCAAGACGGAGAAAACTTTTGTCCACATCTAAGGCTAAGAATATCCGCCTGAAAACTTTTCAAGTTACTACTTAACTTTAGGTACTCTGGGGCTTCATTAGAACTAGCTAATTTTTTAAGAATATCGTTTATGGCGGAACTGCTGTTACCTTCGATGAGATAGGAGTGTGGCTCCCATTTTATGAGCAACTCTCTCAATGAGATATCTTCCCATTTTGCGGATGATAAGTCTTTTGATGCCTCTTTTAGTAGATTGTCCCTCTGATTCTGAAAATCACAAGAATTAGAAGTATCCTCTAATGAAGGGGGATAACTTCGGAACTTGAACCAATAGACTTTTTGGTTTGAATCTACTCTCAGCAATTCAGGATGTACACTGAAATGATCATTTCCGCTGTAACCTAGGAAGACGAAATCTCGCTCTTGCAGACAGGCAGACAGAGTTTTTCCTGTATTTTCATCGAGTCCGAGCCCAACTCTATCAATTGTAAAGCGGATCGATTCGTACTTTGCTAATCCGGCTTTATTCGGCTCGATAGAACCATGAAGCTTAAATAATTGTGAACTAAAGTCCACGGGATGCTTCTTTAGAAAGTCTTTATAGTGTTCCTCATAAAAAATTGGCGCACATGAAATGCCCATGTTTTCGCAAGCCTTTTCAATCAATGTGTCAACGTTTGTTGTAAATACACAATGTCCTCTGAGCAAAGCCAATGCCAAAAAGTAGTGATTAGGATTAGGTATTTCGAAATCTAATGAACTATAGAACTCGAGTGAGTTTTTTCCATAAACTTGTTGAACCACCTGAAGCAATACTTCGGGTCTTAACCTCTCAGTTATCAAATCAATATCTTTATTGTCCTCATTAGCCCAGTTTGCAGGACCAATTCCACTGAGAAACTGCTTGCTGAAACCCTTAAAATCTTTCAGTCCTGAATCGATAGATACTCCTGCGCCAACAAAAAAAGCTAATTTCTTTTTCGGTGTCGTTATTGCTTCATAAAGTAAATCACTCGGATTGTTCTGAGAACTCACAATTCATCTCTCCTACTGAAAAAAGAATTACTTAATTTGTCTAGTGTCGCGTCAATCGTCAAGTATTGAATGATTATGAATGATTGTAATCTGTTATAGAGAATATTGAGTAAATCGGCAAATTGATTATATTTTTGTGTACATCTTCGAAAAGTGAGTAAGAGGGTTTCTACAAAAACAAAAATTGAATCTGCAAAAATTTTTAGAATTTGAGGGGCAATGAAAAGAAACGGATCACCAGCCTTAATTTTTTAAACTAATGATAATTTGAGCTCATTCTCTAATCTTATCTAAAATACTTGGAATTTCACTATAGCTCTCGTACCAAATAACATTCAGACCAAGTTGCTGAAAAGACTCTTCTTGAATTCTATGATGAGTTGAAATGAAGGCTTCTATCACATTTTTTTTAAATTTTTTCTTTTCATTTCCCTCTAAAACTTCAGTAAGTAGGAGTCTTTTTAATAATACGTAATGTTTAGGTACATTATTATTTTTCGCAGCTACATCCAGAAGTCTTCGTAAATTTGGATCCGTTACTGATAAGCCTATCATCAAGCAAGTATTTTCAAGAAAGCAATTGAGTTGAATAATGTTTGACCAATAATAAGGATCCATCATTAAATTATGGTAACCTTCTTCAGAAAACACCACTAAACTTTTAGGTGTACCTTGATAATCTTCATCGTTCCTTGGCAAAAAACCATGAACGTGGTATATTGCTAATTGGTCAGGGGAAACAAAATAAGAATTAGTGCATACAGGACAGCATTTTATAGAAAGTTCTCGAAGACAGGTTTCTAGAAGGTCATCAAAGTTATAATTTACAACGGCTCTTATTCCAGGACCAGTTCTTTTAGGCATACACATTTTAACTATAGAATCAAATAATTCAGAAGCGCCAATTCTGGTTTTATTAACTTCTCTATAAAGGTTTTCAGATATTTTTTTATCGAATTTATCCATAAGACTAGCACGTATGTATCTTGCTTCCAGTAAAGGAGAAAAACCATGAATTTTCTGGAGTTCATTGGCTATGATTTGCATTTCATCCTCTGAAGCATCTAATTCTTTTGGCAGTTCTTCACCAATCATATCAGCCATAAGCTTTGAGATAAGAGTGTTCCAATCGGGCATACCTGCTGAATATGACACACCAGCTCCTAGAAATAGTACCAATCCATTGTTATAATAGGATTTCTTCAATTCATTTATGTACTTTTCACTTGTTTTTTTCCACCCAATTATTTCACTATCATGTTCTCTTGAAGCACCCTCTTTAATCCCTTTATCTACTTTCGAAATGAAAATGTCGGATAAAGTTGATTGACTCTGAGATTCCCAATTATAGACCGCTGTGCCTACCTTAATGGCAAGGTCTTCAGCGGATTTAAAGAAGCTGACTACATGTCTAGTGGACAACTCATTTCTCAAGGCCTCTATTTTTGATGCTTCTTCACCCCTAGCCACAAATCTAGGAGACCAAGGTGCATCTTCATGCAGCAGAAATAATAAGCAACTTTTCCCTTTTTCCACTGCCTTCCGATATTCAAGTTCTGTTAGAGATTCATCGTATCCATCAGGGATATAACCATATCTCCACGCAAAAATACCTATATAGAGGTCACAAGAAGCAACATCCTCTAGAAACTTGTCAACAGGCCTTTTGTCTTCTGCAACAAAATGTTCCATACCTATATCTTCATGACCCATTTTTCTCAAAAGAATTCTGACCTTTTCACGACATTCTTTTAGGTCCTTATATGTAGAAGATAAAAACACACGGGACATCTAGTTCACCTACGACCTCAACAATATTTTCAAAAGTACTATTCAACATTCAATAGTTAAAGCTTTTGAAATTATTCCGGTACTTTTAACTTGACATTGCCAGATAAACTCATTTTTGATATTGTATTTGTCTCATTTGAATACTTAGTTGCTTGCAGCAAGGTAACCGCCGTTTTGTTATTTAAATTAAAAGCATAAACTTATTTATTTCTTAACAACTACGAACTAAAGGTAGAAAAGTCGAAAAAATCAAAAGAAAGGATGCAGATGGCGAAAAAAGAACTTAAGATTGTGGTAGCTGGAGACGTAACGATTGATTGGTTTATGTATCCTGTCAAAGCCAGCGATGAAGGTTATAACTGGCGTTTACACCATTCATCACATGCAGATGTACTACCAGGTGGAGCAGCATTATTGACTAATTTTATCGAACAGTCCCTTAACGAAGAGGGGATATTAGCCACAGTGAGGGGACCAAAGTTACCAGAAAAGCAAGAGTTGCGCAATTTTTCATCGGATGAAGTGATTCACTCAAATGTCATGCTTGAGAACTCTAAAGTTCTGGGAGATAAAACGGCTGAGGTTCTACGCATAAAAAAATTCTTTGGATATATTGGGCCAGAAAACAAACTACCATCGTGGGTTCCAGAATCAAATGACAGTAATGCAGATATCATTGTACTTGACGACGCCGGAAATGGATTTAGAGAGATGGGGAATGTATGGCCTAAAGACTTAGAATCTGTAGGTGACTCAATTATCGTATACAAAATGAGTCTTCCTCTCCTTAAAGGTAGTCTTTGGAAACAAATAAATGAGAAAACTCCAGAGAACCTTATTGTAATCATAAATTCGAATGATCTTCGAAGAACAGCAGGGATTCATATAAGCAAATCACTATCATGGGAGCGGACTGCCAAAGACTTTGTGTTTGAACTCCAAAGGTCAGATGCACTTAATTCACTGCAACAATGCCCGTACCTTGTAGTGTTGTTTGATACTGACGGGGCTATCCTCTATCATGGTAGGAAAGATGATGTAAACGACGCTGTCATTGTATTTGATCCATCCTTACTTGAGGGCTCTTTCGCATCAAATATTGACGGCACTATGATGGGGCTAATGTCGATCTTCACTGCGACACTGGTAAAACAAATTTCTAAAGAAGGTTTGTCTGGACTTACAACTGGAATTAAGCAAGGACTTGCGAATTCACGTGCACTCCTTGAAGCAGGATACAAAAAAGATCATGGAATTGAATACCCGGGCTTAGAAGAGATTTTAGAAAAGAATGCAAAATATACCTATGTCTGTAGTTCTGTCGAAATTCCCACAAATCTTAAAGATGCAGACCCAAGGTTCTGGAGAATCCTTGATCATAAAACTCGTAATGTCCGACAGCTTGTAGCAAGGGAAATCGTTCAAAAAGGCATGGCAAAAGGGTTGGAAAGTGTACCTATTTGTAAATTTGGCGATCTTGAAACCATCGACCGCGCTGAGATTGAAAGTTACAGTTCGATCAAGGAACTGATAATTGAGTTCCTTTTGAACCAAAAGCCCAAAAATCCTCTGTGTTTTGCTGTTTTTGGCCCTCCAGGCTCTGGCAAATCCTTCGGTGTCAAGCAAGTACTCAAAAGTATTGATTCAAATGGAGTCAGACTTGAAAGCATATCCTTCAATGTTTCCCAGCTTGGTGATTATCAAGATTTGGTCAATGCATTTCATAAAGTACGAGATATTGCTCTTTCGGGCAAGGTGCCGTTTGTATTTTTCGATGAATTTGATTCGGCTTGCGAGGGTCAGCCTCTAGGATGGCTGAAATACTTCCTAGCACCCATGCAGGATGGTGAGTTCAGAGAAGGAGAAACAGTGCATCCTATCGGAAATGCTATTTTTGTTTTTGCTGGAGGAACAAGAGATACTTTTGAAGATTTTGTAAAAAATCTTCATAACAATGACTCAACTACCAATCTTGCCTCATATGAAGGTCAGAATGCTGATCAAAATTCAGTTCAAAATACTGAAATAAAAGATGCAGATAAAAAGTTTAGGGATGCAAAGGGGCCTGACTTTGTTAGCAGACTCCGAGGTTTTATCAATGTTATGGGACCAAACCGCCAGCGCACAAAGGACGATGATGACGATGCATTCATTATCCGAAGAGCTCAAGTGCTGCGCGTATTGTTGGAGAATGAACAAACAGCCTCCGGTCTTTTTAACTCAAAAAAGGAAATAAGTATTGATAGCGGCGTACTGCGGGCAATGCTAAATGTAACCAAATACAAGCACGGCACTCGCTCCATGACTGCTCTTATCGAAATGAGTCGTCTAGCAGGTAAAAATCGTTTCGATCTTTCAGCCCTTCCAGTTAAAAAGCAACTTGATATGCATGTAGATGCCGATGAATTCTTGTTTTTGACGGAAAAAGAACGATACCAATCTATGCTTCGGCTGAAGGACCTTCCCAATCCTGAAGAAGTTTCCTATCGCAAGAGGGAAGATACTGTCGTCGAATCTGTGGCCAAGTTTATGCACGAGAGCCAAATAAGCCATCGAAAGAGCGAAGGGAAAGAACTAGAGAAAGACGTTTCTTTTGAGGAATTCAAAGATGCTGCTGAAGATATTCCCAATAAACTTTGGGCAATCAATCATGGTATTCGAAAGATAGTGGGAACGATTCCACACACGCCAGATATTACTGAAGATGAGATCGAGACATTTGCCCGCTTTGAATATGAGAGATTCTGCCGCAATCAAAGGTTGGGAGGATTATCAGATAGCAAAGAGAATAAAATTTGCACTGGAATTACTCCGCAGTTGACTCCTTTCAACAAACTTCATAAAGATATAAAACATAATTTTATTGAGTCAGTATATGCAATTCCTCCTGTACTCCAAAAAGCTGGATATGAGATATACCGTATGAAAGACTTTGAAGAAATCAATGATCCATACATTATTGATCGTCTTGCTCGACTCCTTCACGACAAATATGTAGAAAAGAGAAAAATTAAAGGAGATACTCCTGAAACGAACCCATCGCTAGTTGAGTTTGATGCTCTGCCACAAGACCTTAAAGAGGCGAATTTTGACAGCGCGAGAAAGATTCCAGAAAAATTGAGCTGGGTTGGTTATAAGATTCGACGCCTTCAAAAGAACGATGAACAAAAAGAGACAATGTTGACAAAAGATGAAATCGAAAAAATGGCAAACAGGGAGCATGATCGTTGGGTCTGGCAAAAGATCATGCAAGGATGGGTCTATAAAGAGGGTGAAAAGAATTTTGAAAATAAAACCACTCCGTGTATTGTTCCGTGGAACAAACTTTCACCTGGTATTCGAGATAATGACCGTAACTCCGTCCTCCTTATTCCAAAACTTCTCGAGGAAGCTGGTTACAAAGCTTACAAGCCGAATTCCGCGAAAAATGAATAAATCATTCATCCTATCAAGGCAATATCTTGAGAAAATTGCTTGATTATATCATCAGTAAGCTTTTTATCGAATACAACGTTTTCCATATTATCATATAATGCTAATGCATCTCTTAGCATTTTTAATCCAGACTTGACTCTACCTTGTTCACAACTTATCGCTCCAATTTCTCGTAATAAATATGCCTTTTGATAATCAAGCTGATATTTTTCGATTAAATCGATTGATTTATTTTTCCAATAATAAAATCTCCTATAATTACGACATCTATATTGGGTTTTACAAATATTTACAGATGTGTGAGCTATACCTATTAAATCCCCTGCTCTTTTCTTGTATTTTAGGGATTTTTTATAGTATTCTAATGCTAAATTGAAATCCCCAGCAGTATGATATGCAAGACCTAAATTATTAAATATTCTTCCAAAGAAAACATTAATCTCCTCCTTCCAAACATTTGCCTCTGGTGTTGTACTAAATTGTTCAAGAGTACTTATTGCAGATTTGAAATTTGGAATTGCTTCTTTGGGTTCAGGTTGTTCTTTTTCAAGAAATAAAAGACCAATTATATTGTAAGAACCTGCAAGAACACTCAACTGTGGCAATAAATATTGATATTCAATTGCCTTCTTGGCATATTCAAATCCTTTATCAAAATTTCCAATCGTCAGCATACAATTAGCCGCTTCATTGTAAAACCAAGATTTGCCGTGAATGCCATTAACATAATTATCATGCACAGCATGAATGAATACTGTTGCAGCCAAGTCATATTCTTCCAATTCAAAAAATAATTTTCCCAAACAAGCGAACCTTTCAGGCATGCTTATTTCCTGAGACCAATTCTCCAAAAGTTCAGATTTTATTTTTTCAAGATCTATAATATTTTCTGAATATCTCATTTCAGAACAATCTATTTTAAAATGAGATGATAAATCATTAAATAAGTCTTTTAGGTCGGCTTTAACAACATAGCATGAATGAATTCTATCTACCTGACTAATATTTCTTAACAGCCGTTTATTATCCGTGTTTCTTACAAACCAAATTATTTTTTTAAAATTACAACTATTTATTAAATCAATTATATCCTTATCATTGCCTGAGTATCCTAACACATATAAGGAATTATCATTTGTAAGGGACATTAAAGACATCCCAAGAGATGCCTCTATTCCACATCCAACTTGGTTTATTCTAATCATTATTTGCGATAAGTTATTGAGGCTTCCATGAAGATGGATTATTCGTTCTTTATTTTTCAAAAAATCATCAATAAAAGTGTCAAAATTGGTTGTCAATATCCTTATATTATTTTTATCAGATAAGTAAGCCAAAGCTTCATGTGCTTGATTAGGATTAGCTACTTTAAGGATATTGAAGAAAAGAAAGAGCTTATCTTTGATAGATTCGGAAATTCTCTGAAAGAGAATTTCAGGAACGACATCGTCATATTTAGATAGTTTTTTTAATCTTTGAAGATAAGGTTCTAACTCCTCTCTTGAAAAAAGTATTGTAATAACCAAATCTTTTAGCTCACTTCCAGATGGTAGTTTACATGGAGGAAGTGTCGAGATTCCAGCGCCTACAAGAAAGCATACATTCCTCTTCTCAATATCTTCTATTAGTTTCAATGCCTTTTGGTATTCATAAAACCTCATTTTAATCACCGGTTGTGGGGATCCGTTACTGAAAGCCGCAAACATAGGGCCGGTTTTCAAATATGGACAACGACGGCATATGTGATCGTTTTGCCAGATATTATCAATAATCGACGGAAACTATCTATTTTCTGATTGGAGGTGTTTTGTTCGCTCACTGAGGCGTTTAGTTTGCTTTTTGAGATATCCATTCTCTTTTATGAGTTATTATATATGTTGCAAACTGCTTTGCTTCTCGTTACGCTCTTTTTCAAGTCCTTTCCGGAACTTTCTTCCCTAAATGTCAAATACATTTTTAAAAGTAAATAAGGTTTTCGAAAATACTATTTTGGTTTTGTATTTGATCCTATTTAAATTAATTTCAAAAGTTAATATGGAAATCTTCTAAAACGTGAATTATGACAATATTACAAAGCGTAAAAAGTTAGAAAGATATTAGTCAGATGAGGTGATTTTAAACTGTTGGATCTACAGTAAATTAAGCTCCTGTTGGTAGGGATTTAAAATGAAAATAATATCTCTGGATACACCAGAAGCAGAACCAATTATTTCGCAACTTCTACAAAATCCTCCTGTTCTTTTAGCTGGAAGTGGAATCTCTGGATGGGATCCCACATGTTTACCTATGGGTAAAGATTTCACAAAAAATATGTTTGACTTACTTTTCCCACCTCATTTTTTAGGCAGCAACCCTGATTTGAGTGAGTCTTTAAATGCCCTGTGGAAAAATGTCCCGTTTGAAAACTTATTGGAATGTTGTCCTAATAATCAAAAGCTTGTTTTAATTATCAAACGTGTTTTTGAGATAGACATCTCAAACCCGATTCATAAAATTATAGCTGATGCTCTTATTGACGGGAAGTTTCGAGGTATTGTTACTCCCAATTATGATATATGTTTAGATAAATTATTACCAGAGGAAAAAGGCATAAAACGAATAGTTACAGAAAACGATTTTCAATCAATAGGGTCCACAATTAAAAAATATTATTTTAAGATCCATGGGAGTGCTGATGACAAAGAAGGAGAAACTCTTGTCTATTCTCTTAGTCGCGAAAGTTGCTTGCCAAATTGGAAGCGTAATCTTTTATTAGATATGATTAAAGGAAACTCCCTTCTTATTGTTGGATATTCGGGTCTGGATTTTGAGATATGCCCTGAAATATTAAAGATGCCAGTAACAAACGTTTTATGGAATGTGCGTGAAGAAATAGATACTCTGGAAGATATTGAAACTAAATTAAGTCCAAATGCGAGTCTACTTTCAAAAGAAATGCAGGGTTACTTCTTAGTTGGTGATATGCAAACTCTTTTTTCATCATTAACCAACCATTCTATCGATTTGAAGTGGGGAAAAACTTCAAATGATCTATTGAATTCTTTTAAAAATGAATTCACTGAATTTGAGATTGGTATTTGGAGAGCATCCCTTCTGAATAAAATAGGATGTGCTTCACTTGCTCTCAAAGCAAGTGAAGAATTGTTAGCCATGTGTCCTCAAAAAGAAATTGATTTGATAAACATAAGAAAACAGAAAGCACAATCATTATATCATAATGGAAAGTACCATCAATCTGCTAAAGAATATTATCAGATAGCAGAAAAATCGAATTCATTTCCCAGCCTAAGAGTTGCTCTTTTACTTGATTCCTGTAATGCGTATAGAGTTTATGGAGGTTTTTTTAGATCTATTTTCTGTTTAATAAAAGTAAAAAAAGAGATATGTAAAGTAACTGAACCTAAGGCCTTTAAGGAACTTAATGGGAAGTGTGCATTGAAAGAAATTTTTATTTTAAGGCATTTATTTCAAATTGCAAAAACGATTAACGTTAAGTTTGCTAAATACTCCATACAGAAAAAAGCAACAAACCTTCTTCAAATAGCTTCTAAGAATTCCTTAGAAACGGGAAATTGGTTTGATTTTCAACAAGTGAGACATTGGGCAGAAAGAATGGATATTGATCCTTTGATTTTAGAGCATGATATACCATATGGTCCCCCTCCAATTAAAGAAGGATATGAACATCTAGCCTCTCATGTTGCTCAATCAATGCATTTTCGGGATCAATTATTTGGAGCAAATAGAAACCTGTCCGTGAAAGAGAAGTTTATTTTGAAAACACACATAGAACAAAGCATAAAGTTCGGCAATTGTCCCGAAGTTTGGAAATTGTCATATATATGTTTGAAAAAAAATGCATCGATGAATAAAAAGAGAACTATTCAAGCTGTCTCAAAACCGTTTTGAATTCTACAATTGGGTAATATCCATTTCAATTTCAATTTTTATTCGAAAAGAGATCAGTTTTCATTGATCAACATAGCTTACTTGTCTTTCCCGCCACAATTCTGCATCCATTCCCTAATTTATTTCCTCTCCCGGTTATCATTTTCAGAATTTCTTTCAAACTTTTACCTTCTCTCTTCATGAAATCCACTATTTTCTTTAGATTGTGTACAGTACACATCATAATAAACTCAATTTTTGTCTTCCTTTTCCCTCTCAAAAGAAATTCCCTGAATCCTCTATCCTGTTTCATCTGGCCAAACACAGGTTCTACAGTAAACATTCTTTCCTGATACTGTTCCGTTCCTTCTTCTGTATTCAGTTTAGCCCTCATATTCTCCATCAGGTACTCCCTTGGATCTCTTGATATTGTCCTGTTTTCACTCTCGGTACATGCATTTTTTAACACGCATAAAGAACAATACTTACATACATAATACCGTAAATCTGGCTCATCGTTCCTTTTTTGTATTCTTGTAAATGGGATTTCAAATGCAGCAGGGCAATAATAACAGTCCTTTTCCTGATCATATTTAAAGAGAGATTTTCTGAACTTCTTTGCTTTTCCCCTTTTCTCTACTTCATAAAAGTTATCAGGAATATAAGCATCAATTTCTTGATCGAGTAAAAATTTCACATTATCATATGAAAAATAACCTGCATCTGCCAGCACTATTGTTGGCTTGTATCCCAGTGTTTCTTTTACATTTTCTATCATTGGTTCAACTTGATGCAAGTCATTTTCTTCATCGACAACGTCTGATGCAACGATTATTTGTTCCTTTTCATCAACAGCAACCTGACAATTATAAGAAGGTTTCTTGCTTCCATCTTTATGCTTCATAATTTTAGCATCGTTGTCTGTGATGTTTACTTTTTTTAACTTTTCTTCGTCAATTTTTTTCATAGCAGCTTTGATTTTCTCTAATCTTTTCTGCTTGTTAACCAGTTCTTCTGGCACCTGGTATGGTGTCGAATCACCATAAATTTCGTCTTCCTGTTTATCGACCTCAATGCTTTCTTTGAGTATCTTATCGATCTCTTTTTTGAGAGCGTCGGAACTCTTACTTTGTCTTGGTGAAGCGTTTGCCTTAACCTTTGTTCCATCGATCGAAATACTGGAACCAATCATATCCATTTCCTTACAAAACGTGACAACCTGTGAAAATATTTCTTTAATCGGGTCAAGATGAGTTGAACGGAATCGACAAATAGTATGGAAATCAGGTTTTTGCATAGCTGCAAGGTACATAAAAGCAGTATCAGTTTGTGTCATTTGCTCTATCTTGCGTGAACTTCTAATGTTTATAAGGTACCCGTAGAGTAAGATTTTTAAAAGAAATCTTGGGTGATAGGCAGGGCAACCTTCCTCAGAGTAAGTGGACTCAATATCACTAATATCAACGAGATCTATGAGGTCGTTTAACACTCTGGCAATATGGTTTTCAGGAACAAACTCTTCCAGGCTTAATGGAAGTAAAAATTGCTGCTTTTGATCGTACTTTTTGAACATGGTGAAACACTGGAATTAATTTTATCAAATAGTATACTTATATGTAATACATATTTTTAAAAAGATAAATATTCCTAATATTTCTTACCCAAATGTGCGATCAAGCATAGTTTTGAGACAGCCTGTATTAAGTTATTTTACACTGCCTTTTTCAGCTGTGAATACACTATTCTTATGAGATTTTTGGGTATTTTACACTGCCTTTTTCAGTTGTAAAAAATCCTGTTTTTCTATAAGAGATACTAATTCATGCTTCCAGTTCCTATCTTATCTCAAGCCCTAGAACTAGCATCCATCAGCTCCAAAAGACACACCTCATTTTTCCAAACCACTCTCCCTGTAAACTATCCTCCTCTTAGAATATCTCCCCCTGTACCCACAGATTATAAAGATGCAATCAACCTTTGTGAAATGCTCACACTCCCTGCACTCCGTAAACCTTACGCTTCTCCCAATCTTTGGACAATTTTCAACCCATCCCTCAAGCAATGAAAACACCCCCTTGATCATTTCATTTTATCAAACCTGCAACCCTCCCTAAAAACCCTACCTCCTCCCCCTCCTTCTCAATAACCGCCACATACACCGAATCCCCCGAATCAATGAACTTTCTAACCCTCCACCCGCTCCCCTTCAATATCTCTTTCATTTCGCCCTTTGACACATACAAATAATCAAACCACGGAGTCACGTAACCCCCATACCTAACCCGGAGCCTCAACTGCCCCGGCATCCTCCCCCTCTTTTTGTTGGACTCCAGGTATTGCAGGTAAGAAGGATCAATCGAGTTATACGGATCGGTGCTCTCGACAATGATCCTTGCGTTATCCTCCGTAATTTTATGGAACTTTTCAAGCAGCAGCTTTGCCCTTTCGAAGCTTCCGAAAAGCCCGAAGTTGTTTCCCAGCATGAGAATGGTCCCGAATTTTCCGGGTCCGGAATCTACTTTTGGATCAATCGCGGAACCGACCTCAGTTATGGACATGACTTTCGCTTTTTTAAGGCCCCTCAGTTTGCAGACCTCAACCCCCAGGGGAGATGTATCTATGCCAAGGACATCGAAACCTTTTTCCTGAAGGTAGAGGGCATGCCTTCCGGCTCCGCAGCCTATGTCCAGCACCCGGCCTCGCACGTAGTCCATTGCTTTTTGCTGCTGGGAAGGCCAGTCTTCATATTCGGAAAGGTACACAGCCGGGCTTTCGGATACGCAGGAGTGGCCGTATTCGCATTCTACGAGTTCAGAGCCGCATTTTCCTCGGAAGCAGTCGTAGATTTCGTGGCCGTATACGTCCTGGTCATCGTTCAGAATCCGGTCATCGTTTAGAAACTGGTCGTCGTCCTCAGGCTGGTCGTCTTCCACTGTCCGACTATCGTTCGGAACCTGGTCATCGTGCACAACTTCGTTCCCCAAAAAGTTCCCTGAATAACGATAAGAAGACAAGGGTGAAAAAGGTAATGACAGCCGTGGTGATTTATCCGATATTTTACTATTAAGGGCTTCTAAAGGCATAGCGATAAACTGAAAAAGATTCAAAAAGAGGAATGAAAACCTGTAAAATAGGATTTGAATCTCAGGATCTTTCCCTCATCTTTCTCTCGTCTTTCTTGATATAGCCGTCTTAAACCGTAATCATGTCTATCAGTATAGGGGACTCGCTGTCTTGATATACGTGTATAAAAACCGTGCTCCAGCGGTGCAGGCTTACGTGTACTTCTTCCTCTACGGTTCCGTTATCCAGCGTAATCCTGAATGTATACTCTTTCATCTCAATGGAGTTTCGGAGGGAAAACGGCTTTTCTTCCGAGACCTTTTCATTTGGGCCAGGGGTGTATGTCTCTTTGAGTATGGATCTGTTATTCGAATCCAGTATTTCGACAGTTACTTTATGGCTGCCGGAGTCATGGTTCACAACCTCAAAAAAGTGGGGCAAAGCCGGCCCACCGAGCAGAAATATCAATACGTAATAACCCACAATTGCAGCCAGGGGCACCATTGCTACAAGGATGAGTATTTTCTTAAGATCTCGCATTTGCATCCCCTCTTCTGGAGAATAACTTCACAACATGCCCCAAATATTTAATATTTGTAGTTGAACAAAGGGATATGTGCCTTTTATGGCCAAACCATCAAACTGTCAGAAAGAAACGGTTAATTCACTGTGCGCAGCAAGGACCTTTTAGAAAACACAGCTCCTGCACAATAGTTAAAAAATAATAATGATCTCTATTGACAATTATATGGCATCAAAAAGATTATATAAAAGAGAGTTCAATGGAAATTGTGTTTGAAAATATTATGGAAGTTATGGGAGAGGGAGTGGGGGATATATTGCTAAATTTTTTGGGCATAGGAGTGGTATTTTTCATACTGGCTGCTCTGGCCGTTTTTGTGTTTATTCTTCCATTTATCTGGAGAAAATTTTTATTTGGCGAATAAACCCCAGCAGCAACCCCAGGATTTCCAGCTACCGTTATAACTTATTTATTATATAAATTCAGAGCGGCGCCGTTTACTGTCGATTCACGAACAACCGAAAAAAATGCGCGTAAACTGTAGAGCAAGGTATGAAACGTTTTTTGGGGAATAGATTAATTCTCAGTACTCGAAATATCCGCATGTACCCTATTAACATCAACTTCTTTTACGGCATTTACTGTTCTCTTATAATTCGAACTTATGATTAACCACCCACTGCTAACATTGCAACTCCTCACATCGCTGCATTGAATTTTGTTACCATCGACGAGTTCCAACTCCACACTTAAATGCAGTTCACCTTCGGTATCGAGTTCCTCGATCATGCTGTTTATGATTCCAACTATTACCGACATTTCCAACCCCCCTCAAAAATAACATTAGCCTTACTGAACAGGCACTGATTTTTTGAAATCAAGCCAGCTTCAAGCCAACAAAAAGATGAAAAAAGAGCAGCCCCCCTGCCCCATATCAGAAAGGAAAGCTCCCCTGCTTCCTTTTTACTTCCTGATTACTTTTTTACTTCCTTATTCTTTTTAATTTCCTGATTACTTTCTGATTACTTCCTGTTCTTTTCAGCATTCTTCAGCTTCTCTCCGGTGCTGCTGAGACTCATCAGCCTGCTCTCGACCGGCCCCTGTGGAAGATCAGCGCCAATGGAAAAGGACACGACTTTCTCTCCGGAAAGTGTCCTTCCCGGGATGTCGGGTTTAATTTCAAACCCTTTCCCGGCTGGAAAATCGAGCCCTTCAGGTTTTGCTTCCATGGGCATGCCTGTCCCGAGCCCGAGCCCCTGACCGGAAAAAAGCCTTGGTCTGGTATCGGAGCTGAGTCTGGGCTGGCCGGAAGGGGAAAGCCCTAAATCCCTGTCCTGGGAAAGCCGTCTGTTCAGGTCGGGAAATACGCCGTCAAACTGGTCAAGGGCGGGTTTGGAAAAAGCTGCGGTTTCGTAATTAGGAGTCACGTTTAATGCCTTATTCTCCCCCACTGCGGCCTGCCTGGAATGTTCGGATGAATGTGAAGATGAATTTGAGTCCTCGGATTTACTGCCTGTCATACCAGTATGAATTGTCTCAAAGGTATATCAATTATACGAGGGGTTCGTGTATAATGTACCAGGGTCTTGCGAGCCAGAATAATTTTCTCCGGGTCCACAAAGGATATTTGAAAGAGCTTCCCGGAGGGAAAGGCCCAATAACGAGAAAAATAAAGTGAATTCTTTGTAAAATGTGATGGAGTAAAAATAGAATGATCAAAAAGATTACAAAGTTTATTACGCCAGTTGTCATTTCAACTATTATTACAACTATTATTTTACTGGGATATTTTTATCTTGCACACGGTTTCCCTGTTGTCCACGAACTGGAAAGCGAGAATATCGCATCTGTGCAAATTATACAGGGAAACGAAACCATTACTCTCACTGATGATGAAGATATTGAGCAAGCTGTCAATGCTGTAAAAGTATTAAGTTTTCGATTTGGAGAAGCCAGTGGCGGACCTGCAGATACGACATGCAAATTTAATCTTAGAGATGGTTCAAATATAGAAATAGGAGCAAACAATGATACCATTTTTAAGAATCACAAGCAATATGTTGGTGTCAATGATTCATGTCGACTTTTCGGAAACTTAATGCAAGCCATTTTCTTCCCGGAAACACTGCAGGATGGGAAACTGTATAATTGACGAATGAGCTCATTCCAAGACCTGACTTAACCGCATTACAGTACTTTTAATCTTTAATTAAATGATAAAAGGCTGTGGTGTTCATTGAGTGGTACGATAACAAGTTCAGAGCCTGGAATTGATGCTCGAAAGTTTTCGTCTGTTTTGCTCATATATTTCCTTGCCTTCAATGAACATTGCTATTAATTCGTCGGAGATCTCGGGGTTTTCATCATATTCAAAGAACCTCTCTGCATCTTCCCCTTCAAGAACAAGCCCGAGTTCAATAGGTTTTGCCATTTGTGAATACCTTCTTTTTGTATGATTCAACTATCTGTGTTAGTGTCATATATATTCTGCTAATAGATCCCTGTCTTGATGAGGATATGAGAAGCCTGGAATAATCAATACCCTTTTCAAACATTTTGAAAATATGTTCAAACATTTCAAACATAATGTTTGAACTTTTGTAACAGATAAGATTCATTTTACAAATTCTATTTACAAATTATGAAGATGATATGAATTAAGAGAAATAAAAAATAAGAGGAAATTTTGGGTTTCTTCAATTTCCACCCTCAATCTGTCTTCACTTTCCCTTTTCACTTTCCCTTTTCACTTTTCACCCTTATTTTCGTCCTCAAGCGTCTCGTTTATCTTCTCTTCACAGAACTCTTTGCCTTTCCTTGCAGTCTCATTCCCGGGGCTGAGTTTCAGCGCCCTTGCATAGCACTTGAAGGCTTCTTTATATTCCCCGATCTCGCAGAGAAGTTCGCCTCCTCTGAAGAGGGAGTTCAGGTGGTCGGGGTCGCTTTCCAGGGAGTGTTTGTAGGCTTCCAGGGCTTTTTCTTTATCCCCGAGTTCCAGGAAAACGTTGCCTTTCCAGTACCAGGTCTCGGCGTTGTCGGGACGCATGAGGGGAGCCTTGTTCCGGGAAAAGAAGCTGAACCGGGGGAGTTTGCATGCCCAGTCCGAAGCCTTTTTTGGCTCCATTGTCAGGGCTTCGTCAAAAGTCTCAAGGGCTTTTTCCGGAAGACCCATCCTGAAATAGACAACCCCTTTGTTGGTCACGATTTTGGGGGATTCGGGGTCCAGGGAAAGGGCTTTATCAAAGGCTTCGAGTGCCTCCTCGTTTCGGCCGAGAGCCGAGAGCACAAAACCCCGGTTGGACCACTCGGTTGGGCTGTCGGGGTTTAGTTCCAGGGTTTTATCAACGACTTCCAGGGCTTCTTCGTAGTTTCCGAGTTTGAAAAGAGCCATCCCGCAGCAGGACTCTGCTTCAAAGACCTTTCCCAGGAAGGTGTTTCCGCTCTCCTCTTTGCCATTTTCGAAAAGGAGGTCTGCCATTTCTTTCCAGGTCTCAGCAGCTTCCCCGTATGCCTGCAGGGCTTCTTCATATTTGCCCATCTCAAAAAAGACCCTGCCTTTGCCGGTGCTCTCCTCTGCGCCTTTTTCAAGGATTTTGAGCGTTTTTGCCATTTTTGCCATTTTTTTGCCTCATATCCGCGAATATCGGAATTGCCGGTATTGCCATATTACCGGAATTATCGAAATTGCCAGAATTACAGATATAATCCAGATAAATATCAGGAGTTTTATAATATATAATGTTCTGAGATTTAATAAGGTTCATTGATCCTGACTTGAATTTCCAGTCCTGATTCTAAAAAATATAAAGTATAAAGTACAAAATAAAACTCGTTTTCAGGCCCTGCAGAAATCCAGTCGTATTGCTTGAAATATTGCTTGAAAAAGCCCCGGTTTTTATGACAGGGTTTAACGCTGGTCCCGGTTCCGGGAATTTTCTTTTCTGGTATCGATATCAGGGGCTCTCACCGCCCGCTTTGCGGGCAGCCTCTCCCGAAATTGCTGAAAAAAGAACTTGCAAACTAAATTGCCATTACTGGTTTTTACTTTTCTTCAACTCACTTGACGTCAATATTCTGCCTTTACATTCAATGTCCCAAATTCCTTCATTAATCTCAAGTGAGAGTTTAACCACGGAAAGCCCGGAAAATACGGAATAAAAGAAATGGGGCACAATCCTTCTGTGCTTTCGGTGTCTTCCGTGGTTTTAAATAAGTGTAAATATTTACTTCAGGGACTGCAAATCTAATTTCTGCCTTTAAACCTAATCTCCATACATCCAAAATAATTTTCATTTTTTGGAGACTTCTACATAGCCCATTTTCCGAACTTATTTAACCCGCTATCCCCGATACAATACGAGGTTTACATGATGAATGAGGCAAAAATTCTTGGAGTAAGCGGAAGCCCCCGGAAAGGCGGGAATACCGAGATCTTGCTCGACAACTTTTTGAAAGGAGCGGAATCGGCAGGAGCCGAAACGAAAAAAATCCTGTTAAGGGAATATTCGATCGAGTCCTGCATCGGCTGCGAAGGGTGCCGGAAAGCCGGGACCTGCATCCGGTTCCACGACGGAATGGAACTCCTTTATCCCGAAATAGAGGAAGCTAAAGGGCTTATCCTCGGTTCCCCGACCTACAACTACAACGTAACCGCCCCGATGAAAGCCTTCATCGACCGGCTCTACCCCTACTACAATTTCACTGACGAGCGCCCGGGACCCTACTCGAGCAAGCTTGGAGACCAGGGACGAAAAGCCCTTGTCTTTACAGTCTGTGAGCAGGAGAAACTTGAAGAAATGGGCTTTACCCT
Source organism: Methanosarcina sediminis (assembly GCF_052056915.1). Lineage (GTDB taxonomy): Archaea > Halobacteriota > Methanosarcinia > Methanosarcinales > Methanosarcinaceae > MTP4. Next base: position 4,114,706 of record NZ_CP195119.1, on the reverse strand, counting down.
TGAAGCCCTCGGAATGCCTCTTGAAGCCCTGGGTTATGAGGTGGTAGAAAAATTCCTGGCTACAAGGTGCTTTGCGAAAGGTGCGGTTTCAAAGAATGAAGGATTGCTCGAAAAGGCGTTTGAGAGCGGGAAAAAGATGGCAGAGGCTCTCCGGTGAGCCTGAGGAGTGAGGCTAAGCCGGTGAAGCGAAGAAACTTTCAAAAAAAGATTGATGATTGATTTTTGAGTTCAATCAATTCAGAAACCCTTGATGCATCCCTAAATGGAGAAGATTTTCTGAAATTTATGGCAGGAAAGGAACAATTTCTGCGTATTCAAGGATTTATTCAGGGAAAAGCCGGCCGCCTTCGGCGCCCGGTGAGAGCATGGGGTTCGATTTGCAGTAGATGAAAAAAACCCGGCCCTGAAACCACTTCTCATTTTTGACATTTCGGTTATTTTTCACTTATTTATCTGCAAAATTCATTTTCTTCCACAAAATTCATTTTCTCCCGCAAAACTCATTCCGTGCTTCCACCAGAGCCTTCAGGTTTTTAAGCGGGGTTTCCGGCGCAAGCCCGCAGCCAGGAGCAAGCACATCAACACCTGCCTGCAGAACTTCGAATGCCTCCCTTTTAACGGCTTCCGGCTTTCCGGCAAAGAGGGTCCTGGAAGTTGAGACGTTTCCGATGACGGCAGCCCCGCACTCGTGGGCTGTGTGCACGGCGCTTTTCAGGTCCTTTATGCTCTCCTCAAGACTCAGCCCGTCATACCCGCACTCTGCCATGTCCGCAATTATCGGGTCGGTGGCGCCGCAGATGTGAAGGACGCTTTTGCCCCCCAGGGCTTTCGGGATCCTTGCCATGCCCGGTTTTATCAGGCTCCTGAAGGCATCCGGGGAAATCATAACCGGAGAGGAGACGGCATCGGCTATGACGACCACATCCGCTCCTCTTTTCAGGCACTCCCTGCCGTACACAATGCAGGCGTCGGTGCAGAGGTCCACCAGCCTGGTTACGAGGTGGGGGCTTTTGATTGTCCACTTCAGGAAATTCGAAATCCCGCAAAGGGAAGTCGCAAGGTCCCCCGGGCCTTCCATCCCCACGATGAGCGGGAGCTTCGGGCCTGCTTTTTCCCTGAGAATTTCCGTGGCTTCCAGGACGGCGGGTATCCTGCCCTTTTCCAGGAGGGCTTCGGGAGGTTCGGAGAGTTCGGGGATTTTGGGGATTACAGGAGGACGGCCTATAATTCCTTTTGTCACTGCCGGAGGCCTGGCTTTCGTGCCGGGGTCGATGCTGCAGCCCAGGGCTTCTGCGAGCACAACCACGTCAAAGGGATACCTGAGGGTTTCAAAAGAAGCATTTGCGTACTGGGAAAACGCCAGCATTGCCATCTTTTCGGGATTGCTGTCAGCTTCGGGACGGGCTGCCCCGCTAAGGTCCATCAGTTCGAGGACGGGGGTGGTTGTGAAACTGCCTACCGGAGGGGTTGCAGGAGTTTTGCCTGAGAGGACGTTGAGAATTTCTTTCCTGAAGTTTGGTTTATCCATAAAAACTGCCCCGAAGTAATCTATAGCTGAGAGGTATTTTGGCGGAAGAGGTTTTTAGCTGAGAGATATTTTGGCGGAAGAGGTATTTTTAGCTGGAAAGTTATTTTCAGCTGAAGCTATTAGCTGTTATCGGTAATCGTTGAACAATAGATGAAAATAACAGATATTAAGAAAGATGCAAAAAGATGTTAAAAACATTAAGCAAAAAAATAGAGAAGGAAAGAGAAGAGAAATTTACTCCTCTCCGATCCATTCGTTGACTTTTTCGGGGTTGTTTTCGACCCACTTTGAGGCAGCCTCTTCAGGAGCCATGCCGTCTTCAATGTCAGTCATCACGGACTGAATGTCTTCATGGGTCCAGACAAACCTTTCAAGGATGCCGTAGAGGTTTGGCATGTCTTCTGCAAGACCCAGTCTTGCGAGGGTCTCAACGTGGTCGGCTTCTCCGTAGAGGCCCTGGGGGTCGTCAAGGTATTTAAGCTCCCAGCGGTTGAAGGCCCAGTGGGGAGACCAGAGGGTTACAACGATGGGTTCCTCGTCGTCCACGGCTTTCTTCAGGGCAGCGGTCATGCCTGCACTGCTGCTCGATACCAGGTTGTAGTCGAGTCCGTATTCCGTGATTGCATCCTCAGTGACCTGCATGATGCCCGATCCGGGGTCGATTCCGACGATTTCGCCGCCGAACTGGTCCTTGTTGGCATTGAGTTCCTCGATGGAGTCAATTTCCACATATGCGGGCACAACAAGTCCGATCCTGCAGCCTTCCAGGTTCACCTGGACGGAGTCGATATCTTCTCCGTAGCTGTCCCAGTAGTTAGCCTGGGTCTGGGGGAGCCATGCGGATGTTGTGAAGTCGAAATCTCCGGCAGCTACACCCTGGTAAAGGGGTCCTGCGTCCACTGCAATGATCTCAACATCGGTATACCCGGCCTGCTGGAGGACCTGCTGGATTACGTTGGTACTGGCAATTTCCCCATCCCATAGGACGTACCCGATCTTCACGGGCTGATCAAATTCAGAAACTTCAGCAGTTCCTGCAGCACCTTCCTCAGCGCCGTCTTCAACTTCTCCTCCGTTGTCAGCACAGCCTGCTCCGAAAATGAAGAGGCCGAGGACAAGCCCGACTATGAAAATTAATTTAAGTTTTTTCATATTATTTGTCTTTATATCATTCAATATAACACAACCACTTGTAATTCAACAACTTAATTTAACAACTTAATTTAACGACTTAATTTAACAACTTAATTTAACAACTTAATTTAACGACTTAATTTAACAACTTAATTTAACAACTAAATAGGATAACTATTTTTCTGCAAACATTTTTAAATTTCAAGCAACATATTTAATTAAGTTGAAATGGGACTTAATTTTGGAAGGATGTCCAAAAAACACATCGACAAAGATGCATGCAATTTTACACATTTTTTAAAAAATAAAAAAATGTAAAAAGCATTTCTACAATTTTTTACAACAATTATTTTTTACAACAATTATTTTTTACAGCAATTACCTGGGGCTCAGGTGCTGGGTAAGCCTGTCCAGGACAACCGCAATAATAACGATCCCGAGGCCTGCTTCGAAGCCGAGACCGATGTCCACCCTCTGGATGCCGAAAAGCACCTGGTAACCAAGGCCCCTTGCCCCGATCATTGCCGCTATTACCACCATGGAAAGCGCGAGCATGATACACTGGTTGACCCCCGCCATGATAGTCGGGAGGGCTACCGGCAGTTCTACTTTTATGAGTTTCTGCCAGCCTGTGGACCCGAAGGCATCGGCGACTTCCACAAGCTCTTTCGGGACCTGTCGGACCCCCAGGTTCGTGAGCCTGATTGCCGGAGGCATGGCAAAGACAACGGTTGCGATCATGCCAGGTACGTTTCCGAGCCCGAAAAAGATCAGGGCAGGGATAAGGTAGACGAAAGAGGGCATTGTCTGCATCAGGTCAAGCACCGGCCTTACGGTATGGTGGAGGACCTCACTTTTTGCGGAAAGAATGCCCACCGGGATTCCAATAACGAGAGCCAGCATGGCCGACGAGAGAACAAGAGCAAGGGTCTCCATGGAAAGGGCCCAGAGCCCCATGTTCTGGATCAGCAGAAAGCCTGCAGCCGTCCCGACAGCAAGCTTGGTATTCCGTTTCCCCGCAAAATACGCAAAGAGAGAGAGGGCGAGAATGAAGATTTCGGGAGGCAGGAAAAGCAGGACGTCTTTCAACGCCGAAATCAGGAAATCCAGCTGGTCGCTTACCAGGTCCAGCACAACCCCGAAGTGGTCCTCGATCCAGTCCACCGCAAACTCAACGGTGTCACCTATAGGAAGCTTGGGGATTAACATGCGTTCACCTCCAGGTCCTTATCGAGACTTCCGGGTCCCTTATTATCAAGCTCCCTGTTATCGAGCTCTTTATTCACTTCGATACCAGGAGGAGCTTTTCCCTTTAATTCACCCTCGTGTTCGTCCGAGACAGGGTTTTTTGAAGCATTGCCGCTCTCAAGCGTACTTTCCTCGGAAGCCCGTTCAGGGGACTCCATTTCAGCTGTGCTTTTTGCGTCAACTCCGAGATCCTCGGCTTCAAGGTCTGAGGTATCCTCGGACATTGCCAGGGCTCCGAGCACGGTTCCCCGAACAATGATTCCTTTAAGTTTCCCATTTTCATTGACCACGGGAAGAGGGTATTCGCTGTCCGCAATAAGGGGGATGATCTCATTCAGGGGCATTTCCGGGGGTACGGAGGGGACTTCCCTGATCATGAGCTCGAAACTCTTTTTGGATTTCAGGGCCTGCACGGCATCGTCTATCATGAGGATACCTTTCAAAATCCTGTTTTTCCCTTCAACCACAAAGATCGAGGAAATCCCATGCTCCTTCATCAGCTGCACGGCAACCCTGGGCCCGGAACTTACGGCTACGAGGGGTTCGGGTCTCCACATCACGGCTTCGGCAGTGAGGACTTTTGAACGGTCCACACCGGCAACGAACTTCGAGACGTAGGAGTCTGCAGGGTTGGTCAGGATCTCTTCCGGGGTGCCGATCTGGACAACTTCCCCGTCTTTCATGAGCGCGATTCGGTCTCCCAGTTTAAGGGCCTCGTCAAGGTCGTGGGACACGAAAATGATGGTCTTTTGCATCGCGTCTTCCAGGGAGAGCAGTTCGTCCTGCATCTCGGACCTGATGAGGGGGTCAAGAGCGCTGAACGCCTCGTCCATGAGCAGGATATCCGGGTCGTTTGCAAGAGCCCGGGCAAGCCCGACCCTCTGTTTCATTCCCCCACTGAGCTGGGTGATTTTGCTCTGCTCGTACCCTTTAAGCCCAACGGTTTCGATTGAAACCTCAGCTTTTTCGTAACGCTCTTCTTTTGGAACTCCCTGGATTTCCAGGCCGTAAGCCACGTTATCGAGTACGGTCCTGTGCGGGAGCAGAGCAAAGTTCTGGAACACCATGCCAAGTTTGCTCCTGCGGATCTTCCTCAGGGCTTCCGCATCCATGGACGCGATGTCCTGCCCATCAATGAAGATACTCCCGGCCGTAGGGTCAATAAGGCGGTTTATACAGCGCAAAAGAGTGGACTTCCCCGAACCCGAAAGTCCCATAATAACAAACGTTTCTCCTTCATAAACTTCGAAACTGACATTGTTAAGTCCGATAGTCTGTTTCGTTTTTTCAAAAATCTCGTGTTTGGAGTAACCTTTATTAAGAAGAGAAATTACTTTCTGAGGGCTTTTACCAAAAATCTTTGAAATGTTTCGTATCTCTAGTTTTACTTTCCTATCCACAATAATACCTCGGGAAAACCACCATGGTGGCTCCTTTGGGAAATCTGAGTCAGAATTCGGAATAATTGAATCAGAAAATCGTTACATTAATTAGTATAAATGTTTGGACTATATTATATATAGCTACTGGCACAAATTATATATATTTATTCCCATTTGAGATAAAATATCTAAAATATGGGGTCAACTGATTCGAATTTACAGAAGAAATAGGCTTTCCACCCCGGGATAAAACTTTTGAGGATGACAGAATAATTTTTGAAAGAAACGAGCTTCATGGCAGAGCCCAAAATGTAAGCAAACCCGGATTACAGATCCGTTTTTAATCGTCCGTTACTTTCCACAGCTGCTTTGATAACATGCCATAAACAGTAAAATAACTAACCTGTGGTATGCGCAATAACCTGCGAGACACAACAACAGGCCATAATATAATATAATGCCCTATTATGCCGGACAATACCGGCAGTAGATAATAGGAATTAGCTATCCAGCATCAGCTTATGACCAGTGCGGACCTTACAGGCTCTTCACAGTATTATAATACTATCAGGGCTACATGCAGGGTTACGGCAGGCAAACGAGATTATGTATCAATTATGAAAGAGCGGGAGGATAGGGAGGTCAGCCTGGAGGAAACACGGGACTCCTATCATTATAGTATATATATATTAAAAGGCATATGAAAACCAGAAAGAGTTCAGAATCATCGTAACACTTATAGGTCACCTATGACATTTATGCGCAGGTTCAGATGATGAAGGCAGTACTAGGTTTAGAAGACGGAACAGTTATTAAAGGCACGGGTTTCGGTGCCGAAGGAACAGCGTGTGGCGAACTTGTTTTTACAACTCAATTCACCGGATATGAAGAGGCTCTGACAGACCCTTCCTACAAGGGACAGCTCCTTATGTTCACCAGTCCTTTGATCGGGAACTACGGGGTCAGTGGAGAGCGTTTCCAGTCCGACAAAATTCATGCGGAGGGGCTTGTGGTGCGGGAGGCCTGCAGAAACCCCTACCATTACAAATCTACCCGTTCCATTCACAGATTTTTAGAAGACGAGGGAAAAGCCGGGATCGAAGGCGTGGACACCCGGGCCCTTACCATCAAGACCAGGGACCGTGGGACCCTCAGGGCTGCCCTGATCACGGGGAGTGACGACGGGGAGGAAGCCGTGGAAATGGCAAGGAATTTCCCCCAGATCTCGGACCAGGAACTGATTTCCCTGGTTACCTGCAAGGAACCCTACTCCATCCCGGCGGCAAAGGGAGCCTGGAAAGGAAACGGGGACCCTAAAAAGGCGGTGGTAATCGACCTCGGGATCAAGAGGAATATCCTGAACAACCTTAGCAAGAGAGGGATTGACCTGACGGTTGTCCCGGCAACGGCAACCCCAAAGGAAATCGAAGCTTACGAGCCCGACCTCCTTTTTGTCTCCAACGGGCCGGGAGACCCCGAACTTGCAACTGACGCAATCAACGCGGTCAAACACTTTGCGGGCACGGTCCCTGTCTGCGGGATCTGCTTCGGACACCAGATCATTTCCCTGGCCATGGGAGCCAGGACCTACAAGCTCAAATTCGGGCACAGGGGAGGAAACCAGCCCGTAAAGGACCTGGTGGAAAATAAGGTATTTATCACTTCCCAGAACCACGGGTTTGCGGTGGACGCCGATTCCCTGGACGGAACAGGGCTCTACGTAAAATACCTGAACGCAAACGACAGGACCGTGGAAGGCGTGTCCCACAAAGACCTGGACGTTTTCAGCGTGCAGTTCCATCCGGAAGCCCATGCGGGACCCATGGATACGGAGGAGGTCTTCTTCGGGAAGGTCGTAAAAGTTCTCGGAGGTGAGGTTTGATGCCAAAACGCAGTGACATTAAGAAAATTCTCCTTATAGGCTCCGGCCCGATCACTATCGGGCAGGCCGCAGAATTCGACTTTTCGGGCAGCCAGGCCTGCAGGTCCCTGAAAGAAGAAGGGTACGAAGTCGTCCTGGTTAACTCAAACCCTGCAACAATCATGACCGACCCCGAAATGGCGGACGCGGTCTATATCGAGCCCCTGGACGCAAAAGTCGTTGCCAGGATTATCGAAAAGGAAAGGCCTGACGGGATCATTGCCGGAATCGGAGGGCAGACCGGGCTGAACATTACCAGTGAGCTTGCCGAGATGGGCGTCCTTGAAAAGTTCGGGGTAGAGACCCTTGGGACCCCGGTGGAAGCCATCACGAACACGGAAGACAGGGAGCTTTTCAAGGAGACCATGCTCAGGATCGGAGAGAAAGTCCCCCTGAGCAGGGCGGTCTCTTCCCTGAAGGAAACCGAAGAAGTGGTCAAGGAACTCGGGCTTCCCCTGATCATCCGCCCGGCTTACACCCTGGGAGGAGCAGGCGGCGGGATTGCCCGTACAAGGGAAGAACTGCTGGAGATTACGGAAAGGGGCCTGAGGAGGAGCCGCATCAACCAGGTCCTGATCGAGGAAAGCGTGCTCGGCTGGGCAGAGGTCGAGTACGAGGTCATGAGGGACGCAAACGATACCTGTATCGTGATCTGTAACATGGAAAACTTCGACCCCATGGGCGTGCACACCGGAGAATCCGCGGTTGTGGCACCGTCCCAGACCCTGACCGACGAAGAGCACCAGATGCTCAGGACAGCATCAATCAAGATCATCCGCGCCCTTAAGATCGAGGGAGGCTGCAACATCCAGTATGCCCTGAAGGAAGGGGACTACCGCATTGTGGAAGTCAACCCCAGGGTTTCAAGGTCTTCGGCTCTCGCTTCAAAAGCAACCGGCTACCCTATTGCAAGGGTGACTGCAAAGATCGCTGTCGGGATGACCCTGGACGAGATCGTAAACAGCGTCACAAAAAATACCCCTGCCTCTTTTGAACCGGCCCTGGACTATGTGATTACGAAGATCCCCAGGTGGCCCTTTGATAAGTTCACAACCGCGGACAAGACCCTGACCACGGCTATGAAGAGTACCGGAGAGGTCATGGCAATCGGCAGGACGGTTGAAGAGTCCCTCTTGAAGGCCTTCAAGTCCCTTGACATTGACAGCCAGCTCGGGATAAAAGAATGGGACGAGCACGAGATCACGACGCTGCTCAAGACCCCTACCAGCGAGCGTCTCTTTGTTATCTACAACGCCCTTGAGAAAGGCTATTCTATAAAGGAGATCTGCGACCTTTCGGGGATCAACCCCTTCTTCATCTCAAAAATAAAGAAAATCGTGGACAAGGAAAAGCGCATCCGCACAGAAGGCCTCACTCCGGAGCTTCTCCGCGAAGCAAAGAAGATGGGCTTTCCGGACTCACGCCTCTCGGAACTGACAGGAAAGGCCATGGAGGAAATCAGCGACCTCAGGCACGAGGCAGGAATCGTTGCAACCTTCAAGATGGTGGATACCTGCGCTGCCGAGTTTGCGGCTGCAACTCCTTATTATTACTCTACATACGAAGACGTCTGCGAAACCGACCCCACGGACAGGAAAAAGGTCCTTATCCTGGGCGCCGGACCCATCAGGATCGGACAGGGAATCGAGTTTGACTACTGTACCGTGCACGCGGTAACGGCGCTTCGGGAAGAGGGAATCGAGACCCACATCATCAACAACAACCCGGAGACCGTTTCAACGGACTTCGACACCTCGGACAAGCTCTTCTTCGAGCCCCTGACCCTGGAATACGTGATGAACGTAATCGAGAGGGAAAGGCCTTACGGGGTCCTAGTGCAGTTCGGAGGGCAGACCTCGGTGAACCTGGCAATCCCCCTGAAAAAGGAACTGGACAGGAGGACGGACCTTGACACCATTATTATGGGGACAGACCCTGACGACATGGACCTTGCCGAGGACAGGGAAAAGTTCCACCTGATGATGGAAGAACTCGGGATCGAACAGCCCGACGGCGGGTATGCGACTTCCGAAGCCGAAGCAATCGAGGTTGCAAAAAGCATCGGATTCCCGGTACTGGTCCGCCCCTCCTACGTGCTTGGCGGTAGGGCAATGGAGATCGTCTACGACGAAACCGATCTCGAACGCTACATGAAAGAGGCAGTAAGGGTTTCTCCCGAACACCCGATCCTTATCGACGACTTCCTGGAAGGCGCCTGCGAAATCGATGTCGATGCCGTCTGCGACCAGCAGGAAGTGCTGATAGGCGCAATCATGGAACACATCGAGGAAGCCGGAGTGCACTCCGGAGACTCCGCCTGTGTAATCCCCCCGCAGTCACTTTCGGAAGAGACCCTGGAAACGGTCAGGGAGTACACAAGAAAGATCGGGCTTGCCCTGAAGGTGAAGGGTTTGATCAACATCCAGATGGCGGAAAAGGACGGGAAAGTCTTCGTGCTCGAAGCAAACCCGCGTTCCAGCCGTACCATTCCCTTCGTCTCAAAAGCCGTTGGAATTCCCCTTGCCAAGATCGCAGCCAAAGTCATTGCCGGCCACAGCCTGAAGGACCTTGGCTACACCGACGAACCCGACGTCAAGCACGTCTCGGTAAAGGAAGTCCTCCTGCCCTTCGACAAGCTCCCCGGAGCAGACCCGGTGCTCGGTCCCGAAATGAAGAGTACGGGCGAAGTCATGGGCGTTGACTACGATTTTGGAAGGGCTTACTTCAAAGCCGAGATCGCTGCCGAAAACCTCCTCCCTCTGACAGGGAAGGTCTTCCTCTCCATCCGGAAGGCGGACAAGCCCAAACTCGTGGAAATCGCCCGGAAACTGGAGGCAGCAGGCCTTGAGCTCATGGGCACCAGCGGGACGGTCAACTACCTTGCAGACCACGGGATCTTCCTGGACACGGTCAAAAAGGTACACGACGGAAGCCCGAACGTAATCGACATGATGCGCCGGGACGAAGTCTCCCTGATCATCAACACCCCGACGAGCAGGCAGTCCAGGCGGGACGGCTCAAGGATCAGGAGGGCAGCCGTGGACTTCAAGGTGCCCTACATCACCACGATCCAGGCAGCCAAAGCCGCAGCTGATGCCATCGAGGCAATGAAGACCGGGCAGCTTACCATCAAATCGATTAACGAGTACCACTCAGAGATCGAGTAAACGATCTGGTAAACCGGCCAGGATTGTTAAAGAAAAGAAGTGAATATTCCGGCATCCCGCCGGAAATTTTTTTCTATATCTAGCTCCATTAGTGATACCTGGCAATAGCTGTAAATATCTGTCTTTATAATTATCTGTCACAACCTTATATCAGCTGGCAGGACCCGAGTTACGTCTTAAGTACAGCTGAATACATCTGAAGTATATCCGGATGTATCAGAAGGACATTCGAATGCCTTTAAAGTACATCCGGATACATCTAAGGGGTATTCGAATGCCTTTAAAGTACATCCGGATACATCTGACAGGATCCGAATACATCGGAAGCGGATCGAAATTGCATCCGAATCATCAAAATTAAATCCGAATTAGATCGGAATTCTCAAGTTCACTTTTCATCGTGAATTTCCGCTGTTTGTGAAATTTGCGAAAAAAGGGGTAGTTAACATGGTAAAGAAAGTAGCATTAGCATATTCGGGAGGGCTTGACACCTCAGTGTGCATCCCCATCCTCAAGGAAAAGTACGGGTACGACGAAGTAGTCACGGTTGCAGTTGACGTGGGCCAGCCGGCAGAGGACATTAAGAAAGCCGACGAGAAAGCCGCCAAGATCAGCGACGCCCACTACACGATCGACGCAAAGGAAGAGTTCGTTCAGGACTACGTCTTTCCCCTGATCAAAGCCAACGGCGACTACGAAGGCTACGTGATGGGAACCTCCATTGCCCGCCCCCTGATCGCCAAGAAAGTGGTCGAGGCAGCAAAGAAGGAAGGCGCCGTCGCCCTGGCTCACGGCTGTACCGGAAAAGGCAACGACCAGCTCCGCTTCGAAGCCATCTTCCGCCAGACCGACATGGCAGTAATCGCCCCGATGCGCGAGATGAACCTGACCCGCGAATGGGAAATCAACTACGCCAAGGAACACGGCATCCCCGTCGAAGCCACCAAAGCCAAGCCCTGGAGCGTTGACGAAAACCTCTGGAGCCGCAGCATCGAAGGCGGCCTCCTCGAAGACCCCGCAAACGTCCCTCCCGAAGACATCTTCGAATGGACCCAGTCTCCTGAAAAAGCCCCCACAGAGCCAATCGTCCTCGACATCGGCTTCGAAGCCGGAGTCCCCGTCTCCCTCGACGGCAAAGAGATGTCCGGCTACGACCTCATCATGATGGTAAACGAGATTGCCGGCACCCACGGCGTAGGCAGGACCGACATGATCGAAGACCGCGTCCTCGGCTTAAAAGCCCGCGAAAACTACGAACACCCCGCAGCCACCGTCCTCCTCGCCGCCCACGCCGACCTCGAAAAACTCGTCCTCACCCGCGGCGAACTCAAGTTCAAGAAAATGGTGGACGACCAGTGGTCCGAACTCGCCTACTACGGCTTAGTGGACGACCCGCTCTATGCCGATCTGAATGCGTTTATCGACAAGTCCCAGGAAAAGGTAACCGGAACGGTTAAGGTAAAGCTCTACAAGGGCAGTTTGACGATCCTGGCTCGCAGCTCTCCGAATGCGCTGTACTCTGAGGAACTGGTTTCGTTTGATAGTCAGACGATTGACCAGAAGGATGCCGAAGGGTTTGCGAAGTATCACGGGTTCCAGGCAAGGTTGTTTAAGAAGTTTGTAGATAAGGAATAAAAGGTTTTTTTTGCCTGTCCTTTTAGAGGGACAGGCCCCCTCTTTTTTATTGAGTTCATCCCAAAAACAATTTTAGCCGCAAATCAATAAAGCTTCAAAACTATTTTCCGTGATCACAAACTCAACTGATCATTCAGAATACTGGATTCAAAGAAGCAACTTTGAGTTCTGGGATCAGCTCAATATTACTTGTGCACATCAAAAATTGCTATTTCACACGATCCGGAACTACCCGGGTCGATATGGACCTGATAAGTACCCTTTTCTTTTACGGTAAACATCGGCTCATAAGGATAATAAACCGTGGATGTATCCAGAGGATCTGTCCCGAAGCTTTCATCAAAAGGAACGTAAGAACCTTTGCTTATTGTAACATCGATACTAACAGGGCCACCAATAAGCCCACCGTCGATTAAAAACTTATATGTCACACCAGGGGTCAGGTTGACCTCAAAAACAGACTCGCCTGATACAGAAGCTCCAAAAACATATTCATCACCAAGACTTAAATAAAAACCATAGCCAAAAACTAGTATTGCTGCCAACATTGTTAAAACTATAATAATTCTACCTTCCTGTTCTTCATCCAATACTCTGTACCCCACAGAAGATGGATTCATTGTGAGCAACTAAATTCCCTTACTCATTTATAAGTTCAAGAATATCTTAAATCTTCCGTATATAGTCTACGTAATCTATAATTGGATATATTTAACTAGATTTAGTCTAAGTCGGGATTATTCTCAAGATATCTATATACTACTAAGAAACTATCCTGAAATCAATTCTATTTTCACATCATAAAAATTTAGAATAAATTTCATGATCATATGCCGATTTGAATGCATTTATCGACAAGTCCCAGGAAAAGGTAACCGGGACGGTCAAGGTAAAGCTCTACAAGGGCAGTTTGACGATCCTGGCTCGCAGCTCTCCGAATGCGCTGTACTCTGAGGAACTGGTTTCGTTTGATAGTCAGACTATCGATCAGAAGGATGCCGAAGAGTTTGCGAAGTATCACGGGTTCCAGGCAAGGCTGTTTAAGAAGTTCGTGGGTAAAGAGTGAAAGGAGGAAAGGTGCTTATGGCACCTTTTTCATTTTAAAGGCTTATTTCTTTTTGATGAATTGGAACACTACATAGTGTCAGAAAATTTGAGAGAATAAAGAGATTCAATACGTTGAAAAAATAGTTCAATATCTCCAATTAAGCTAAAACATAGGATATTATTTTCAAATTTTATTCCTTTAAATCAAAATCTTTTTCTAACTCAAGCAATTTTATTTCAACTATTGCATGGGAAAACTCAAATTTAACCGAAGGTTCCAGATTCATTTTTAATTCTAGGCCCTTTCCCGTGATGAAACGTATACAGGGAGAGACAAGGAGTAAAATTGGAATTAAAACAAAAAATACATACAATGTAGAATCAATATTTTTAAAAATTCCTGGATCTATAAAAGGATAGATTACCAATACTAAAATTAAAGAAAAAAGAACTAAAAATAACACTCTTTTCGACCAAGTTTTTACAGGTGAATATAACCACCACTTCCACCAAATTGGTCTAATTTGATAGTTCCATATATAATCGATTAATTCATTGGCAGAATTTTGTATTTCAGTGCATGGTTTAAGCTCCACACATTTTTCAAGTTTTTCCATTGCGGTAAAAACATCATCACATTTATAATAAAATCCACCTAAAAAATAGAGTATATATGCCTGTATTTTTTTATACTTCTTCTTTTCCTCATATTCATTCATTTCTTGGGATCTTCTTATCATTTTTATGTAATATCTCAGGTTTCTCCAAGGATAAAGCCTGTAGATCCTTGCAAATATCCCTCCAACAAAGAATTTGATTTTCTCCCCATAAGTCTCCTGACATTTAATAGAAAAACACATGTTTGCTTTTTCTAGTCCCCTTATAATTGAAAGCATTTCTTGATTGTACATTTTTTCATAGTGTTTATAACAAAATTCAGCTCTTAAATATTGGGCATGAGCTTTCAGAAGGAGAAAGAGTGGATTCTCACGGTCAAGATTGGAAGCATGATCAAAATTATCAATAGCTTTCAAATAATTTTGCTGTTCTATTTGAATTTGACCCATGAGTTTAAACGCAAAAGCTTTTGTAGTCTTATTTACTTTATTCTTCACTTCGAGTACTTTAGTAACCTGTTCTAGTGCACCATTTATATCCTTCAAGTTAAAGAGAATTTCTCCACTGTTAGTATATGCGGCGTAATCTTCTTCTTTTAGAGAACTTGCTTCCCTATAAGCTTCCAAAGCATCATTAAATTTTCCATATTCAGAAAGTGTAAGGCCTTTGTTATACCACACATTAGCGTATTTAGGGCAAATATCTATGGCCTTATTATAAGCTTTTAATGAATCATTATATCTGCGGAGATTTGAAAGTGCAACACCTTTGTTATTCCATAAATAAATATTTCCAGGGTTAATTTTTAAAGCCGTATTGTAAGCTGCTAAAGCTTCACCATAATTATTAAGATCGTAGAAAATATTTCCTTTTATTTTCCAAGCTTCTTCACAAGAAGGATATATTTTTAAAACTTCTTCTAAGGAACATATTGCATCTTCATATTTTTGCATATTACGGTATGTAAATCCTTTTTTAATTTTTAAATCAACAGGTATTGAATATTTCTTAACTGAACTTTCAAAAACAGACCTACTTCTTTCATATTTAAAACATTCATCTAAGATGAGTTCCCGTACATCATATTTACATTCAGTGAACTCACACAATTTAATAGCAGTATCAAAAGAACTTATTGCGTCTTCATAGAGATTAAGTTTTGAAAGCGCTAATCCTTTATAATACCAGGCATCGATTAAAGAACGATCGAGATTTATCAAATTTTCAAAACATTTAATAGATATTTGAAAACACTTTTTAGCTTCATCTTCTTCTTTAACCTATCCTAAATTTAACAAAGAAACTCCTTTATTTTCTAAAGCAGATTTATTAGCTGGTTTGATATAAAGAACTCTTCCAAAATCTAATATAGAAGCCCCATAATTTCCCATTTTTCTATAAACAAGACCTCTCTTGATTAAAGCATCCACATAATTTGGATCTTCTTTTAACGCAGCTGTGTATTTATCCAGTGCGTTTTGAAAATCCTCTTTTTTGTAAAGTGTCTCTCCTTCTTCGAAGAACTTTTGAGCGTTCATAGGTTATCTCAAAGCTTTGATCCTTGTCAAATACATATATAATGGAAATATTATATAAATAATTAGAGATATTAGATACGAATCTAAGATCAATCTTCTTGTATTGACTACAATTTTACCATCCCTTTAACTGATTTACATTTTTCCTTTCAGCAATATTTCCTTTGGATGTATTTCCCAAAATAGGATTACTCTTCAAATTAAGTTGAAAGTTTTTTACTGGTTACAAACTTCTGAAAAAAATCAAGATCATGGAAAAGGTCACTCTACAAAGATGCCCTCACAATCCTTGCCCGCTGCTCTCCGAATGCTCTGTATTCTGAGGAACTGGTTTCGTTTGATAGTCAGAACATTGACCAGAAGGATGCCGAAGGGTTTGCGAAGTATCACGGGTTCCAGGCAAGGCTGTTCAAGAAGTTTGTAGATACAGAGCGAATTTTTTTGCCAGTCCTTTTTTAAGAGGGGCAGGTTGATGTTTCTTTTTTATAACTATTTAGCCTGCCAAAATCAGTTGATTGATATTGATTTTGACTAAACTGAGATATCTGGTCGCTTACTGAGACAATATAAAAAGCGCAATCAATAGCAACAATTTAATAAAATTAATTCACAGAATTCACAGAAACATACATAAGAAGATAGCTTCGGAAAAGTCCACAATTTCCTAAAATTTGCCCAATTTGATCATTGTACATAAATTTAATAATTCCGAATGATGCCGAATTACTAATTTAAATTTCAATGACTGTGTGCGATAATTTATAGATTTCAGACTTTTCCAACGCTCTTAAAAAATTTTATAAAGATGGCCATTGATGTTGTTTTTTTTGGAATGAATAGTTACAAGTAATTTTTGAAAACCAAGATATAACTAATATTTTAATCGTTGAATAACTTACCGTCTACAGGAAGATAACAGCAAACGCTTTTATCCAGATTTATTATATATTCATCTAATGAATTAATGGCACTGGTATTTACTTTTAGTTTATCTTTCAAATTCGTAATAAGCTGATCTCTTGATTCTTTTAAGGGACGTAATTTCATTTTTTTCGCTTCAACCAATAAAAGGTGTAGGTTTCCATTCTTGTAACCAAAACCTATGCCATCGATATCTGTCAGGTCATTTCGGTCATATGTTTGAACTTTTATTTGATTTGAGCAGACAATAATTGGGCCCCTATGCTCAATCTCTCTCAAAGATTTTTCAAGACTTCCCACTTCATGCATTCTAGATTTACCGATTTCTTCAATATTTTCAAAATTCTCAATCATTTTTTTTAACGAATTTGCTGCGGAAGTTGACCCCACGTTTCCTATACAAGGTACATCCAACGTGGTATAATTATCGAACTTAAAAATGCACTTATTTTCACTAATTTGTTTCAGTAAATACAAAAAAAGATCCTTATAGATAAGTCTAAAGGTTCCTTCTTGACCACCTGAATTTGAAGTCTGAATTTCATTCTCCAAAGAAACCAAATCTTTTATAAGTTTTCCTAATATTTCAAACCTTTGGGGATCTTTGCAACCTTTGAAAAATGAAAAAGCTATGTTATAATTTTCTTTTTTAATACTAGGTTCTACAGAAAATATACATTTTTTAATTCCATAATCTAAATTTAACTTATCTTCATATTTGAAATTAAGTATATTTTTTAACTTATTAGGATACATTCTATCATAATTTTCTTGCCCCCATAATTCAAGAAGATTTGGATTTTTAGCACATATAGAAAACTTTATCTGAGAGTCGAGATCTAAGTAATCAGTATAATTATATTTATAGTTAAAGTTATCATTGCGGTATAAAAATTTAAAAAATTTATTGATGCCATAAATTTCATCATCCTTACACATTTTTTTTATATTTTCAGCTACTCTTTTTACATGAAATCCTTGTGCTTGCAAAGAGTCTTCTGATTGATAAATAGTTGAAGAGAGAAATTTATCAAAATCATTTATGCTTTGAGCAATATGATTACCATTGTCAAGAAACAATTTATCAACATATTCAGACAAATTGATTAAAATGCATTCCAAATCGAAGTTAAATGGTGTTGGACCGTATTTTGAATCAAGATATAAATAAGAAATTTGTCTTATTTTGTTAAAGATTTGTTTATTTTTATTTAGCGTAATTTCTATAGATTTCTTTCTAACAATATCGAATTCATCATATTTGTCAATTACAGGGTAATCAATACAGTATAATTCGAGAACCTTAACTAAATACTCAATCAATTCAGGATTATACCTTTTATACCTACTTAAATAAAAAAAAGATAAAACTTTGTGGAGATCATAGATATTTTCTTCGGCAATTATTTTGAAAAAATAAGACTTTACTTCTTTGTTGGGAAGACCGTCTTTTAAGGATTTTTGTAATGTATAATCCCCTTTTAGACATTTCAAAAGAGCCTTTTCACTAGAAAAGGTCCCAGGAAGATGACCCATATTTAGAAGCATAATCCACATTTGAATAATTTCAACATAACTTGTATTTCGAGAATTAATTGTTACCTTTGAATTTAATCCCATGCCTTTCGATGGTTTACAGCCAGTATCTAAATCTATAACGTTTAATTGATGTAATATTCCTAATTGAACCATCACATATTCCCATCGAGAGTGATGAACACCCTCATAGACATTTCTTATTACGCCTAATTGGTCAATTTCCTTTAGACGTTGGACATGGCTTTTCTCTTTTATTAATTTATAGGCTTGTAAAGAGTTTAAATAAAGCTCAGCTTTTAGTTGACCTAAACCAGGAAGATGATATTTTAAAGTCGATTCCATGTCCATGAATACTAAAATTTCTAACTACACATATATTCTTTTTTATATGTATCAAAGATTTATATAAAAAATTTAAATCTATATAAATTAATGCATTCTTTCTACTTTAATTGTCAAGCTTACTCCTAGAAGAAAGATATCTATATGATTTTAACGAATGGACATTTAAATTGCTCCTCAAAGCGAAAGATCACAGTTTTTCGATCGCTCAAATTCGGACAAGCGGATGCAGAGGATTCGATTGAAGTGACCGCCAACCGAAAAAATATATTTTTACAGAATTGGGATTGAGAGGAAAAACTCTCTGCTAAAGAGAGAAAAACACTCCACAGTGAAGATCATAATGATAATCTAAGAATACCGTTCGTTAACAA
The DNA here is from genome assembly GCF_052056915.1 of Methanosarcina sediminis. Taxonomy (GTDB): domain Archaea; phylum Halobacteriota; class Methanosarcinia; order Methanosarcinales; family Methanosarcinaceae; genus MTP4. The sequence continues at coordinate 4,096,312 of NZ_CP195119.1, read as the reverse complement.
GCTTATTTTAGATAAACGGGGCACTCACCGGTCGGCAAAGACGACCGGCTTTTCCTTAATGACTGCTTTAAAATTGAAGTAGATGTGATAAACAAAAGTTTTAGAAATGAAGTAGAGAAAAAGAATGTTTTATAAATTTGAGGGTGTTAGGTGAATAATGGTGTAAAGAATTGTGGATCAAGAAGAAATTCATATAAAATCTTTTAGTGAAGATCTAGAAGAACGTAGAGAAGCTTTAGATCATCTAAAGTTGAATTTTAATTATATTCCCGATAAACAAAAAGCATGGGAAGATTTAATAAGACTGATAAACGCTGTGGATAACTTAGGGTCATATGCGACAAATAAGGCAGAATTTATCCTTGTATCTGCTTTATCCCATGTTCCGGATAAACAGAAAGTTTGGGATGATTTGATAAAACTGACCTGCGATGAAAAACATTCTGTTAAGATGGGAGCAGCAAAAGCACTTGGATATGCTTTTCCTAAAGTCCCAAATAAACAAAAAGCATGGGAAGATTTAATAAAACTGATCACCGATGAAAACAAAAATGAATGGGTACGAAGGGAAGCATCAAAATTGCTTGGATCTGCTTTTTCAAACGTTCCCGATAAACAGAAAACATGGGAAGATTTTATAAAACTGGTCAACGAAAAAGATGGGTGGGGAAAATGGGGGGCAATACTTGTTCTCGGGTCTGCTTTTTCCCGCGTCCAAGATAAACAGAAAGCATGGGAATATTTGCACAAACTGACCAGTGATGATGAAATTTTAATGCGGATGGGGGCAGCAGGTGCCATAGGATCTGCTTTTTTAGATGTTCCTGATAAACAGATAGCTTTGAACGATTTATACAAACTGATCAGAGATGAAGACCCTATGGTGCGAAGTGAAGCATCACTAGCCATTGGATCGGTTTTTTCAAACGTCCCGGATAAACAGAAACAGAAAATGTGGGATGAGTTAATAAAGCTGTTTAATGATAAGGATTTATGGGTGCAATTATGGGTAAGACAAGCACTTGAATCTGTATCTTCAAATGTCCCTGATAAGCAGAAAATGTGGGATGATTTAATAAAACTGGCCAATGAGAGCCAGACAATTGGGCAAATGGTACCATTAATGGAACTTGGATATACTTTTTTAAATGTTCCGGATAAACAAAAAGCATGGAGTGATTTACATAAATTGGCCAACAATAGTAAATCGAGTTGGATTGCAGCAGAAGCGCTTGGATCTGCTTTTTCTGACATCCCAGATAAACAAAAAGCGTGGGAAGATTTACACAAACTAACCAGTGATGAAAGCAAAGGAGTGCGAATGCATGCAGCAAAAGCACTTGGATCTGCTTTTTCAGACATCCCAGATAAACAAAAAGCGTGGGAAGATTTGCACAAACTAACCGAAGATGGAGCCCGATGGGTGCGAATGAATGCAGCATATTCACTTGGGTCTGCTTTTTCAGACATCCCAGATAAACAAAAAGCATGGGAAGATTTAATAAAACTGACCAGTGATGAAGAAGGGGATGTGCAAAAGGCGGTAGCAAAAGCACTTGGGTCTGCTTTTTCAGACATCCCTGATAAACAGAAAGCTTGGGACTATTTAATCGAACTGGCTATAAATGAATATGAACCGGTAAGAGCTAATGCATATCATGCCCTTGGAAAAATTTCAATATATAGAGCATCGGTGGCAGAAAATGAAACCGATTACAAAAGTGAACTGGAAAAAGCGATCAATTTTTTTGACAAATCTTCTTTTGTAGACACCTACTACAACCCTTCTAATTTTTGCTTTCCATTTTACCGATCATTCTACACGATAATTTTTCCTAAAAAACAAAAGGTAGAAGATGAAATTAGTAAACACTTGAGAGAATTGAAATATACAATTATTATGTCAGAAAACAAAAAAATATTATTTGAAGCTGTTGAAAATCTGTATAATGCATTAAAGGAAGTCCAAAATTTTGAAAATATAGGCTTTGAAGCAAAGAAAAATGAACTTAATTTTTACAGGAAATACTGCGAGCAGGCCGCAGAATTGATGATTGAAACAGAAGAAGTATCACCTTATGCTACAGCTACAATAAAAAAAGGCTTTCCCCTCCTCGATCGAAAACTAAAATCCCTCCTCGAAGAAATCCAGGAGAAAGCAAAGACCGCGTGCCGGGAATCTCAAGGTACTGAGACGGAAGAAATTGCATGTGCTGTCAGTCGGGAAGTTCAGAAATGGGAAATTGGGAGTCAGGAGGAAATGACTCAAAAAGTGGAGGACGCTGCTTATCTTTTAAAATCGAAAGTAGCAGATCTACCCGAAAACGAGTATATTCTGAATAAGATTGAAGTAATGAGGTATGAAAGAGATCTGACGAAACAGTATGAAACCCTGCTTTTCGTGATTGGTCAGATTCCCACTGTGAAAGTTGTTCCTGAAGATACTGTTGTCGAAAATATAAACAAAGTAGGTCAGGATTTAGGGGCAAAACTGGATGGACTTACTCAGGAAATGAGCGAGATAAGGATCTGTCTGAAACCTGGAATAAAAGAAGAAATCGAAATTTCTTCGGGAATTGATATTTTGGGGACAGGGGCAAAGCACATAGTAACAATTCCTTTGCAGGAAATTTCTTATGATGAACTAAAAGACGATTTGAAGAGAATAAAAGGGAAGCACATTACAAAATTGGCCAGGCTTCCGGAAAGATTAGCCCGGAAAATTAAAGGCTATCTGTTGTTGAATGACAGAGAGGATCTCGTTGAACAGTTAAGCTGAATCATTCGAACTTGAGAGTTATATCTGTTTGAAAATATTAATTTGCTTAACTTCTTATTCTCGTTACTTTAAAACAACAATATAAAGATCATTTTTTTCTTTTGTAAAATATCCTGGCTCTTAGCTGTTTTGCATGGACTGAAAATAAATTTTTAGTTGCAAAGTTATCATATAGAAAGGTGAAAATCTATTTTGCATGTGGTTTTGCACAACAAATGTTTTTAATGATTAAATGTTTATAAAGTGTTTTGATTTAATCCCCCTTCTCTGGTTCTCAGATCAGGTACTGGAAAACAGATTTGATTGGTTATGTATGCTTTTCTTGAAATCCCTTATCAAGAATTCTGCAAGTTCGAATCCCACCCCTCACAGTTGTGAAAATTTTTTCTGGTAGTTTGTGAATTATATCACCAATTTAACGATTTATTCAGAGACTTTTTCAAAAAGAGATGGATCTGATTCCTTTAGAGATTTCAGTAACTTTTCATCTAATTTAGCTGCATAAAGACTTTTCACTTCCAAAAGTTGTTCGAGTGATAAATCAAGCGCCCCCCAAGGTAAGCTCCTGTAAGGTTAGCTCCTGTAAGGGTAGTCCCTTCAAGGAAAGCCACAAGGTGAGCTCCTGTAAGGTTAGTCCCTTCAAGGTAAGCTCCTGTAAGGTTAGCCAAATTAAAGTAAGCCCTTTCAAGGTTAGCCCTTTCAAGGTTAGCCCATTCAAGGTTAGCCATTTTAAGGTTGGCTTCTTTAAGGTTAGCTCCTGTAAGGTTAGCTCCTTTAAGATTAGCCACTTTAAGGTTGGCTTCTTTAAGGTTAGCCCATTCAAGGTTAGCCCATTCAAGGTTAGCCCATTCAAGGTTAGCCCCCTCTAAATAAGTATCACTCAAATCAAGTACCCGAAATTCTTTCTTCTCATGTTCTCTGTTTCTTCTTCTTAAAACATCAAGTACCGCTTGAATATCAATTGATAATTTTTCACCATCTCTTTTTTCATCCTTATTTATATTAATATTGGGAGAGTTCTTCCGAATATAAGCAGTCAAAATCTCCATGATAGGCCAATGGTCTTTCTCCGACTCATTTGCTATTCTTTCAAGAGCATAGATCCCGCCCAATCTAAATTCCAGACCTTTATTCCCTAACTGCTCAATAGCTCTCGTAAATCTCTCTGTAATCTGTCCTTCTTCAATTGCTGTAATACGTCGATGCGTATAATAAAGTCCAGCCAGTAATGCCATTCCTCCTAAAATCTGAGCAATAGTTAACCGGAATTTGTTTTCTAGCTCGGCAGCTTCTGCGGGACCATCAAGTGAGCCACTTAGATGTGACACCTGTAATTGAGGAACTTTCCATAAAACTATTAAAATAATAGCTGGAACAAAGATGTACAGAAGTATTTTTGGAAACAAATTTTTTATCGATATGAGAGTGCGACGTAAAAATAGGATCTCATCACTTTTCATACAAAACACAAAATGAATGATTTTTATATTAGCCAATATGAAAATTATCAGCATTGAGTGTAACAGAAAAATAAGTTAGGAGCAAAGGTAACTGAACAACTACGTTTTTTCTTTACTTAAAAAATCCAGCTTTCACACAGCCCTTATAAGCCATTTTTTTGAGTGGGTGTTTGTGTTATCCTTTGTGTGCCTGAGATTTCTCCTCAGAGGGCTTTTGTGAGGTTACATTATCTCCTGCTTCGAAAACACTTGAAGGGTTGGGAAATCCCCAAGTATCCGCTGAAACTAACAGAATTTTTCAATGCATGAATATTAAAAAAAGTTTTAAATTATAATAAAATAATATTTAATGATTAAATGTGCCTTTCTCAGATTTAGGACTTGAATATAAGCTACCTACCATAGAAGTAAAGAGCCAAACGGTTATCGAAATTAATGGCAGAAAGATGTAATGGCTAAATGGAAGACTTTATTATGTGGTATAGTAGGTGAACTTTTTGAAAAACCCAGAATGAAGCCACAAATTTAGAAAAAGTTAAATTAGCTAAAAGTGATTACTGAAACATGAAAAAGAGTTGCTTTGTTATAATGGCAATAGGCGACCAAAAATATGGGGAGTTGAGCATCACTGCTGAAGAACTTCGAACTCGATATGATGATTTAATTAAAGAAGCAATCTTAAATTCAAGGCCTGATTTAGAGGTAATACGTTCCGACGATGTTGAAGCCCCTGGTGGAATTACAAGTGATATATTTAAAAGAATAATTAAATCCGATTATGTGGTAGCTGACATTACTTATCCAAATCCTAACGTATTTTATGAGCTAGGTATAAGACACGCAATAAAACCAGGAACCACTTTAATAAAAGAAAAGAATGGAATCCCTGCTCCATTTGATATTTCCCACACAAGGTACATAGAATATGAAAATACTCCTACTGGATTGAAAAAACTATCTGACAAGCTTAGAAAACAATTTATTTGGTTTGATTCTAATCCAAACATCCCTGATAATCAATTCATAGAGTTGACAGCACCTGAAATGTTTGAACATTTTCAATCCACTAATCTGGGAAGTGAGATTCAAAAAAATCCTGAAGACGACAAAAAAAGTGAGATTAAAAACAATACAAAAGAAAAAGAGCTAGAGGGGAAGCTACAAGAATATAGGAAAGAACTCCTCGTGACTATCGAAAGAAATGCAGATGAAAAGGCAAAATTAGTCGTATATATAACTAAGGCAGTATATTTCATAGCTTTTGTAGTAACAACCTTTTACATTGTTGACCATATGTCAATATTACTTCCATATAATATGTTCATGTCTGCGTTTTTAGATACAACTATGCTCATATCTGCGTTTTTAGCTATAAAATATGATATTTTTTGGAACAAATATAAAGAAATAATAAAGAATATGTTTTTAAAGATATACAAATGAATGGAAATAATTAAAAGTGTAAACTACAGCTCCATAAATCAAAAAACACTTAATTTTTTGACTTTTTATCATTCTCCATAGGCAAGAGTATCCAAAGATTCAGAGTGAAGAAACCCTCAACTGAAAAATATATTTTTACATAATTGGTATAGAGGGAAGCGAAAAATGAGAGGGATGGAAACTTGCTGCTTTTAAAGAACATTGCCGGAGAGGGGTTCGATCGCTCGAATTCGGACAGGCGGAGGCGGGGGGAGGGGCAGATTGGAGCAGCCCGCTGACCAGAAAAATATATTTTAATTGACTTGATAAATGTTTGAACAACAAATGGGAATTGTTTTATTTTTTAAAGGTGTTAATGGATAGTGGTGCAGTTATTTGTTCGGTCAAGAGGAATTCTATAGAAAATACTCAAGTTCCGACCCGATGGAACGTAGGGAAGCATTGAAAGAACTAAAAAAGAATTTTAAAATAATCTCAGATCAACAAAATATATGGCAAGATTTAGTGAAATTTACAGTTACCGAAAATAATGGCTATGTGAAGTCATATGTAACAGAGTGTTTAATAGATGTTTTCCGCCATGTTCCTGATAAACAAAAAGCATGGAATGATTTGATTGAACTCCTGACTTATGAAGATAAAGAGTTGATATGTACAACATCAAATATTCTCGCTTATGCCTTCTCCCATGTTCCAAATACGAAAAAAGCATGGGAGGATTTACATAAACGTGTAAACCATAAAAATAGTGATGTTAGGTCAGGCATAACAACTTTCATTGATCTTACTTTTGCAGAGATTCCTAATAAACGAGAAGTTTGGGATGACTTAATACGCCTTTTGAATGATGAAGAAAATTCTGTAAGAGGAAGTGCAGCATTTACCCTTTTTCTTGTTTTACCGCATGTCCTTGACAAACAAAAATCATGGGACGACTTAATAAATCTCATGACACACAAGGACCAAGAGGTGCAAAGGAATTCAGCATTTTCCCTTGGACATATTTATTTAGAAGTGCCTAACAAAAAACAAGCGTGGGAAGACATACATAAGCTTACAGAAAATGAAAGTGCAATTGTTAGAGGAAATGCAGCATTGGCACTTAAATTTGTCTTATCAAATTGTCCAGATAAGAAACAGGCATGGGAAGATCTGCACCGATTAGCAAAAGATGAGGACAAATATATTAAGGAAGGTGTGGCATTCGCCCTTTGCTCTATAAATTCAGGAACTCCCAATAAACAGCAGGCTTGGGATGATTTACACAAACTCGAATCGGAAGAAAATAAGCACATAAGACTTAATGTAGCTTACTCCATAGGTTATGCATATTCGGCTGTTCCAGATAAAATTCAAGCAAAGAACGATTTAATAAGTCTCACAAATGATGAATCAAGGGAAGTGAAAATGAATGCAAATTACTCCCTTGGAAAGGTTTCAATTTATGAGGCATCACAGACTGAAAATGAAGAAGATTATAAAAGAGAATTAGAAAGCGCCATTAAGTTTTTTGAAGAAGCTGCAAAAGTTTCAACTTCATTTAACCCTGCTCAATTTTGTCTACCCTTTTATCGCTCCTTCCACACAATAATTTTCAAGGAACAAAACGAAGCAAATGAAGAGCTAAAAACGTACCTTGAAGATGCAAAGAATGCTATAGAGGGATCGGAAAATAAAAAAATGCTCATTGAGGCTGTTGAAAACCTTGCTAAAGCATTAAAAGAAGTCCAGAATGCAGAAAATATGGATTTAAATGCTATGAAAGGTGAGCTTAATTTCTATAGAAAATATTGTGAGCATGCAGCAGAACTCATGAGAGATGCCGAAGAAGCAGCACCTTTTGCAACAGCTACAATGAGAAAAGGCCTTCCCATCCTCGATCGAAAACTAAAATCCCTCCTCGAAGAAATCCAGGAGAAAGCAAAGACCGCGTGCCGGGAATCTAAAGGTACTGATACGGAAGAAATTGCATGTGCTGTCAGTCGGGAAGTTCAGAAATGGGAGATTGGGAGTCAGGAAGAGATGAGCTGGAATGTCGAAAACCTTATTTTTGCTTTAGAATCGAGTATTCCCATAGTACCTTCAAATCAGCATATTTTCGATAGAATCCAGCAAATTAGGGAGCAGAAAGACTTGGCAAAGCAGTATGGGATGGTGGCTACCCTCGTTCCATTGATTCCTAAATTATGTATGGAACAAAAAATAGATTCAATGGAGAGAAAGCTTGATGATATTATTATCTATATTTCGGAATCTCACACAGATCTCACAATATCTCTTGGGGCAGACTTCTACGGCAATGGAATGAAAGTTACTAAAACGATACCTATCCAGAAGTTTTCAGACCATGAAAAAGGAGAGATTGAAGGAAAAATCCAAGGGAATGATGGAATTAAACTTTCAAGCTTATCTACAACATTGGTCAAAAAAATAAAAGATCACCTTTTTTGAACGTCATATTTTAAGCGATAATCAAGATATTGCCATATGCTCCTCAACTCTTCACTAAATGCAAATTATATATCACCAACAGATCAAAAATATTTAATATTGTAAATATGTATTTAGATTATGTACTCGGATGATGATTCCTTAACCTTAGTTGTTTGGATGTTCTTAATCGCTGGTGGATTTCTTTCTTTGATTGTTTTACTAAAATTCTTAACAAGTCCACAAACAGGAAGTATCGCTGGGTATCCAATAACAATGCCTGGATTTGCCTGGTTGGGATTACCTGCTTTTGCAATACTAATCCTAGTAATCTACGCAAAAAACAGAATGTAATACAGAGTTTTGGGAATTTTCTGAAGAGTGACTACCTTTTTTCGAAATGGAATACTTCATTCGATAGAGAACCCTTTTCCATATTGATAGATTGAAGGGGATCATGGACAAGCGGTTCCAAGGAGTTAGATCGAAGCAGCCCACCGACCGAAAAAATATATTTTAACTGAAATGAGATCGAGAGAAAAATGTACCACTGCAATTCGAAAACACTCCACGCAAAAGGTCGTATTGATTTTCTAAAAGCAGCCCCGAGGGAGCCAGTATCAGAGATCAGCTTGCCAAGTTGAGAAAAATTCTCAGTCCGCTTGAGCGAAGCGAAACGGACCTCGTGCTCCCGAAGCGAAACTCGGGTGAGAAAAATGAGCGAGAGGGAAACTTACTGCTTTTAAATGAAAATCACCGGAGGAGGGGTTTTCGATCGCTTGAATTCGGATAGGCGGAGGCGGGGGGAGGGGCAGATTGGAGCAGCCCACCGACCGAAAAAATATATCTTAACTGCTATGGGATTGGAAAAACTCTATATAATCCAAAAAATGGCCAAACCACAAACCTTACTTCAAAAGAGCTTCGAATTCTTCTACCGTAAGTCCTGAAGTTTTTATCAACTTTCTCAAAAGGCCCGGTTTCAGTTCCTTATGCTTCGGAACAGTCAAAGTGACTTTTGAACCTTTCTTCCTCAGGACAACATGGCTTCCCACCTGCCGGTGAGGGAACCAGCCAGCTTTAGAAAAGGCTTTAATCGCCTGCATCCCGGAAATTACAGGAAGTCCGGACATTCAAGCAACCACATCAACCACTCTGCAGGATGACTTCCCTATGCATTCCTGCAGTTCATCTTCTGCGAGGGATTCCAGACAGGCCTGAATCGCTTCTTTAATATTTCCGATAGCTTCTTCAGCCGTATCCCCCTGCGAAAAACAGCCTAGTAAGCCGGGGCAGCTGGCAATAAATCCTCCGGCTTCTTCGTCTTCCTCAAGGATAATTTTGAACCTCATAATATCGATTATAAGGCTTTTTGCTTAAATTCCTATGGGTAGAGTTGGTTGAGGGGGATTGAAGAAAGAAAAAAATGAGCGAAATAGGAACTGACGCTTCTTAGCTGAATACTTTCGGAGGGGATTTATATCGCTCGAATTCGGACAGGCGGAAGCGGGAGAGGATCAGATCAAAGCAGCCCGCAAACCGAAAAAATATATTTTAACTGAATTGGGATTTACACAGCTTCTGAGCTGGTGGAAGGTTTTTCAGCAATAGCTACATACTCAGCAAAGGATTCCGATTCCGGAATTGGCAAATTGTCTTCAAGCAGTCCCTGGACATGCATTTCAATAGCCTCATGGATATTTTGTTCTACCTCAGCCCGGGTGGAGCCGGTAGCTACACAGCCTGGAAGGTCAGGGGAATATGCTGAATAATTGTTGTTTGCTTTTTCGATCACAACAAGGAAACGGTACATGATCAATCCTCCATTTTCAACTGAGCTTGCTTTCATATACTGTTCAATGTCCCCGGAGCAAGATCATCTCGGCTATGACCTGCGATTGTTACCCGGCCTGGTTTGCTCGAGTGCTTATATTGCCGGTGGCTGCCTCTCGTAGCGACCAGATACCAGCCATCGGCTTCGAGGAGTTTTATAACCTCACGCACTTTCATTTTCCATCACGATGTTTCCCGGTTCTTTGATAATATGCTCTCCAATCCGGGGCAGAAGCAGTCCATTCCTCAACCTGAAAATAATCCATTCATCGATGACTTCTTCCAGGTTTCTGCGGCATTCTTCAAGGGTCTCGCCGGTAGCCCATACACCTTCAAGTTCGGGAACCTCCCCGTAATAGGGTTCCTTATTATCAATTATTTCGTATCCAGCTTTTTCAAGGGCTGCCTGGATATACTGGATAAGCATGATTACACCTGTCCGAAAATGGTATATCTAGTTTTATGCTGTTTAAATCTTATATAGATTCTGTGGATAAGAGAACTAAAGTTTTTTAGTTGTCGATTTTTCAGGCTTCTTGAAATGGATTCGGGGATGATTGAAGCAGCCCGACGACCGATGAAATATATTTTAGATGAATGGATTATAGGGGGAAGAGCCAAAATTATGGACTTCACAGGAACATGGCACATTTATGAGATGGAAATGTGGGATGAAGACTATTTCAATATGGAAGTTCAGGCCTATATTATGATAAAGCCAGACAACCTGGGGCATTTTCAATTTGGTCTGGTTTATGGGGATATCGACGGGAGGGTTGTTGATTACGTTGATGGCAAAAGGTTCGAATTTACCTGGGAAGGAAATGATGAGTGCGACCCCGCCTCGGGTAGTGGTTGGGTCAGGATGAAAGAAAAAGATGTACTGGAAGGCGAATTTAGAATTCATCTTGGAGACAGTTCTACTTTTTTAGCAAGGAGGGTAAAAGAATAAAATCGAGTAATCCGAAAAATGCCCTGCAAAGTGCTCCTTCTAAAGTTGCAAAAATTACGGTTTTTCAATTTCCTTTTTCCTAACTTTGTCTTAACAAACGTATTCGGGTAAAGATTTCAGCAGACATCTCCTCTGCAATCCCCTCACAGGCAAGCAGCCTGCAAAACTTCATACTCCCCCCGCTTTTCTTCAAGGTTTAGCGGGTCTTGTGAAATGAATGTCAGATAAACAATTCACCCTTTTTCCAGAGTTCATCAAATTTTGCCTTGAATCGCTTTGCATATGATTCATCATATATTCTTGTCATACCGAGGTTTCTACCCGTATTGAACTGGTCTTCAATATCGAGCAGGGTTATCCTGGAATCAATGATTACAAAATTGTATTCGGTTTCTAAAATTCTTACTTCCATCAGGTCCTTAACATTGCGTCTAAATGACAGGTCTTCTATCGAATTAATAAGCTCTTTTAAAGATGGCAGTAGCTGTGATCCCGGGTCCAACATTTTAACTTTTACGCCGCGCGGTACCAAACTCAAATAAGCTTTGGCAAAGGTGGATACCGCGGAATCATATAGCTCCGATCTTCCAGGTCTGTACTTACTATGGATTACAACACATATTTCATGCTCGATTTTCTCAAAAGACGAAGCCACCATTTCATCCAGTTCATTATTACGGAACCTGTCAGGCCAGAAGACAGTTTCAACATTTTGTGGCGAATTGTCGTTGCAAAGTTCCCTTTCGATTTCATCAAATGTTTCTTTAAGCATTTTGAGCTCATTGAGTACTTCTTCCTCTTTTCTTTTGTACATGAGCTTAAATGCTCTTTCAGGATCAACCGCCCGGTATCTCTGCGGCCGTGACGGCAGGATTTCGACAAGCTCATAGTTTTTGAGGGCTTTGAGAACCTCGTAGATCTTACCTATAGGGACTTTCGATGCATGTGATAATTTGCTTGCTTCCATAGAATCCTGTTTTAGGAGTGTCAGGTAAACTGAACTCTCATACCTGTTCAATCCGATTTTTGCAAGTAATTTTTCATCCATCTTTTCACTGCATTTCAGTTTATTGTAGAGTAAAACGGTTATCTTTCTGAACGATATTAATACTATCGTTCAAGCATATGAAAGGTTCTAGCATATGAAAGTGAAGTTGTTAAGTTAAAGGCTACACCGACTGAATACATTAGTTCGAATAAAAGAACGATACGTGGCAAAGGTTACACTGAACATGTAAAGAATTCTATGGAACAAACTCCATGAAATAATCTGGAATAGAATAACGAAAAGTGGTCATGATGACGTTTACAAAAAGTAACAGATACGATTTTGATTTTGTTAAAGAAAACATGATGGGACCAAACGCAATGAAGGTTCTTGAAGAAGTGTCCGAATCCTTGAAGCTTGAGAAAGGCATGAGAATACTTGACCTTGGATGTGGGAGAGGGCTGACCTCAATATTCCTGGCAAAAGAATATGATGTTACAGTTTTTGCAACTGATCTCTGGATAAGTGCGACAGATAACTATGAGAGAATTAAGTCAATGGGACTGGAAGATAAAATAATACCAATACACGCAGAAGCCCACGATTTGCCTTTTGCAAATGAATTTTTTGATGCTGCTATCAGTATAGATGCCTATCACTATTTCGGGGTTGAAAAAGATTATTTGACAAAGTATTTTGCTCCACTCGTAAAAAAAGGAGGGCAAATCGCAGTTGCAGTTCCGGGCTTGAAGCAGGAATTTACAAATGGAGTTCCAGCAGAATTGGTGCCATACTGGTGTGATGATATGACTTTAACTCTACACTCAGGTGATTGGTGGTGTAATTTATGGAAAAACTCCGATTTGGTAAGTATTAAAGAATACAAAGAGTTAAATTGCTTAAAAGAATCCTGGCAGGATTGGCTTTTGTGTGATAACGAATATGCTCGGAGGGATATAGGAATGATGGAAGCTGAAGGTGGAAACTACTTTAATCTGGTTTCAATCATAGCTACAAAGTTATGATTCAAAATCCGGAGAGGAGCTCACGAGAGGAAAAAGAATCACTTAATCTAAAGAAGCCCCGCAAAGTGCCCCTTATAAAGCTGCAAAATAACGGGGTTTTCAATTTCACTTTCAATTTCACTTTTTTATCCTTTTCATAACAAATGTATTCAAGGGAGATTCCAGCAGACCGCCGGCAGGAAAGATATATTTCAAATGAAGTAGAAAATGAAAAAAAGCTTTCATTCAATATTCAGCGGTCCAGTATAGGATATTTTGAAAACTAACACTTAGGGAATGGTAAAAAATTAGAGGAAATGATCCTGAAAATAGAATATTTCCTCACTTCAAAAATTAAATGTTTTACTGAGCATTTATCTGGTTGATAATTCCCCTTGCTTCCGTAATCATATAATCCGCTTCAGCAGCAGAAATTCTGTTGAATTTATTCATTCTGTCAACGAGATTAATAAAAGCTTCAAGAGAGAGAACAGCTTCTGAGTCCTTACCCGTTTCAAGGAAACTTATCGATTCGTCAAGATCTCTGATAAGAGCTTTTTTCGTCCCCATGTTACTTGAGAGAGTATTTTCTACATAGGCTTTGAGATCGTTCGTTCTATCAAGAGGTGTTAGCTCAACAGCAGGAGCCAGAGTAAACATGTAGATATCCTGGTTTCCATTGCGACCATCTGTCCACACTATCCTGTTATCATATATCTCAGGATCTCCCTGATATGCCTCATTGCTGGTAACCTGAATTTCCCTGGAAGTTGAAAGATCATACATGTAGAGATCAAAGTTTCCGTCAGCGGGCCAGCTACTCCAGCTTCCTCCATTGCGACTATCCATCCAGACAATTCTGTCCCCATAGATTTTAGGGAACTTCTGGTCAGATTCATTTGCAGTTATCTGAGTTTCCGTCTGAGTGGAGAGATTGTACATGTAAATATCGTAGTTTCCATTTCGATCGTCCTGCCACACTATCCTGTCTTCATAAATAGCAGGATAACTCTGAACTGATTCATTGGTGGTAATCTGGGTTTCCATTGAAGTGGCTAAATCGTACATGTAAATATCGAAGTTTGGATATCCATTGCGATCATCCTCCCACACTATCCGGTTCCCATAAATAAAGGGATCATCGCTCATCGATTCATTTGTGGCTATCTGAGTTTCTTCGGAAGTGGAGAGATTGTACATATAGATATCATCGTTTCCATTGCGCAAATCTATCCACAATATATTATCTCCATAGATTGCAGGCCAGAATTGGTCAGATTCACTTGTGGTTATTCGGGTTTCAGTCAAAGTGAAGAAGTCGTACATATAGATATCAGAGTTCTCATTGCGAGAATCTGTCCACACTATCTTGTTGTCATAGATAGCAGAATAATCCTCCGGAAATACGTCATTTGTAGTTATCCGGGTTTCCTCGGAAGTTGAGAGATTGTACATATATATATCGTAGTTTCCGTTGCGATCATCTGTCCACACTATCGTATCACCGCAGATAGCAGGGCGAAACTGCTCTGATTCATCTGTGGTTATCTGAGTTTCTGTTCCCTGTGCCATCTCAGCGGACGCAGTTGCGCATATGAAAGGCAAAAGGAATAAAGCTACAACTATTGGGTACAGTCTATTTCTGGTTTTCATTCATTACCCCCAACCAATCTCTTGATCAGTAAATTTCAGTCATTGTTGCTGATTTTGAGACATGAATCGCAAACATGCAAAATAATGCAGCACCATTTAGAGTGGCTATAGTGAACTTAACGCAAACCTTGATACAACGCGAAATTAAATAATTCCGAAATACAGGGACAAATGACCCTATCCTGAAACAAATTTATACTCTGAAATTATGTTAGGAAGAAAGCTTTGTAACAAACCTGCTTAAATTTCACTATTTTTTGCAATTGTCGCTAGTAAAATATGGAGTGCGAATCTATATAAAATATTTGGGAGTAGGAAGAGAATCTGTTTTCATATTTAGCAGCTTCCTTTCACAGAACCTTGAAATTCAGATTCGGTCTACAGATTTTCACTTTAATTCCAAAACAGCCCAAACAGGAAAGAATCAATCTGCACCTCTGGAACAGAAAATAGAGCCTGGAGACTTATTCTCATTGTAGAAAGGTATGAGCCAGGAAGCCGCACTGCTTTAACATGCAGCAGTTCACCCGCCTAATGTAATATCCTGGTCTTGATAAAATTCCAGTGCATTATACAGGTTTTCTGGCTTAAAATCCGGCCACATTTCATCAACTACATATATGTCTGAGTATACTGTCTGGATTGGGAGCATTCCACTGAGCCTGCTTCTTCCTCCCCAGCGAATAAGTAAATCTATTCTTGGGATGTCTGCCGATGCAATGTTTTCTTCCAATTTTTTATTATCCGAAGGGTTATCAAATGCATACTTTAAATCCCAATTCCAGCCATAATTTATCAAAAAATTTATCTTTATTTTCCCCTCCCCAACTTTAGTTTTCTTTGTATATTCAAGCAGCTCTTCTGGAAAGATATCTGAATCGGTATTCCCTACTACAAGTATTTTGGCATCACGTTTAGCAATCTCTTGAACTGATTTGATACAGGCGTCTACAAAAGCTTTTCTTTGAACCTGAGGCCTTTTTGTGTTATCCTGGGTAAATCCAAAAAAAGTAACTTCATCTATTCCAGCTTTCACGCATATATCATATACTTCCAGGCCTGGAATTATTCCATATTTGTATCCTTCATGTTTTTCCAGCCTTCTAGCCAGAGCCCATCTTCTATTACCATCCGGTATTATGGCAATATGTTTTGGCAATCTCTTAAATTTCGGTATTTCCAGAAAATTACCCCCCTATCTCTTTGCTTAAAAATGTTATAAATAATCTTCATCTGGATTCGGTAGATGAATTTTATGCACAACTTCGAATACCATTTATAGCGCTTTTCCAGCATGATTCTTAAATATATAGCATAAAAAAACACTTTTTGATGTTTTGTACCTTTAATGCATTTTCATTAATGAATTTTCATTTCACCTTTAATCCGATTTCTCAAAAATCCACTTTCATTTAAATAACCTTCATTATGATGATGGTGTTTTAATCAATAATCATCATTATAATGATGATATTTACAGCTAAAATCGTCATTATAATGAAAGATATAAATACTCGCCACACAAATACTTCCTTATGAAGCAGCTCATGAAGATGTGGAACCCCTGGTGGACAGAGGGCAAAGTCCCTGAATCCAAAAAGAGGATCTCACGTCCCCGGACCCTTGAAAAGATCCTGAAGCTTCTGGACATAAGGGAGGTCGTCTGCATAACCGGGGTCAGGCGGTGCGGAAAGTCGACTTTGATGTACCAGGCAATAGACTACCTGATCGGGCAGGGAGTGGAACCTGAAAATATCCTCTACTTCAACCTTGACGAACCTTTCGAGGACAAAAGCATAGGGATACTCGACCGCATCTTTGCTGAGTATATCGAGCTACATGCGCCGAAAGGGAGAAAATACATCTTTCTGGATGAAATCCAGAACATCGAAGGCTGGGAACAGTGGGTCAAGAAGTTCTACGACCTCTACGGAGAAGAAATCAAATTCATGCTAACCGGTTCGAACAGTACCATGCTCTCTGACCAGCTTGCAACCCTCCTGACCGGGAGGATGATCACACAGCACATCTTTCCCATCTCCTTTGAAGAGTACCTGGATTTCGTGGGCTTTGAACTGAAAGACCCCGACGTCCAGGGAAACGAGGTTCTGCACCATTTCAACAAATACCTCTTCAAAGGAGGTTTTCCCGAAGTCGTCCTGGAGGAAGATTCGGACATCAACCACCTTCGGCTAACCGAATACTTCAACAGCATCCTCCTTCGGGACATAGTCGTGGGCCGGAAAATCCGGGAAAGTGCGAAACTTATCGAACTTGCGAATTATTCCCTGGCAAACGTCTCCACCCTCCTGAGCTATTCGAAAATTTCAAACGCCACAGGGCTCTCCGTAAACAGCCTCAAAGAATACCTGCTTTACCTGGAACAGGCCTACCTCATCTACCAGCTGAACTTCTTTTCCTACTCGGTTAAAGATTCGATCTCAATCAAAATGCCCAGGAAGGTCTACTGCATAGACAACGGGCTCCGGAATTCAGTAGCATTCACCTTTTCCGCCGACGAAGGGAGGCTTGCGGAAAACCTTGCCTTTATAGAGTTGAAGAGAAGAAAAGCGGAATTCTTTTACTGGAAAGAAAAAAGAGAAGTGGATTTTGTCATAAAAGGCAGGGATCAAATGCTTACAGGTATAAATTGCAGTTATACGGACCGCATAAGGGCAGGAGAAATCGATGCCCTGCTAGAATTCAAAGAGCATTTCGGGGACAGGGTTTCCAGGCTGGTCCTGCTCACGAAGAACCTCGAAAAAGAAGAAGATGGAATCAGTTATGTCCCCCTATGGAAATGGATCCTGGGAACCGAGTGACTGAAATGGCTCAAATTTCTGATACGGGCCGTTGAGCTCAAAGCTGGAAATATCAAATTTGAACTTTTTTGTCAAATGCTTTTGTCCATTACCTTTTTTGGAAAAGCCGGCATCGCAGGCTCAACCGGTGAGAGCCTGGGGATCTGCAAGCTGATTGTTCAAAGGTTGCTCCGGAAAGTGAAGCAAAGTAAACAAACCCCCAGGGGCATAAAATATGTCATGTATCGGATTACTCAAAATTTTGCCAATACCGATACTCATACTATCCAGTCAAAACTTCCTGAACGTACAGTTAAATGAATGATCTGCTACTGGTTTTATACTTTAAAAAGTATTCTGCAGCGGGAATTTCATCCGGCTGGTTTTCCTGGTTTAGCCGTCTGAAGAGGGATTGAAATCCACAAAGTAAGACTATACCCGGGACATTTATATGTCACGTATATTGCTAAACCGGATCGCGAATTTTGTTCCGTGCTCTCTTTTGAGTTCTATACAGCCATTTATCTGTTCAACAAGAATATTTACCAGCTGGAGTCCGAGGGAATCCGCATGCTGGAACTCTATATCTTCAGGGATGCCTTTTCCGTTGTCCGCTACTGTGAGCAGGTAATGGAAGCCCTTTTTATCCTCACAGGAGGGACCCGGGCCGGGACTGGCATGGTTTGCGGCAAAACTTTCATTTTTGCAGAGGTTTACGTGAATTTCGCCTCCGCTTCCGGAGGGGAAAGCGTGCTTCAGAACGTTTGAAATCAGTTCGTTTACAATAATGCCAAGAGGTATTGCAGTATCCATGCCAAGATAAACCTGCTCAAGGTCCAGCTTCAGTTTGATTTTGTCACTTCCCAATTTGTATGAACGGAAAAGGTCTGCAGTCAGCTTCCGAAGATAAGCTGCAAAATCAAGGGTATCCGTGGATTCTCCTTTGTAGAGCTCCTCATGGATGAGAGCCATTGAAAATACACGGTTCTGGCTTTCTTTGAAGGCTTCAAGCACGTCCCTGTCCCGGAAGGCTTCTGCCTGGAGGCTGAGTAGTGAGGAGATTACCTGCAGGTTATTCTTTATCCGGTGGTGGATTTCTTTTATCCGGAATTTCTCCATTTTTTCCATGGCTTCTTCAGCCATTTTGCGCTCGGTAATATCCTGAACTATTCCCTTTGCTTGAACAGGGACAGTTCCCTCATAAAAAATAATCTCTGCTTCTGTGTGGACTATGCGCTCCTCACCATTAGCCAGGATAATCCGGTAATCAACATCATAGGGTCTCCCGTTCAGGCCTTCATTAATAGCATTAAGCAGGCGTTCCAGATCTTCGGGGTGTACATAAGTTAAAAACAAATCATAAGTTACTTTGAATTCCTGCGGATTTAGTCCGAAGACACGATAAACCTCATCAGACCAGAACAATTCATCAGTTTTGATATTCCAGCTCCAGTTTCCGATATGAGCCATTCTTTGAGCTTCCGCCAGGCCTTTTTCGCTTTCTTTCAGCGACTTATAAGCCTGTTCCAGCTGCCTGGTCCGCTCTTCAACCAGTTCCTCCAGATTATCGAGGGTTTCTTTCAACCTGGCTTCCGCTTCTTTTTTATCCGTAATATCCCGGGAAATAGCAAGAACGGAGGAAACTTCCCCGTCAACAAACTCCGGCACTATTCGCGCATTAAAGTAGTATTCCTTTCCCTGGGGTGATGTATACTGGAATTCTACTGTTTCGGGTTTCCCTGTGGCAAAAACATTCCGGTGATGCCCTTCCCAGAACTTCGCAATCTCCGGATCTGCTCCCAGTTCACTATAGGTCTTCCCGATGATTTCTTCCTGAGGATAGCCAGAAATTTCCTCAACAGCAGGATTGATATACATATGGCGGCTTTGTCCATCATAACGGGCAATTAAGTCCGGAGAATTTTCAGCCAGAGTCCGGAATCGCTCTTCACTCTTCCTGAGCGCGTCCACCAGGACTTCGCGTTCCGCCAGCGATTGGGCCAGCTTGATATTGCTGTAGCTTAACTGTGAGAACATGTGGGCAAGCTTCATGAAAAAGGACATGCCTGTGTTCACAGCCTCCCTGCTCAAACGCGGAACTTTTTCAAGCGCTGCTATATATTCCTCTTCATTGAAGCCGTATTTCCTTGCCTGAGCCCGGAAAAGCTCATAGTCCAGGGGCTCTTCATCAAAAAAAAACTGGCCTGATAGGATATTACCTACGTGCTGGCCGCCCACAATGAGAGGGGTTGCTATGTCCCACATGTTATTCTTACATTTGTACAGCTTAAACTCTCCCGGGGAAACGCCCGCTGCAAGCTTTGTGTCGCTTTCTATGCAGTGTTTGCAGGCTTCGGGGTGAACCCTGTGGAATCTGGTGCAGATTTCCTGCCATCCGACGCCTACCAGAATATTGCCCTTGAGATCCCCCAGGCTCATGGGAATGTGGGCAAGCTTATAAAAATCATCCATAAGGGACTGGATCGCATGGGTATCAACGATATCGGCAAGCTCCAGGTTAGCCGTCTCTTGAGCAGGTGAAAGGATGCTCTCCGACTTCAGGCTGATGCCCTGTTCTCTCCGGCACAGCGCCTCATATGCTTGCTTTTCTGTGGCTTGAGCAGCTGTATGAGTAGCTGTTTGAGTAGTTGTTTGGGTAGCTGTTTGAGCAGCTGTATGAGTGGCTGTATGAGTGGCTGTATGAGTGGCTGTATGAGTGGCTGTATGAGTGGCTGTCTCTTCAGCCTTTTTGTGTCTGGAACTTTCCATCCGCTCCCAGTTTCCATCCCTGTTGACCAGAGCAAAATGATGGTTTGCGACCACATCGATTATCCCTGTTGCGTCGAGACTGTTGAGGAAACAGGTGCATAGGGATATCATCCGGTAATTTCTATCGCCAGGGACCGTTTTTCCCTCATTACCTATAAAATCGTTCCAATCTCTTTTGCCCGGCCGAAAAGTGTTCCCGCCCAACCTTAATCCGTTATAACCACCTGCCAGGGCCTCATTGAGTTTTTCAACCCATTTGCTTAAGGCGCTCTCCGAATCGAAAACATCTTCTTTTACATCATCAGCTTTTACGTCAGCCTCTTTTACATGCCGGTGAGTGCAGGGAATAATTTCAAGTTGTCCTTTATCCAGATAAGCATCAATATCAGGAACAGCCTTCTTCAGGGCTTCTTTTGCCTCTTCTACTTCAAGGATTTGGGGCATGACCCACATGCAAAGTTCATTATTTTCCAGCCCCGCTTTAAAATATGGAATAAGCACGTCCATTAAATCTTTTTTTGTCCGGTAGAGCTGACAGAAGTGCGTTTCCCAGGGAATATCCCCAACAACATCAATACCGGACTTTCTCAGTTTTTCTCCCATCCCACACCCGACTCCAAAGCAGCAAGGGCAATGTTGTAAGTTCATGCTTAATCATCCGGGAGCACCACCAATTCCGTGGCTCCTGAGACTCGAGAACTATTATAGATTTCTGGTGCATTAAGCATGGCATTTTCCAGAATCTCTTTTTCAGGAAAGCAGATAATTAAGCCAATCCCGGAATGTATTAAATCTTATCTTCGCATTTTTATAAAATTCAAAGTATATAGGATTTGCGCAGTTTCCTGCTTTGCAAGCAAGTTTCGGCTTTCAACTCTCCAACCGGGTAAGTCCCGTTCGAAAAAGCCGCACCCTTCCAAAAACCATAGTGATGCAATTAAGATAGGCATCCATTTAGTAGGTATCCCTATCAATTTATCCCGCCTTCAGTAAGGAGAAAAAATAAAATAGAGAAGGAAACGCTCTGCTTTTATTGTTTCGCCGGGGCTTCCAGGCACTGCTTAAAGTACTGGTTTACAACCTGCACGTACATGTCCCTCGGCATGAGTTCACGGCTAACGGTGTCAAGGGTTTCCTGCGCCATCGGCTGCCCCTTTGCAAGCTGGCGGCCTGCTTCTTTTGCGGCCTCGAAAATGTCCCCTATCGGTTCCCCCATTTCAAGCATTGCAGGCATCGCTCCCCCGTGAGGGCGCAGAAGGGCTCCTGCAAACTCGGCGGATGCATTCCTGCAAAAGGCTTTCATGTGCACAAGCATGGGATCAAAATTATCCTTTTCCCAGAAGCCGCAGTTGGAAACCAGCACGAATTTCAGGGCCTTCGGTCCCCCGCGCACGGGATGGCGGCAGTGCCCGTCGCGCAGCTCGAAAAAGGGTTCTACCCTGGGAAGCATCCTGTCAATCAGGTTCTTCATCGGACCTGTGACCCCATCCACATAAACCGGAGTGGCAAAGACTATAACGTCAGCCTCATCGATTTTGGGATACAGGATGTTCATGTCGTCATTCTGGTAACATTTACCCGGTGTCTTTAGCCAGCAGTTAAACTCCCCGGTACAGGGATTGATATTGAGCTTCCTTGTATAGAAGAGTTCTACTTCTGCCCCGGCCTCTTTCATCCCTTCAAGAAAGGGATTCAATATCAGGGCCGTGTTGCCTTTATCCATATTGGGACTGGAGTTTATTGCCAGAACTTTCATGTGTAATTTCCCCCTTTACCTCAACCACTTTCAGCAAGGGGCAGGCTGATACCTTTTCGCATCAAAGCACAATCATTCCAGGCTCCCCACATTACGGATCTCTCCTGCGGATCTGACTGAAATGAAAAAAAGCCCCCATGTAAAATATTGCATCAAAATATAAAGACGTTTTTTATATGAAAGTATCAAAATTTACATCATAAGTTCACATGTCCAAATACAATAACATGCCCCTGAATCATACGGGATTTACTTTTGTTTTCCGTTGGTGAAGGCCGGAATGTGAAAAAACTCAAACTGGCCGAGCTTGCTGTGGCCAGTATAACAGCCACCCCAGGTTGAGAATCTGATTGATTATCTAAGAACAGCTCCGATGAGAAACGATGAGAAACGATGAGGTCGAGGAGATCGACTACCGGGTTAAGAAAAAAGTATATTCCGAGCTCAGGATGTATTTAAAAAAAGTAGAAAAGAAATAAGTGTTGATGTAACCTAAGTTACACAAAGAACACTTAGTACCTGTTTTCTCTGGGTTTCCTGTGGTTAGGAAGACAGTCCCTACAGTAAACAGGTCTTTCAGGGTCAGGTTTGAAAGGTACTTCGGTTTCAACACCGCAGTCTGAACAGGTTGCCTTGTGCATTTCTCTGGGAGCGCCGAAATTATTATTTCCTCTGAAATTTCTGTCATTAAAAGCCATTTTTGTTTCACCTTTGTTTTGTTTGTTAGTTGATAGTTTAAAAATAAGATTGTATAGAACTCTTTGATAAAAACAAAAATTGGTTTTTAACAACAGCTTATTATACGTCTCTTTATTTTCAACACCCATTCATTGGGTTTAAAATATATAAATATTTCCATACAAATATGCATATACTCTTAGATTGGGAACGCTTTATATGAGCGCGAATTTGCTCATATTAAATTTAAACGTCTTATCCATGAAACATCTTATCTATAAACTTTTTTGAAAAAACCAGTCTCGCAAGCTCGATCGGTGAGGGCCCGGGGACCTGCAAGCTGATTGTTCAAAAGTTACTTCGGAGAGTGAAGCAAACTAAACAAACCCACAAAGGCATAAAATATATCGATTACCCAAAATTTTGCCGACACCGATACTTCCCTGATTAAAGAAAAAAACACCAATCATAAGACAATCGGCGCCCGGATGGGGCTGGGATAAAATAATATAGAACCACCCCTTTTTATGCTAAAAAACACCATTAAGCTCCAATAACCTGATTTTTATTATCATCAACACCGCCTGTACGCATACACCTGGAAGCAGAAAAAAATCATTATTTCCAAAAACCCCGATTTAACATGTCCGAGAAAACATCCGCAAACCACTGCCCTCCGGAAATCCTGGCCCCTGCCGGGGATTACGACGCTTTCCTTTCCGCCATTAAAGGCGGAGCCGATGCCGTTTACCTTGGGACTGGAGAATTCAACGCCCGGAGGGGCGCAAAGAACCTTAGTTCCAGGGAACTCGAAAAGGCTATCGACAAGGCTCATTCCCATGGAGTCAAAGTCTATCTCGCTTTCAACATCCCAATAAAGGAACACGAGCTCCAGCCTGCCCTTGATTTAATAGACCAGGCCTATGCCGCCAGCGTTGACGCAATCATCCTCAGGGATCCTGGACTGTTCAGGCTCCTGAAAGCAACTTTCCCGGACCTGCCCCTGCACGCCAGCACCCAGATGACAATCCACAATAAGGCAGGGGTCCGTTTTGTGGAAGAACTCGGGGCTTCAAGGGTAATTGTCTCAAGGGAACTCAGCACTGCCGAGGTCAGGGACATCGTGGACTCTTCGAAGATTGGGGTCGAGGTCTTCGTCCACGGAGCCCTTTGTTACTCCTATTCGGGCAGGTGCCTCTTCAGCAGTTTCGTAAGTGACAGGAGCGGAAACCTGGGAGCCTGTGCCCAGCCCTGCAGGTGGAAGTACGACACCCTCGTGGACGGAAAGCCACAAACCGAAATCATGGGGGGAGAATATCCCCTGAGCTGCGCCGAGCTCTGCACGCTTCCCGGCCTGGACAAAATCGTAGCAAGCGGAGTCGAAAGCCTGAAAATCGAAGGCCGGATGAAAAAGCCCGAATACGTAACAGGCAGCTCGAAAATCTACAAAGAAGCAGTCGAGCGGATCTGCAAAAGCGGGAAATACCTGAGCCCGGAAGAGCTTGCACAGAAAGAAAAGGAACTTGCAAAACTCTTCAGCCGGGGCTTTACGAAAGGCTTCATCCTCGGGGACCGGGCAGTCGCCCATCTCGAATACGGCTCGGATTACGGGGTCTACCTCGGCAAAGTCGAAAAAGTCGTCCGCTCCAAACCCTACGGCCGGATAACCCTCACCCTCCATGAAGAAATCGAAGTGAACGACGGAATCGGGATCCACACCCGGGTCAATACCAAAACCGGGATGCTCGGGTCCCTGGTAAACGGCATCATCTCGAAAAACGGAAAGCACGTGGAAAGGGCAAAGAAAGGGGAAAAAGTAACCCTTGAGATCAGTTTCAAAACGGGAGAAGTCGTCAACCCCCAGGACGAGGTGTTCCTCTCAACCGACAGGAGCTTTCTGGAAGGGTTGCAGGAGATGAAAGTAAAACCCCTGCCCGTAAACATCAGGGTCACAGCCAGGAAAGGCGAGCGGCTTAAGGTCACAGTCGAAAGCCCTGGCGAAATTCCAGGAAAAAGTTCCGGAGAAAGTCCCGTGGACTACGTGGACTCCGTGGATTTCGTGGAGTTTGAAGACGAGTACGTTGTCCAGCCAGCCCAAAAATCTCCAACCATAGAAGAGGCGATCAGGAAAGCAATGGAACAGCTCGGAGAAACCCCTTACGACGTCGGGACCATCAAGATAGAAGCCGACGAAGAAATCTTCATCCCCGTCGGAGCCCTCAAAAGCGCAAGGCGGCAGGCTCTGGAACTGCTGCTGGAAAAGTCAACGGGCATACGAAAAAAAGAGCTAAAACACCCGCAGCTTTCGGACCTTGCCCACCTGTACAAAAACGAAGCCGAAGTTTCCGGAGCAGAAGATACCCAGGCAGAAGTTTCCGGGACCGCCTCCGCAAAGCCAACAGAGTCCGAAAGTTCCACTTCCGCAAAAAACCCGCAGAGCCTGCGACTGAGTGTCGAGGTAAACAGCCCGGAAGGCCTCTTCCAGGCAGTGGAAGGGAAGGCGGATATCGTTTATATCCCAATCGAAAGCTTCCATGAGCTGAGGTCTCCTGAATACCGGAAGAGACTGAAGTTCCTGCTCAAGAAAGGGCTTGAAATCGTTTTTACCCTCCCGCTGATTGCCCATGACCGGGAAATGGAAGCTCTCACCCCCCTTTTGAGAGCTGTGAAAGAAGCCGGCTTCACTGTAGCCTGTTCCGACTTCGGGACCATACAGCTCGCAAAGGAACTGGGAATCCCCTTTGTCGCCCGGAAAGACCTGACTCCTTTTAATTCATTTACGGTCGACACCCTCAAAAAAGCCGGAGCCTACAGGGTAGGCCTTTCAAGCGAACTGAACATGAAAGAAATCAGGGCCGTTTGCGAGGCCCTCGAAGCCTGCGGAAAAACCGAAGAAATCGAGCTTACGGTCCACGGCCGGGAACTCTTGCTCATAACGGAAAACGACCTCCTCAAACCTCTCATTGACCGGAATGTCCTCAAACCCGGAAGTGAAGTGCAGCTCCTCGACCGGCAGGATAGGAGCTTCCCGGTTAAGCGCTGGGGCACCCGGACCCTTATCTACAACTCGGAAGTCCTTTCCATGCTGAAGTACATTAAGGGCCTGAAAGGGAGCGGTGCGGATGTTCTGAGGCTGGACCTCACCCTGAATGGCGAAAAGGAAATAAAGGATATCGTCAGGGCATACAGCCTGGCCCTTGAAGGCAAGAAAGGGAAACTGAAATACGCGGATGTGGAGTACAGCACAGGTCATTATTTCCATGGAATTTAAGGGGTTTTCAGGGCGCAGGCCTTCGAATATTGTTTTAACCCGGCATAGGGACCATTCAAACTATTCAGGCAAATCCCGGATTGTTTTGATAGTTTCTGATTTCTGATTTCTGATTCCAGGGAAGCGGAGAAGTTGATCGTTTAGACCTGTTCCAAAATTACCGGAATAGCTGTCTCAAACCGTTCTTGTCACCGTGCGCAGAACGGGCTTTTTCAGGACTGAAAAGAAAAAGCAAACGTTTGCTATTAAGCATACATAGCTGAAGGAATGAAATAAGAATTGAGCATATTTGGGTGCCAGGATAAGAAGCGTGAAGTTGGCAATGTAAAATTAAAACGTCTTTGTCTATGAACTTTTTCGAAAATGCCGGTTATGCAGGCACGACCGTTGAGAGTTCGGGGACCAGAAAGCCGATCGTTCCAAAGCTTCTCCGGGGGCTGGAGCAAAAAACAAGCCCTGCAGGAAATAAAATATATCGGATTACTCAGAATTTTGCCGATACCGATACACCCGGAAAAACGGATTTTATTCACTCACGATGAATCGATTCTTAACTCTTGAAACCAGAATAACCACTCATTTATAAATGAGTGGTTAGATGCTTAACCGATAGTTTATAAATAGATGGTTAGATGCTTAACCAGCCATATATAAACAAGTGGTTAGACATTTAACCAAATCGTATAACCATAATACCAGGCTTACAGCCCTATTTTTGTTGCTTATGCAACTCTTCGCAAAGAGACCTTAAATGTGAAAACGACCGGAAAAGTGCAGTTATAAAAGTGCAGTTTTTTTTCCGCACCCTCCCCAAAAAGAAGTACTGCATAAACTTTTTAACCAGAATGAATATTATATTTAGGGGGCCGGCTTCAGAACTTCTCATCGTATCCACAACAAGAATACTGGAGCTGGTTCCCAAAAAAATTGAGTTAAATAGCGTTCAATATAACAATCGATTTTGCCCTGAAACCTTTCATTATATTGAAATTTTAATAGATTTTGCGGTCTGACTTCGAAATCGATGAACTACTTATAAAACTAAGTCGAACTTTTTCCCATGCAGGAAAAGGAACTCACAGCCTATTGCGGGCTCTACTGCGCCGATTGTATCCATTTTCGAAACAGTCACAGCAAACTGGCTGAGCAGTTGAAGGACGAACTTGAAAAGGCAGATTTTCAGAGCTATGCAAGTGTAAAAAGCCCTTTTGGCTCCGAATTTCGGCACTATGATTCATTTATGGAAGTTCTGGAAGCCCTCATCCGGCATTCCTGTACGGAAGGCTGCAGGGTTGGAGGAGGGTGCAGTAAGGAGCCCTGCCCGGTTATCGCGTGCTGCCGGGAAAAAGGATATGAGGGCTGCTGGGAGTGCGGCACATTTGAGAGCTGTGAAAAATTCGATTTCCTGAAGCCCCGCTGCGGAAACGCAGTGAGTCACAACCTTAAAGAAATAAGGAAATTCGGCCTGGAAGGGTGGAGAAGGTGCCGCAGTCCTTTTTACAACTGGCAAAAATAATACTGGACACTTTCCAATCAAAATATCTGCCAAATACCAAAATCAAACACCTGTGTGGGGTTGCCATGGAGAAAACCGGAAATAACCGACCTGAAATTTTAGCCGAAAACTTGTCTGCAATAGATACTGAAAAAGGAATACTTGAATAACTCCCAGTAATCAAAGGTTGTTACATTGTCCATGGCGGAGGAAAACTCGGCACGGATTTCCTCGAGTATGCCCTGGAAAACGAATTTCCCTTCGTGCTCGTCATCGACAGCGACGAAAATGCCCCTGCTTCAAAAAAGGCAAAAGTACTGGAAAACGAGGAAGAACTCGTAAAGCTGCTCAGGTCAAAGGCGGACTCCCTGGCATCGGAAGAAGGATTTGCAAATATGTTTTAAACGTCCGGTGATAATTGTCAACCTTGTTCTTGCATTCCTGATTCTTGCCCGGAACCAGCCCCCAAGCCCCGGAAAGGTTGCTTTCGGTTTTTTGAGCTTCATGGCAGGTATATTTCCCGTGAGGAAAGGAATATTCCGCAAATGTAAACCTGGGGACATAGAAAGTTTATTATATTAATACTTTATAATCAAACTTTACATGGGGATTTTAGAAGGTCAAAAATTCAGCCTATCCGGGTAAAGGCTGTAGCTTTTGTGGATTTGCTGCTCCGGAAAGAGGCTACCGGGCAAAACTTCTAAAATATATGAAAAATGAAGGGGAAAAACATGTTCTGGAGCAAGGACGACATTGTAGGAAGATTGAGTCAGATTCCGCGCACACTTGAGGATATCTCAATAGATATCTTCAAAGGAGTTCCTTCAAAAAATGATTTCCTGCACAGGGTGAACCTTTCAAGAGAAAACTGTCCTGATGCACCGTACGTTTGCAGGAAGTTATACAAAAACGTAAACATAGAAAGGGAATTAATGCACCCCTACATGGACGGGGCCCTTTCCAATGAATTTGCTATCCGCCAGACCTCTTATCGCTTTATGCTGCCTTACGACATCCTCAGAGACGGCATCAGAAAGGAGTACCGGGTCATCCAGCCCACCGACCTGAAAGCAAGGTTCCCCATGGCTTACGAAAGGCTTCTGGAAATTAAAAATAAGTCCCTGCTTGATGCAGAGGAGCTTGATTCAGGAAGACTTGGTTCAGGGAGACTTGATTCAGGAAGACTTGATTCAGGAAGACTTGATTCGGCTGACTGCTACCAGCTTGAGGAAGAAAAGTTCCTCAGTTACACCGGCACCCCTAAAATTATCATCACCGACCACTACCGTTTCCAGGCTTCCTATGATGCAAGCGGAGACCATGTTTTTGCGGACGGGATCGGAATTGTTCTTGGCGATCCCAGCCTTTACCACTACATCACGGCAGTGCTAAACTGCTCCATATCACGAGCCTTCCCTGAAATTTGGAAACGTGAAAAATTGAGGACAGACAGCAACCTTTACCCAAAAATGCTTAAGCGATTTCCCATAGCATTCCCGAAAGACGAAAGCACCGAGATTCTTATAAGCACAATCTCCCGCTACCTGATTTACCTGAACCGGCAAAAATATATTTCAAGCGTCTGCTCCCTGGCCTGCTACCAGAAACTCATCGACTTTTACAAAAGAATTGCAGACCTTTTGATTCTGGACATCTACCTTACAAACGACCTGGACCCGAGATTCATGGAAATCCTCTCCGAAAACATTACCCCCACAGAAGAGGAGTTTGAGTACAGCAGCGATATGAGCCTCATGATTGCTATGCAGGGCATAAAGAAAAACATCCTTGATTCTCCCGATTTCCGGAAATGCAAGTTCAATAACGAGTTCACGAATATTCTGGCCACCATAAAAAACAATGGCGTGTGGTAAACAAAGTTTGTATTCCGAAATAAGATAAGTTCAGGGAAAAAAAGAGAAAGAGGGAAAAATTTCCCATTTTCAACAAGATTATTTTTCGGACAAAATCTTAGAGGCAGGATGTCGAAGGTAGGATGTCAAAGGTAGGATGTCAAAGGTAGGATGTCAAAGGCAGGATGTCAAAGGCAGGATGTCAAAGGCAGGATGTCAAAACAGAGTGAAGGGTTCCACCAGCGGCTTATTCTTCAAGCATTTATTTACAGGGATTCCGGAAAAGGCAGCCAGCTTTGCAGGAGGTGAGAGCCCCGGGAAAAGTCTGAGATCACGAAAAGACCTGAAACCGGGATTTAACCCGGTCACAAATCAGGACCATTTCAAACAATATAACAGGATTTCTGCGGAGCCGAAACCTCCAACTTAGTTTTTCTACCTTACCCTTCCACAGCACCTGCACGTTTCAGCACTGCGCTCAACGCATTTAATGAAGGCAATAAGGTTATCCCTGCTCAGGTCCCCTTTTTGCATGACATAAGAAACATTGCTGTTGAGCATTTCTTTTTCCTCGCTTGTGAGGTCTTTTGCGGTGCAGACTATAATCGGGATATCGACCGTATCCGGATTCCGCTTGAGGGCCTGGATTACGTCAAAGCCGGAAACTCCTGGCATCATCAGGTCAAGAATAAGGGCATCAGGATGCTCATTTACGGTCTTTTCAATTGCTTCCCGGCCCCCGTATGCACGGGTAACTTCATAACCGTTATTCTCAACCATCGAGACCATAAGCTCAACTATTGCGGCCTCGTCGTCAACAACGAGTATTTTCGGGTTTGTTATATCGGTCATTTCCCTCATGCGGTCCAGGGAGGAGAGCAGCACGCCTTTTTCAACGGGTTTTACAAGGTGGTCAAATGCACCCCAGAGCATGCTGCATTTCCTATCATCGTCCATGGAAATTACCAGCACAGGAATTTCAGCCGTTGCAGCGTCCTCTTTCAGGTCCTTAAGCACCATCCAGCCGTTCATCTCCGGCATCATGATATCCAGGGTGATCACGAAAGGTTTCAATTCCTGGGCCAGCAAAAGGGCCTGTTTCCCGCTGGAAGCCTGAGCCACCCGGTAGCCTGCCTCGGTTAATGTGATAACGAGCAGTTCCCGGGACATTTCATCGTCTTCGACAACCAGCACCAGTGGTTCGGAACCGAGTGAACCTTCAGGTTCGATAATTTCCGGGATTTTTAGACCTTTTTCAGTCCCATCCGTAGCCTTCCCCTCAACTTCGCTATCTTCAATACCTGAAAACTCTGTTTCGGAAGCACTTTCGGATATCCCTGTTTCGACAGCATTTCCGGAGGTCCCTGTTTCGACAGCATTTCCGGAGATTCCTGTTTCGGCAGCCTTGATAGACTTTGCACCTTCGTTATTCACCTCCGGTATTCTCTCATTTCCGGTGCACCTGAGCGGCAATTCGAAGATGAAGGAAGAACCCTTCCCGGGTTCACTTTCCACATGGAGGGAACCGCCGTGCAGGTCAACAAACTTCCGGACGAGGACCAGCCCGAGGCCTGTGCCTTCATAGTGGCGGTTAGTTGCCGAGTCAATCTGCTTGAAAGGCCTGAAGAGGTGTTCCATATCCTCTTTTGCAATCCCGATCCCGGTGTCCTCAACCTTTACACGGACCCTGTCCTCACATCGAAGAGCCGATACTTTCACGGACCCTTCATTCGGGGTAAACTTGATTGCATTGCTCACAAGATTGTAGAGAATCTGCTTGAAGCGGACCCTGTCGGCACTGATGAAAATGCCCTGTTTCACATCGAATTCTACTGAAATGTTTTTCTTCAGGGAGAGGGGAGTTGTAACAGTTTTGGTATCAGCAAAGACCTCGGGGACAGAGAAGTTCTCAATTTCAAGGTCCATTTTCCCGGCTTCGATTTTCGAGAGGTCGAGGATGTTATTGATCAGCGCAAGGAGGTGTATGCCACTGTTGGAAATATTTTTGAGGAACCGCATATTCTGCTCATCGAGTCCCCCGGTCATGCCTCCGAGCATCAGGTCCGAAAACCCGATGATTGCGGTAAGGGGAGTCCTCAGTTCATGGCTCATGGTAGCAAGGAATTCACTCTTTGCACGGTTGGCCCCTTCGGCAGCAAACTTTGCCTGGAGCAGTTCTTCTTCTGCTTTTTTGCGTTCGGAAAGGTCGATGAAGCTCTCTACAAAATAAGCGGTTCCCCCGATGGACACGGGCACCACACTCTTCAGGATGGGGACGGGCTCTCCCCTGGCATTCAGGAGAGAACTTTCGGCCACGTCTGAAGGATGATTCGGATCAAAGGAAAGGCATTTATCTTTTTCTTCCGGGGAAAGGAAACGGTGGCAGATTTCCCCTAAAAGTTCTTTTTCGGACATCCCGAGAGTGGTCACTGCAACAGGGTTTGCGTCCACTATTTTTTTGCTGGAGGCCTCAATAAGCAAAATACCGCAGAGGGTATTATCAATTATTGTTTTCAACCTCTCCCTGCTTTCCTGCTCCCACCTTTCGGCTTTTTTGCGGGAGCTTATGTCCCGGGCAACAATCTGGACCAGTTTTCCATCGTTATGTATAAGGGACGAGCTGACCTCCACATCAATAAGCTTCCCGTCCGATTTCATGTACTTCATTTCAAAGCATGAGGAACCCTTTTCGCATGTTACTTTCAGGGCTTCCCGGGCTTCGGGGAGATACTCTCCGGGAACCAGGGACATAAGGGAAACTTTCCCGGTGTCGAACCGGTCAACGCCCAGGACTTCCCTGCCCCTTTCATTGATATCCAGCACCCATTTGCCGTCCGAAATGATGATTGAGTCATTGGACTGTTCGAACAGGGCCCTGTACCTTTCGTCTTTTTCCCTGAGGTTGGCCTCGGCTATCCTGTGAAGGGCAAGGGCGTTTTCCGTATCCATCCAGCGTCTCAGGGAAAAAACCCCAAGCCCGAAGGAAAGATAAACCGAAAGAGTTAGCAAGCCCCCCAATTCCCACCTGTTAGACTGCTCGACAAACGCCACTACAGATTCAAAAAGGTTATAATTGGAAGCAATTATTGTAAAGATCAGACCTACAGTCAA
Source organism: Methanosarcina sediminis (assembly GCF_052056915.1). GTDB lineage: Archaea > Halobacteriota > Methanosarcinia > Methanosarcinales > Methanosarcinaceae > MTP4. Next base: position 4,064,036 of record NZ_CP195119.1, on the reverse strand, counting down.
AATTAAGAGCAATTCATTTAATGTTTTTGAGAACTGAACTCTGAAAAAACTCTGCATCACACAACCCCCACAAAGCAAAAATCATTCTTTATGGACACTTTTTATCCCTTATCTCAAACAATTCAGTATCGAATTTTAGTATCGAATTTTAGTATCGAATTTTAGTATCGGATTTAAGTGTCAGGCCTCAGTATCCGGCAATAACTTTTCCAGCAACAATTTGAACCCTGGAATGTCAATGGGTTTCGAAACATAGCCGCTGCACCCTGCTCTCAGAAACTTCTGTTCATCCCCGTACATGGCATGGGCTGTCAGGGCAATAACAGGAATATTCTCGGTTTCCGGATCTTCTTTAAGCCTCTTGAGGACTTCAAGTCCGTCCATTCCGGGAAGTTGTATATCCAGCAAGATAAGGTCAAAATCACTTTCTTTTACAACTTTCAGAGTTTCAAACCCATCTTCTACCCCTGTATGGCCATAACCAAATGATGTCAGTAGGGTTCTGACAAGTTCCATTATCACAGGATTGTCCTCAACTACCAGTATATTCTTCATAAGATATCGCCATGCCAAAACATTTTGTTTCCCTTACCGAACCAGAGACATATGAATCAATAGACCCTTTCGCAGTTATTCATCAATCAGCCAACATGCCTGGAATATAACATAACATAATTATTATTTTAATTAATTATTACTAATATTTTTATAATAGTACTATAAAAACGTTTTGAAATTATATTTTCAACTAAGAGATAAGAATAGATAAAATTGAATATCCAAAATTATATCCAGTACCCTAGCTACTCCCCCCAAGGTATTATAAAATTTAATAAAGTTAGTAGTTAATTCGAGCTCAAAACATATAAAAATTTTGGCTCATGTTGGGCGTCGCAGACTATAATAACTATATAAATATAAACCTAATGATGGAATTCTTCAATATCGAGGAAAAGAAGGTCCAGTTATCCAAACCCAAAAGAAGGCAGGGACCTCTAAAACAATAAAAAAAACAGGAGATGAGAATAAATTTTAAAGCGCACCTCCCTGGAACTCATTTTCTTAAATGCTTCTCTTAAATGCTTCTCTTAAATGCTTCTCTTAAATGCTTCTCTTAAATGCTTCTCCATGCGCATCTCCTTAAAACTCATCCCCGGAGGTGAGGAATTCGGCATAAACGGGGTAGTGATCGGAAACTGCAGTCGTTTCATCATAAGTAAGGTTATAAGCCAGGTCATACCTGAAAACCCCAACATCTCCGGTGAATTGGGACTCTGCGCCTTCACTTACGATTATCCTGTCATAGGTATAATCGGTTGCCTTTGTTGTAGTGTCCAGGCTGTTGTTTATCAGCCAGTTGTATTCAGGACCGCTAAGGTCTCCCGGGGCGTCCTCATCGTAATATGAGCCGTCAGCGTTGAGGTCACCCATCAGGATGAAATCATCTTCCTCAGGGTAGGCAGTCCGGGCGTATTCAACGGCCTCGTCAAGGGAGTTTATCTCTTCTTCAGCCTCGTCCGGATCGGTGTGGACGGTGAGCAGGACAAAACTGAAGTTTTCACCCGGCAGCTCAAACCCGGCAATATAAGGCTGCCTGTGAAAGGGGTCAGTGCCTTCGGGTTCCGGGTAGGTATGAGGTTCTCCTGCCACCCTGAGCCTGGTGCTGTTATACACGTAGGCATACTGTTCTTTGCTTGTAGTCCTGCCCAGCCGCTCACTGACCACATATTCGTAGCTTGCCCCCTCACTGTTTACGGCCTCAACAAGCTGGGGGAGAGCAGTCTGGGAACTGTCCCGGATCTCCTGTACCGCGACGACGTCGTAGCTGCGTATGATCTGCGCAAGGACTTCCATAACTTCGGGTTTTGAAGCCTTGGTGACTCCGAATACCTGAATATTAAACGCCCCGACCCTTATTGTTTCATCCTTCCCTTTGGCATCCGAAAGGGACCTTGTGGTATAGGGCAGCTCCCCGGTTCCGGAATCACCTTTTTCGCCGCTGTCCTCTAATTCCCCGACGTCCTCGCCCACAGTGCCATTGGCTCCGTCAACTGGAGCCGGAACCACGTTTTCCTCCGGGGTCACCGGCAGGGAGGCTTCCGTGTCGGAAACGTTCCCGATCTCTGTAACAACTTCCTCCACAACTTCCTCCGGAGAGCTTATGCACCCTGAAAAAAGTACGATAAGGATTGCAAGAGGAATTACTGTTCTATAGAATTTCTTGAAGTCCATGATATACCTCTATTTCAGGTCATTCAACCCCGGGCATATGCCGGAGGTCCGAAAGCCTATGAACACATAATAAAAATATTTTTCAAAAATTACCTGTTTGCTTTTAAAAAGTAATACACTATAATAGTTAAGTAAATAAAAATGTGCAGGAAGAATATATTAAATTTATTGCCTTGGTTTTGAAAAATGCTCAAAGGAGTATTAAAAATGTAATGGAAGTCTAAAAACAAGGTGAAAAACCAAAAGATGCAAAGATGCAAAGAAGAAAAGATGCAATTCATTTTGTTGTGATTATTCTGTACTTTACTTTCTATCACCCTACTTTTCAATCACTCCAAGTTTCATCGAAAAATATATTTAGAAGTTGGGACAGAGTAATAGTACGTAATTGGGGAGTATCAATGTCTGAAACCATGCATGAAATAACGCTACGGATAGACAAAGCAATTGAAGCAAAAGACACTGTAACAATACTTTCATATTTCAATGAAAACTGTGAAATCTTCCTTTCAGGACAGAAGATTAAGGGGAAAACCGAGGCAAAAAAGTGGACGGAATGGCTCTACAGTTACTTTGCCGAACTCTGGATAATCCCTGAAAACGGATTTGTCGGAGGTAGCCTGTTTTTCAGGAAATTCACCCTAAAGGCAATACTCCACGATGGCAGTGAAATCTTATCAAAGCAGGCTGGAGTACTGGAATTTGCTGACCAGAAAATAAAGAGTCTCAGGCTTGACTTTGACCGAGCTGACTTTGGTAGGCTTGACTTAGCATATGCGCTTACAAAGGCCCCGGGGGGCAAAAAGGAAGACAAGGTGGCGATTGAAAAATAAAGCTCAAGGGTTTATGGAAGGGCTCTCGCAGGTTTAAACTTCCGACATCAGTCTCCGGTTGTTCCCCTGAAGTTCGTCCCTGAACCTGATAATAAACTTTGTGCCTGCTTCTCTTTCCATCTCAATAGTGCCTTCTATCTGGTCCACCAGCGCATTCACAAGCTGCAAACCCAGAGTCTCCGGGTTTCTGAAATCAATTCCCTCCAGAAAACCCTTCTCATTATCTGAAAAAACAAGTATGAAGCGGTCATATATTCCAGAGCTGTTTTGAAAGTTTGCACTGACCCCGTCCCTACCTGGCTTTTCATTTATACCGGCTCCCTCCCTGAGCAGTATGATATGGATTTCTCCCAGGGTCCCTGCCCTAAAAGCATACTTAAGAGAGTTGGTAAACAGTTAATTGATAAGGATTCCCAGTGCAATTACCGTATCAACTCCGAGGACTACCCTGTCTACGTCCAGATGCAGACGGATCTCAGAGCTCCCCACGTTATATGACCTGAGGAGGTCCGCGATCAATTTACGAATGTAGGAGCTAAAATCTAGGTAGTCCAGGTCGCCGGACTCGTACAACTCTTCGTGGATGAGGGACATTGACACGATGCGGTTTTCACTTTCCCGGAAAGCCTCAACAACTTTCTCATCGCTGAATTTTTCCGCCTGAAGGCCAAGGAGGGAGGAGACGATCTGCAGGTTATTCCTGATCCTGTGGTTGATCTCCTTTTTCCGGAGCTGCTCGGCTTTTGCAAGAGCTTCTTCCGCAACTTTCCTCTCGGTGATGTCAATGACCACGCCCTGTAAAAGAGTGGCGTTGCCCTCCGCATCCCTCTGGATAAAAGTCCTTTCGTCAACCCAGCGCAGTGCCCCTTCTTTTGTGAATATCCGGTACTCCATCTTGAAACTTTCATACCCTTCCTCAATACAGTGGTCGAGGTCGGCACAGACCCTGTCAAAATCTTCCCTGTGGATTTTCCGTAAGTTTCCGCATAAACCGCTTCCCGGCAGGGCACGGGAAAGATGCTGGACTTCCGTGCCTTCAGGATTTTCCGGGCGCCAAGGTCCGAGAGCTGCTCCCCGGTACCCCCGGCTTTCAGCCCGATGGGAATGTCGATCAGGACCAGCGGCTCATAAGCTTCGTAATTGCTTTTGAGAAGTCACGGAGGGCAGAAAAATCGGGGAAAACACCCAGCTCCCAGCTGCAGTTCTCCGAATTGCCGTTGCCCCTATCACATTCATCACGATCTGACTCTGCCAGAAATACGGCAAACCAGCCCTCACTGTAGCCATCCACCCCCACAAAGACCTTTTTGTTCATGTTTACAGGTTTTAGGGGATTCATGTTTAAAGATTTATTCAGGATTTGTGGAAGAGTTTGTGGAAGAGTTTGTGGAAGAGTTTGTGGAAGAGCTTGTGGGAGAGAAATGATTAATTACCAGTACAAACGTATTCGGGAATCATATCAGATCAGGAAAAAACCCGGTAAAGGGGAGGTAAAATATGAATCTCTGGTTACTCAAAGCCGCAGGCACGTTAGAAGACGAAGAAGCGATATTGGAAAACAACGTGATAACCATAGGGTGGTCCGAATTTCCGGATTTATCAAGTACCGAGAATAAAGCACAGGTAAAACAGGTAATGCTCGAAAAATACCCCGGAATGCAGGAAGAACGCTGCGAGGCCTGGGCAGGGGAAATAAACTCCTTCATAAAAGATCTCAGGCTGGGGGATTTTGTGGCCGTCCCGCTCAAGACCCGGAACGAAGTGATTATCGGGAAGGTTAGCGGAGACTACGAGTACAGGGAAGTCAGCCCTTTCGTGAGCCATGTCCGGAATGTGAGGTGGTTGAAAACGCTTCTAAAAGGAGACTTCGAAGAAGAATACGACGTTGACCTGAACTCCCCCGAAACCCTCCTCCAGGTCAGGGCCAGCAAGGAAAAGCTTGCCAGGTTCATGGAAATAAAAAGCCTCGGGACCCTTCACTACGAACTCGCCCTTGCCCTCGAAGACCTTGAATTATTGAGGGAGCAGCTGCAGGAGCTTTTGGTCCGGCTGCTGGAAACGGAGGACCTTTCCAAAGCAAAGCTGATAGCGACAGAGATGGAAAAACTGCTGAGGGAGAAAACGATAGGGTGAAGAAAAAAGAAAAAAGTTGGGTTGATTTCTCAATATTTTTAATCAAAAAAATTAAAAAATCAAAAAAAATAAAGAAACAAAAAAAATTAAAAAATTAAAAAATTAAAAAATTAAAAAATTTAAGAAATAAGGTCCTCAAGCTCGAGCTCGAAACCGACAACGGCATAACCGAGTTCGAAGTTGGTTATGACCTCGGGGTGGAATTCCCCGAAAACCCCTATCTTTTTGCCTTTGACATAGACATCAGCTCTTCTGCCTTCCAGGAAAGCCGGGTCTTCGGACTCTTTTACTTCGTACTCAAGCATCAGTTCCCGCATGAGGGCGTCCACGACCTCGTAGATTTCCGTGAAGTTCGCCTGTGGGTGGATAGAGACGGCTGCCACGTGCTGCCCGGTTTTTTCGTTGACCACGACTTCTCCGACCTCAAAGATCTTTTGGGGAAGTTCCCTGTGCTGGTTCAGGGAGAGGATTTCTATGAGGTTCGGGAGCAGGGTTGTCCTGACCAGGGTCTGGTCTTCGCTGATGGGATGGAGGACGTAGGTCACATCATCGGTCTTTGGCCTGCGCATGTTTTCGAAGTGGACTTTTTCACTGGTTAGGGTGAAAGGCATAACCTCGTAGTAACCAAGCCCCACAATGATCTCGTTCAATGCGGAACGCATGAGGGATATGGGATGGGATTTTCCAACGGTGTAAGTCTCAGGGACCTTGATCTCTATGTTGCCGTAGCCGAAACCAACTGCTATATCCTCGATAAGGTCGAAGTTGTGCAAGATATCCGCCCTGTAAGCGGGGACCTTAACCTCGATCGTTTCGTCGTCCAGGGCTTTTGCTCCGCAGCGCATCTTCTCAAGCTGCTTTACGATCTCTTCCACGGAGAAGTCCATGCCAATAAGGGAATTTACCTCTCCCCGGGTAAGAGTCCTGGTTTCGGGGGAGAGGTCAGGGAGGACCATTTCTTCGCCGTCGGGCCGGATGACCCTGACAAACTCGACCTGTCCGCCGCGCTCGGCAAGGGCTGTGACCACTATGTTCAGGGCCGTGTAGACGGCTTCCCCAAGCCCTGTTACGTCGATGAAAAGCTCGGTTGTGGCTTCGGTCACGCTGGTGAGGGTCCCATTAATGATGGGCGGGAAGGAAAGGACATTGTCCTCGGAGTCAAAGATGATGGGGTATTTTTCAAAGTCCCTTACGAGATGAGCAAAGCGCGTACCTTTGGGGTGCTTATCCAGGATCTCGGCCATGCTCATTTTTTCGGTGTAATCCAGGGGCACGAACTCGAAATCCGGCTCAACAGCGGTGTACCTGAATGGAGGGGTCACGTTCGAAAGGTCGTGCACCCCGATAGAAACCTTTTTCCGGTTCCTGCCAAGTCCCCAGTGCAGGTCTTCCTGCAGGTCCATCAGGGACTTTATGGATTCCGAATTGAACTTAACGCCCCGGACAATAGCACAGCCAAGGAAAGGCCTGATCTTTAAAATCTCCTCGCTGACGGTAATGGAGACCTCATAAGGCTTTGCCCCGTACTCGGGAAGCCCGGTCTCGAGGCCCAGGAAACCCCGCATGGCCCGGGCAACCCCCTCCACGCTGTAGAGATCAGGCCTGTCCGGGAAGAACTCGATATCAATGGACTCGTCTTCGATCCTTTCAATATCGGCTCCAATCATGGGCACCCTTTCGATGATGGTTTCCTTATCGGTTCCTGTGAGTTTTTCAAGGTCTTCGTAATGCAAGGTTATTATCGGCATGTAGAATTCATCTCGTCTCTAGCTAACTTAACCCCAAAAATAATCAACTTCAGATTTAATGTTTTTGTTCCCCCAACCCCAATAAAGTACAAAACTGCTCATGGGAGATTTCATGAGAGATTTAGCGGAGCCTGTGAACCGGAAGCATTCTGCAGAGAAACAACCCCGTCCACAGGCAATTCGAACGTAAAAACAGAGCCTTTCCCGGGTTCGCTTTCTACCCAAACTTTTCCCCCGTGCATTTCAACGAACCTTTTGACCAGGGCCAGGCCGAGCCCTGTACCTTCATAGCGGCGGTTCAGGAAGTAGTCGAGCTGCTTGAAGGGCTGGAAGAGGTATTCCTGGTCTTTTTTTGAGATCCCGATCCCGGTATCCGCTACTGAGACCCGCAGAATATTACCTGCCTTTTCCGCCGATAAGGTCACGGTCCCACCCTCGGGTGTGAACTTGATGGCATTGCTTATGAGATTATAAAGGACCTGTTTAAACCTCATTTTGTCCGCGGTGATGGTTGTGAGCCTTTTGTCAACCCTGAACTTCAGGGTCAATTTCTTTGCGGATGCCCGCGGCCCGGAAACTCTCTCTATTTCTTCCAGTACATTTGCAACCCTGAATGTCTCGGGTTCAAGTTCTGTTTTGCCGGCTTCAACCTTGGAGAGGTCAAGGATATCATTTATAACTTTCAGGAGCCTCTTTCCGCTATTGTGTACGTTCTGAATATATTTGGTCTGGCGTTCATTTAGGGGCCCGAAAGAGCCTTCAAGCAGCAGGTCCGAAAAACCTATGATTGAATTCAGGGGCGTCCTCAATTCATGGCTCATTGTGGAAAGGAACTCGTTCCTGGTCTTGCTGGAATCTTCGGCAAGCCTGGCTTTTAACACCGCCTCTTCTGCCAGTTTCTTACCGGTAATATCCCGGCTAACCCCCACAATCCCGATAAAACTTCCCGCCTCATCATAAAGAGGAGCCCTGACGGTCTGCAGGAAGACGTGGCTGTTATCCGGGGAATCGATCCACTTTTCAACCGTGCTGACCTTCCCCTTTTCGAAGCATTCCTTATCCACGTCCCCGATAAAGTTCGCCATACTTTCAGGATAAAGGTCGCGGGCCTTCCTCCCCACAACCTCTTCTCCCTGCCTCTTCACAAGCTTTGAAAAAGCAGGGTTGCATCCCAGGTAAGTCCCCTCAGCGTCCTTAAAAAAAACAGCATCCGGAATCGATGTTAACAGTCCGGACAAAAGCGACCTTTCCCTGCCCAGCTTCTCCTGAGCGGCCTCCCTTTCCGAGACTTCGTTTTTCAACGTTTCAACACTTGACAGCGTAGGCATCCATTTAAGCAGTCCGGCTCCGATCAACAGGTAGCCGACTATCCCCCCCAGGACATCTTCCAGAACAGTTTCATAAACGGTGCTTTCCAGGTATTCTTCCAGAAGCCAGAAATCATCACCTGCATCCACCAGGCGGCCGATGAAGACCAGAAAAAAACCGGTGATAATCAGGAGACACCCGCTTCTGGAAATTTCCGCACTTTTCTTCCCAAAACTCCATAAATAAAATATGATGGATAAGAGAGTTAAAGCGCTTATAAGTTCCAGAGCCATGTTGCCCATGAGCCATCACCTTGTGAATAAATTATTTATGTTACCGCCTCTTGGAATCAAAAGCAGAAGATGGAAAAAAACATAATCGACATCACCAAAGGTAAGATTATCGACAACATTCTAAAAATATGAATGTTTTACTGCTGGAGACTCCGTATATATTTATATATAGAATATGGATACCCAGATATAAATTTTGTTGTAAAATATATTGTAGTTTTTCAGGAGACAGGGTGGAAAAGGAAGGACAGATATATAATACACGTTTCCGGAAGGGAAACATCTTTAATAAACAAAACCTTCTTTTCCCCCTATTCAGGAGGCAGCATACCTTTGATGATTGCAGGAATCGATGAAGCCGGAAAAGGCCCGGTAATCGGGCCCATGTGCATAGGGGGCGTCAAAATAGATGAATCCAGAGCTCACGCTTTGAAAGTGCTCGGGGTTGCGGATTCCAAGAAACTGACCCCGAAAAAAAGGGAACAGCTAGCAACCCAGATCAGGAAGTATGCCGATGAATGCTTTGTCCTGGAAGTCAGCCCCTCCCAGATCGACGAACTCCGGAAGCTCTTTACCATGAATGAGATAATGGTCATCTGCTTTTCAAAGGTCCTTGAAAAACTCCAGCCCGATACCGTCTACGCCGATGCCGCTGACGTAAAAGCCGAACGTTTTGGCGAAAACCTGCGCAAACAGTACGCAAAAAGCTGCCCGGAAAAAGCGAAGGAAATCGAAATAATTTCCAGGCACCAGGCCGATGCCGTCTACCCCGTGGCCTCGGCAGCATCCATTATCGCAAAGGTCCGCCGGGATGAACTGATCGAAGAACTCAAAACAGAATGGGGCGCGGATTTCGGGAGTGGATACCCTTCTGACCCGAAAACGAAAGCTTTCCTGCTTAAATGGGGAAAAGACCATGGGGGCGAGTTCCCGGAAATTGTCAGGCAGTCCTGGAAGACGGTGGAGAATATAAGGGCTGAGCTGAAGAAGGGTTAAATTCTTATATTGAAAATAATCCCAAACTTTTTTGCTTTGCAGACGGGAAGTTTCCTTCCTCAACTCCGAAGGAGGCAGGAAGAGGTAGTTCACACTGCCCCGTCAAGTCCATTGTTCACTGAGGTATTGTTCGGGTAAGGGATAGATATGAAGCTCCAATCTGGATAGAGCAGGATTCCTTCCTCTTCCGAGATAGTTTCCGGAACAGGTTCTGGAATAGTTTCTGGAATAGTTTCTGGAATAGTTTCTGGAACAGGCTCCGAAACAGGCTCCGAAACAGGTTCTGACACAGGTTCTGGAACAGGTTCTGAAACAGGCTCTGGAACAGGCTCTGGAACAGGTTCTGAAACAGGTTCCGGAACAGGTTCTGAAACAGGTTCCGGAACAGGTTCTGAAACAGGTTCTGGAACAGGTTCTGAAACAGGTTCCGGAACAGGTTCTGACACAGGCTCTGAAACAGTTACCTCGCTGTCCCCCTGAATAGGAATCGGCTCCGCTTCGATAGCCGAGAAGTTCGCATTGATGGAGTATGTGTCCTCGCTCGGCTTCAGGGACAGTTCCACTTCATAGGCCACAGAACGGCTTTCCCCAGCTGCAAAGCTCCCTATCCAGATCCATTGCACTGTGAGAGGTTTGAAAATGGCTCCGCCATCCTCGACCTCACTTATGCTCAAGCCTTCGGGCAGGTTTTCGTCCAGAGCCGGGGCAACCAGTTCAGCGCCTGCAGTCATGTTAACAGTAACCCTGAAAGTGTCCCCGGGGGCCAGGTAGTTTGCGGACATGCTCCTGTTAGCACTAATTTCTCCTGGAGCCAGTCCGGGAACGGCCAGAAGCAGAATTGAAAATACGAAAATAAAGAGCAGGAAAAATCCCATTACAAACTTTGCCCTTCTTCTTCCTCTCCTTTTCCCCCCTGTCTGTCCTGCTTTTCTCCAATTTCCAGATTTATGCTCATCTTCGGCTTTTCTCCCATTTTCAACTTTATTCACGTTTCACCCCCCTTTATCCACAGCTTTCTCTCCTTTCTTCACCGTTGCAATTATTTGCCTTTATCTTCACCCTCTGCCAGACCAGACATCGATCAGTTCAGTTCCTGCAGTATTCCTGATTTAGTTCTGCTCCTGTCCCTGGCACGGGCGTACCGGTCATCCAGGCGTTCATCGCAACCTGGAGTTCAGGTCAGCGTAATGAGGGCTCCCCCGGGAGAGTCAGGATCATTCCTCGGGTTCCGGTCTTCACAGGCCGGGGTTTCATGATATTGACTAAATCGGGTTTTGTCAGGGTATCCGAACCTGCGCTGTTATTGGCGATCAGGGTAACCGTGTACAGGCCGGGTTCAGTGTAGGTATGCACCGGATTCTGGTCGGTATAATCGGTGATGTTGTCTCCGTTGACGTCCCAGGAAAGGGAGCTTGCGTTTTCCGAAAGGCTTGTGAACTGGACTGTAAGAGGCGCAAGTCCTCCCGTCCTGTTTACAGTAAAGTTGGCAACCGGCAGCGGCACAGCAGGAAGCAAAAACTCGTACATGGCAAGAGCATCCGCCCGTCCGTACCCGAAGCTTCCGTCCTTTCCGGGTTCCCCGAGGTCCACCGAACTCTCAAGGAGGGCTGCCCGGATCTCACTTCCCGGCTTTTCCGGAAACCCACTCCAGACAAGCCCTGCAAGCCCTGCAATGTGCGGAGCTGCGGCACTTGTCCCAAAAAAAACAGGAGGAAAACCACCAGCCCCTGAGACCTGCACCCCGTCAATGCCTGCGATATCCGGCTTTTCCCGGAGTTCGAAAGAACTGTGGTAGATCGAAACCGGGCCCCTGGAAGAGGATCTTTGTATGTTGTCGTTTCCCGGGTCAGCGGCATTGATCGCCCCCACGCTGACGACCCCTGGCACTGCAGGGTGCCCGTAAACGGAGTCTTCCGCAACCAGGTTGTTGGCATACAGGAAAGCCCCGGAAAAAGGATAGACAAAGACCTCAAGCACCCCGGGGTCCCCGGTAACTTTCCGGACAAGCACTGCAACGTTTTTCCCTGTCTGCTCCGTGTTCAGGTAGGTCAGTGCCTCTATCGGGAGGTCGTTTCCGTCCTGCATATCAGTGCTCCAGGAAATAATTCTCCCGTTAATCATGTCGCCCAGATAGAGGTCGTAATCGTTTTCGGATTTTCCCCATTCATCGTTCCACTGAAAGACAACGATAATCGACCCACCGGGGGGGACAAAACCATACAGCCATTCCGTCTCCCCGGTCCCTCCGCTGAAATCATGGAAATTTGTCCCTACAGGAGCGAACTCTCCCTGGTAATGAGTGAGGGCATCGTTCCCCGCAGCGCTCACATACAGGGTATCATTGCTTTCGACTACGCCCTGTACATGCGATGCAACAACCCCATCCTCAAAAAAAGGTTCGAAAATCCAGCCGATATCGTCGCAGATGATATCACAGCCCGCCCCTGCAAGGGAATCGACCGCATTATTAAACGCTATGACATTATTTCCGGAATCATGGAAATACAGTTCTGCCCCTGGAGCTATATCGTGCACGATCTCAAGCATTGCAGTCCCTTCGTCCCCTCCTTCGGAATTGCTTAAAACGGTTACATTGGCCGGAAGGTCCCCGGTAGCCACGGCATCCGCAAGGTTGTCAACCCCGTTCGAAATAATCCCGATCCTGATGCCCTCTCCGGTCAGGCCATGGAGAGCCCTTACCTCATCACAGTTGAGGATTGCATCCCCTTCCGTGGTGTACATGCCTGTCCTTATAACCGGAGGCATAACCGTCCTTACACACTGCACGGATTCCAGAGAAGCAAGTTGTTCAAAGGAATCAACCCTCACCCATGCCGCCATAAGGTGGTTTTCTTCGTCCCTGCCCGTGACCTTTTCCACATAAGGGTCAGCACAGTCGGTCCCGTTTCCCGGATAGAAGCGTACATAGACATGGACCAGGTCGGCTCCCTGAAGCCTGGAATCCGTTTCGTCCTCAGCAGGTTCACTATCAACAGGCTCACAACCGGCAGATTCACTATCAACAGGCACACAATCATCAGATCCACTATCAACAGGCTCACAACCGACAGATTCACTATCAACAGGCTCATAACCGACATATTCACTATCAACAGGCACACAATCATCAGATCCACAATCAACATTTCCTTCAATGTACATATCGTTGACACTGGCATTATAGTTATCAGAATAGACAAAAAGGTCATTGGCATGGACGGCCTGCTCGTCAACACGGGTAATCTGGTTTAAGCTTTCCATCTGCCCTATCAGGGCTTCGCGGGTCATGCCCGGAGGCAGGAAATTATCATCGGTTAACTGGAGCAGGTCCGTTGACAATTTTTTCCGGGCTTCCGTAAGGGATGATAGGTTTGTTGTGCCAGGGCTCATTGCACCCGGATCAAAAACCAGGTCCGAAGGGGCCGTGTAATTCTCCATATCGGCTGCAGGGAATCCGCGGGGCACAGTTAATTTAACAGCTGTAAATGATCCATCGGCTACAGCCGATCCGGTAACATTTCTATTTTCCGTAGTCAGATATGCCTCTGCAGTGCAGGGAATACTTGAAAGCAAAAAAACAAAAAGTATGACTGAAAAAGTATGGCTTTTTCCGGAAATCACCCTCTACCCCTCCAAATACGATTTTGTTTTCCAGATACCCGGTTAGCAGAAACCCCGGGTCCTGAATTCCCCCAAACCAGAAGCAGAGTTCCGGCTACAAATTTTTTAAATTATAAAAAAATTAATATAAATACTATAAATTCTTAGCTTAAAAGAGATAACGTTTTTGAAGTACATGTTCTGAAAACTGTTTCTGATCATTGAGACTTATTAAAGAGTTCAGCCATATTCCAGCTGCAGTCCCACCCCTACCTCTTTCAAGTTGACAACTTTTGCAAGTTCGATTTTCGAGGAAAGGTCCGTGCAGTGGCAGGCGTGAACGCATTCAGGCTTCAGGTTCTGCAGATATTCGAGGGTCCCCTGTACCTGTATCTCAGGAGGTTCCAGCAGGTGAAAGCCTCCAATGACGTCAAGAACTCTTTCTTCCCTGCAAACTTCTTTTGCATACTCGATTATGTTGCATATGCCGGAATGGGAACAGCCGGTGATGACCACCAGGCCTTTTCGGGTCTTGCAGGCCAAAGCAGTGTCGTCAAAAAGAAGGTCGGGTTCCTCGTACCCTTCGGCATTCAGCACATCCCCGAGGGCATCTCTCCCCTCAAAACCGTATCTTCTGGGAATTTCTCCCAGAAACACGAGGTTTTCGTTCAGCCAGAGAGGAGGGGAAGAAAGCCGGAGTTCGAAATGCTCTTTAAGTTTTTCACGGGAAAGAAGGCTTCCGATTTCTCCTACTCCATCTATCCGTTTGCTCCTGAGAGCCAGGGGGTGTGCAACAAGGCCCGGAGACCCCTGGGGAAGGCCTTCTATACGGGCTTCCGTAAAATGCCTGACCAGCGGGTCAAGCCCCCAGGTATGGTCCAGGTGCCCGTGGGACAAAACAAGGTAATCTATGTCCAGCAGGTTGATGCCCATTTTCCGGGCGTTCGTAATAAAAATGTCTGAGTAGCCCACATCGAAAAGGACCTTCAAACCGGAATCCTCAATCAGGAAGGAGAGCCCGGGTTCACCCAGGAAGTACCTGTCTATCAGGGTGTTATTGTCGACCAGGACTGTGAGCTTCATACCCGGATATTTGTTACTGAACTATAAAACCTGATCTATTAAACCTGACATAACGAAATAAGAAGTAAAAAATGTAAAAACAGCAAAATAATATTTAGCCAGTTGGTGAATTACCCGGTTACTTAGCTATCCGCTTAGTTCGTTTTTCAGCCTGGTGCAGAAAATGTTTCCAAGGACGGAGCCCGGAAAGAGCTGGTTAGCTGCTCCTTCCGGTCCCAATTTCCGCCGGCAAAGCATCTGCTACAGGATTTCACGTTAAATTGTTTCCAGGCAAAAGATCCGATACGGGCAATCCCGTTATTGGCAGGTAATCGATACTTTCCGTGCTTTCGTTGATGACGTAAGGGGTATCCCCTATTCCGTCTCCATCCGAGTCTTCACCTGCGTAGTCGCTCCAGGAGTTGCCCACTGTAGTGTTCCAGGAATTTGTTCCGTAATCCACGGCATTGATTTCATTTGCAAACTCGTTCCCGTAGAAAAGGTTTTCAGTAGAATTGCTCAGGAAAATCCCCTCGTAATTCCATTCTACCGTGCTATTGCTCATTATGTTACTTACGGAACGCTCGAAATAGACTCCGAGTTCACTCCCGGTTATTATGTTGTTTTCAAGCGTACTGTTGCTGCATTCCAGCAAAGTGAGAGCTTCATAGGTAATGGTAGATATGATATTGTTCAGGAGAACATTGTCAACCGAACCTTCGACATAAATACCCCTTTCATTTCTTGCAACAACATTGTCTGACAGCACACAGCCGCTTGAATCTATCAGGTCAATTCCGTCCCAGTAGTTGAGGGTCAAAACATTGCTGTACAGGACAGCGCCGTTGGCTTCCCGAAGGAATATACCTACATCATTTCCTATAATGGTACTGTTGGACACCCTGCAACCTTCAGCCCCGTCAATGAAAACTCCTGCCAGGACATCGGGCCAGTCCGCATCGGAGATACTGCCGGTTTCGCTCAGTACACCCAGCACGGAAAAACCTTCAATGGTTACATTGTCAGCAACCACATAGAGTACATCAGCTTCAGGACTATTGGATATGATAAACGTATTTTCAGATTCCCCGGATTCTGAAACTATACTCAGCTCTTTGTAAACTTCCACGTTTTCGGCATATATTCCGGGATAAACGAGAATTGTATCTCCATCTTCTGCGTTGTCAATAGCTTCCTGAATTGTTGTATAATTTGCATCGCCGCTGTCATCTACGGTAAGCGTTGCTCCAGCCCCCGGGGCTGCAGCACTTCCCAGGAAAAATAGGATCACAAAAAGGTTCAACAGCAATTTAATGATTTTCATAATTAAATTCCCCCGACGAGTTCATGTAAAAAACTTTATGCTCCGCTAAAAATAATTATATATTTTATAATTATATTAGATCATAATATAGATTTTGAATCAAAATTTCGGATAAATGGATCTGAATTAAAGACACTCTGAAAATAGAAAAGATCCTGAAAAGAAAAAAGATCTTACAGCAACCTGTTGCCCTAAAAAATAAGAAAAGAAAAAAATAAGAAAAGAAAATACGAAAAATGAAAAAAAGTTAATTTCAGAATTTTTCGGTTATGTAGTCAGCCATAGACTCGAAGATCTTGCGTCCGTCATCGGAGCCGAGCACGGCTTCGGATGCCCTTTCGGGGTGGGGCATGAGTCCGAGGACATTTCTGCTCTCATTCACGATCCCTGCGATGTTTTCAAGGGAGCCGTTGGGGTTGACCTCGTCCGTTACCTTTCCTGCTTCATCAGCATAGCGGAATACGACCCTTTCGTTGTCGTCAAGGTCTGCAAGGGTGGCTTCTTCGGCGTAGAACTGGCCTTCCATGTGGGCAATCGGCATCCTGACGACCTCCCCCTTCCTGAACTTCGAGGTAAAGGGAGTGTCCGCGGTCTCGACCCTGAGATAGGACCCGTGGCACCTGAACTTGGGATATTCGTTGGTGGTAAGGGCTCCTTTCAAAAGCCCGGCTTCGGTGAGTACCTGGAAGCCGTTGCAGATCCCGAGCACGGGTTTTCCTTCAGCTGCCAGTTTTTTTACGGAATCCATAATAGGGGTACGGCCGGCAATGGCTCCCGCCCTCAGGTAATCCCCGTAAGAAAAACCGCCAGGGACCACAACCCCGTCAAAATCGCTCAGGTTTTCTTCCTTGTACCAGACAGTCTCGGCATCCACACCGATGACCTCTTTCAGGACGTGCAGGACGTCCAGGTCGCAGTTAGTGCCTCCGAACTGAACAATGGCAATTTTCATCTTTTTCCCTCAAATCTTACTTTCAGCCTTTTCAAAGCCTTCTCAGCATTTGGATCCTTTAAGCACTTCTTTTGTACTATCCGTGACCTGCTCAGTTCAGCTCTTCGAGCTCGATCCTGTAGTTCTGGACGATGGGGTTTGCGATGAGCTTCTGGCACATCTCATCGACCTTCTGCTCCGCAGCTTCGGCAGATTCGGCTTCGAGCACGATTGTGTACAGCTTTGCGGTCTTCACGCTCTCGGCTGCATAGCCAAGGTGGTCGAGTGCTCTTTTGATGGTTGTGCCTTCGGGGTCAAGCATGCCTGCCTTCTGTTCAATGGTCACTGTTGCCTGGTACTGCATTTTTGTAAGCCTCAATCTTCTGAGTTATTTTATGATCTATGTGATTTTTTATTAATGATCTTTTACTGGATTATTAGTTATTTGAAGATTTTTATTTAAAGATCGTTATTTTGAGATATTTAATGATCCTTTATTTAATGATCATTATTTCGAGATCGTCATTTAAGGATCGTTATTGGATAATCTCTGTGATGCGAGGATCATTTGAAAGTGATGAGCTTCTGCAGGTAATTTATAGGTAAGCAATTACCGGTTGCACCATAATAAATATACGTTGCTTAAAAACGTTGCGTATATTGGAGGGCAGAGATAAAAAGCTTCCTTTACCCGAGGGTTCAGCTCCAAAGTTTTTTAACCTGCTCCTCCTGCCCTGGGGGTTCAAGTCAGAGTTCTTATAAAAGGAATGTACAGAAATAGAAAGTTTTAAGAGTATATAGCCCATATATATAAATGGGGTGATATACTGGACTCAGGTGAAAAGGAAAGCTGGGAATAGGATTTGCATTTGACCAGGCAACTCGTGCTTTGCAAACACGGCGTCCTGCGGGGCAGTAATTGCTGCCGGAAGTACAGGCCAGAAAACAACCTGTACACTACTCGCTGCTGCTGCCAGTACTGTGCAAATTCTATCTGGCTCGGGGACGAGAAAAGCGCGAGGAACCCCTTCGCAGCCCTGGCGAGCGACCCCGCCTATGCTGTAGAGGTGGTTCGGGAAAAGTCCCCGGGTTAAAGAAGTCGAGGCAGGATTTGGTTTCACAGCCCGATAAAAGGAATCAAAAATATACCAAAATTAAAGGAATAAAAACGGAATCTTTTTTTATAGTTCATATGCCCTCCGGAAAGTTCCGAAAAGTAACCCGCATGCAATTCAAGTCCAAAATTCCTCTTTTCTGCTTATCATCCAAATTCAAATTCAAATTCAAATTTCCTCTTTTCCGCTGATCAAAAGATTTTACTTCAGGTAAGGAAGTTTGGGGGAGAAAACCGAAACCTCCGTAAATTCATAGCTTCGCGAAACCCCGATCACCCACCGCTCGTGCCTGCACGAGCGGCTTTTTCATAAAGTTCATGAGTAGAAAAGAGGAGATTTAATTCAAAATTATACTTTGTCGTGGTTGTAATTTAAATTCAAAATTGTACGGTGCCATGATTACTATGATTGGTATTTTAATGCAAAATTGAACTGTGCCATGATTTCCATGATTGGTATTTTAATGCAAAATTGAACTGTGCTGTGATTTATCTTCAAATACAAAACGTTACTGCACTTAAACTCAATTTTCAATGTTGAAAAAGCCGGTCAGCAAGCTGACCGGTGAGAGTGTCGGTACCTGAAAAGCGGATCAAAAAAGGTTTATTGGATAAGTAAATGCCAGGAACACGGTTGCCCCTTAAAGATTATTCCTCTGACGAAAAATGTAAGTTATATATCATATTCCGTAAGCTCATTTGAAGCAAAGTAATAAATATGGAATTAGAGTTTATTGCACCCTCATAAGATCCTGTTCCTAAAAACAGATCCTCAAAAAAGGAACCTGAAAAAACTGATCCTCAAAAAACTGATCCTCAAAAAACTGATCCCCATAAAGGTGCAAACAATGTGCGGAATTGCCGGCGCTACAGGAATCACGGATAGCAGGTCCGGAGTAAGAAAAATGCTTGAAATCCTCGGGCACAGGGGACCTGATGCCTGCGGAATCCATGCTGCAGAAAAGGTCAGCATCGGGAACACACTGCTAAAAATTACAGGGGATATGCCCCAGCCCCTGGTTGGAAGAGGAGCCTTTGTGCTTAACGGGGAGGCGTTTAATTTCCGGGAACTGGCATCCGAAGAGGGGATCCGGACCGATTCCGACACGGAACTGCTTTTTTCAATGATAGAAGCCCGGATAGGAGAGAGAAAGACTCCCATTGAAGCCGTTTATTCCGTCCTTTCCCGCGTAAACGGGGACTTTGCCCTGGCATACGCCTGCGGAAACGAGCTGGTTCTTGCAAGGGACCCTGTCGGGGTAAAGCCCCTTTTTTACTGCTTCAGGAACAATATGGAGAACCGTGAAAGCAACGAGAACACCGGGAACACGAGGAGACCTGAAATTGCCTTTGCGTCCGAAAAAAAGGCACTCTATGCCCTGGCTTCTGGGACCGATGGAAAATATTCAGGGTTCAAACCTTTTCCCCCGGGGCTTGTCCTGAGTATCAATACAGAAAACGTGGGAACCGATGAGAGTTCCCTGAAAATCCGGCCCCCCGAAAGGCGGATTTCCGAAGAAAAGGAAGCTGTTTACAGCCTCAGGGAAACTCTTGAAAAAGCGGTGGGACTCCGCCTAGCCCCCCATTCGGGAATTGCGTTTTCCGGTGGCATTGACAGTGCCCTTGTAGCTGCCCTGGCAAGGGAAAGAAAGCCGGACCTTCCACTCTATGCGGTGGGGCTTCCGGGTTCCCATGATATAGGACAGGCAGAGTACGCGGCAGAAACCCTGGGACTGGAAGACACCCTTATAACCCATCTCCTTTCGCCTGAGGAAATCGAAGCTGCCGTCCCGCAGGTAATTTACGCAACCGAATCCACAGACCCCATGAAAATTTCCATCGGGCTCCCGCTCTACATAGTCTCGAAAATTGCGCGGGAAAACGGGGAAAAGGTGCTCCTTACGGGACAGGGAGCCGACGAACTTTTTGGCGGATACAGGCGGCATGAGGCTTTCCTTGAAGAAGGTGCGGATGTGCTTGACCGGGAAATTATTTCCGACCTTGAAAACATTTCCACGATCAACCTCGAAAGGGACGACATGGTCACCATGGCAAACGCCGTGGAACTGCGGGTACCTTTCCTGGACAGGGAAGTGATAAAAGTGGGGCTTGCAATCCGTCCTGAACTGAAGGTCCTGAAAACGGACGGAGGATACAGCAGGAAACACGTCCTGAGAAAAGCGGCTGAAGGGCTCCTACCTCCCGAACTTCTCCGGAAGGAAAAGAAAGCTATGCAATACGGGACCGGAGTCCAGAAAGTCCTGGATAAGCTCGCCAGGGATGCGGGTTTTCCGAAAAAAGAAGGGCAGCACATAGAAAAATACCTGGTCACGGTTGCCAGGGAAAAGGGTTTCAAGTTCTAACCGATTTTCGAGCTTAACCGATTTTCGAGCTTAACCGATTTTCGAGCTTAACTATAACTTAACCGGAGTTTAAACTGCAGAAAAAAAACGAGAGTTGCAGCCCAGGGACCGGAATACCGAAACAATTTTAATTTTTCAAGCGGTCTGGAAAAAAGCGGAAGCAAATCAATAAGTATAAACAGTTTAATAGTTATATCCCTGCTAAGAGAATTATCACATTAAATTTATAATCAATATTTCAGGGGGAATTCCTTATAAAAATAGCAATTACTGGAAAAGGCGGCGTTGGAAAGACAACTTTTTCGGGTACCCTGGCAAGAATGCTTGCGAGGGACGGATACGAAGTGCTGGCAATAGACGCGGACCCGGACATGAACCTGGCGTCCTCACTTGGAGTCGAGACCCCTCCGAGACCCCTGGCAGAGTACAAGGACCTGATCCAGGAACGGGCCGGGGAAGAGGGAGGAGCTTTTATCTACAACCCGAAAGTGGATGATATCGCCGGCAAGTACGGGGTCATCGGACCTGACGGGGTCAGGATGCTCGTCATGGGCACGGTGGACCGCGGAGGCAGCGGGTGTATGTGCCCGGCTTCAGCTTTCCTGCGGGCTCTCCTGCGCCACCTGATGCTCAGGGATAAGAGCGCCGTGATCCTGGACATGGAAGCCGGAATCGAGCACCTGGGAAGAGGCACAACCCGGGGCATGGACCTTATGATCGTGGTTGTGGAACCCGGGGCCAGGTCCCTGGAAACCGCAGAGAGGATCAAGAAGCTCTCCTCTGAAATAGGGGTAACTAACCTCTTCGCCGTTATAAACAAAGGCGGATCCGAAAAAGTTATTGAAATGCTCGATAAGCTCGGCATTCCGGTCCTCGGGGAAATCCCCTTTGACACCCAGCTCATGCATGCCGACCTGGAAAAGCAAGCCCCCATTGAAGTAGGCGGCGAAGCCGTGGAAGCCATCGGCAAGATCAAAGAAAAGCTGACGGTAATCGTTGAAGAAATCCGGGCCGAAAAAGCAAAAGAAAAGAAAGAGAAGGAGAAGGAAAAAAAGAAGTGAAGTGAAAAGACCGGAAGATTCCGGTCCTGCTTTTTTACCCTGCTTTTTTACCCTGCTTTTTTATCCTGCTTTTTAACCTGTTTCAAGCTGAATTAGACAGAACTCAACCCTGACGGAACTCAACCCTGACCGAAGATAATTTGGGTGCGATTCAGTTGAGATTCAGTTGAGATTCAGTTGAGATTCAGTCGGAATTCAATTAAAATACTTATCAGGAGAATCCTCCATTCCTCCTTCACTGTAAAGGATGGCCAGGAGTTTCAGCTTTTTCTCCCTTATAAGGGCATCAGTCGGATCGATTTCGAGAGCCTTGTCGTAACACTCAACCGCATCTTCTAACTTTCCCATAGCTTCGAAAGAAATGCCTTTCTGATACCAGGCAAAAACGTCCCTGGGGTTGATTTTAAGAACCTTGTCGTAGCATTCTACCGCTTTCTCGAACTTCCCTAAATTGTTGAAGGCAAACCCCATGAGGCACCAGATTCCCATATTATCAGGATCGATCTCAAGTGCCCTGTTGTAGCAGTCCAGGGCTTCTTCGGATTTCCCCATTCTGTCCAGAGAAAAACCTTTCTGGAGCAGGGCATCGGTACAGGCAGGGTCTAATTTCAGGGCTTCATCATAGAGCCTGAGCTTTTCGTCGTAATCATTGGCTTCTCCTGCCTTTTTTAACAGTTGGGGGGGACTCATTACCCTGGATCCGATCTCGGATTTCCCCTTCGAGGCAGCTTTCCCTGTCTCATTTGTCCGGCTTTGTTCAATCCGGTCCTGTTCATCCATTGAATTATCTTCTGTCATTGTGCAACCCTCATGTTCCCCGAATTGGGTTCTATCGGGACCCCCGTAAAATTCATTTTCCATTTTCATACTATTCCTGGAATATGAATAGAGGCTTTAACTCGTGTTTCCTGAGGTTTATACATTCCCGATTCTGATAATATTTAATTATATAGGTCATGTCTTATAATAGCATAGTTTGAAAACCGGAATATTGAGGCAGATTCCCGGAACAGCGTAAATGAAGACCAACCTGCAGGTGCAGTAACCTCAGGGTTAACGACCTGAGGCAGAGCAATCCTTATGTGTAACGACCTTTGGTGCACAGGCCGCAGGTCTAAGATTCCCGGAGGAGTGGGAAAATTCGAGCACAAAACCCTGGTCTCGAAATGCTGCCCGGAAATACTTACAAAAATTCATTCCTGAGCTTTTCTTTTTTCCCGGCTGATTTCGGAAAGAGCTTTGAGTTTGGCTTCCTGAGCAGGAAGAAAACCCGGTTTGATTTCCAGGGCCTTATTGTAACTTTGAAGGGCTTCCCCGTACCTGTGCATTTCGGAGAGGACCAGCCCCCTGTTGTACCAGAGCCCGGGCTCGGCAGGTACGGATTCGAGAGCAAGGTCGTATACATCCAGAGCTTCCTCGAAACGCCCGAGCCCGGAGAGAAGGGTACCTTTGCACGCAAGGGCTTCCAGGTAGTCCGGCCTGATTTCAAGAGCCGAGGTATAGGCTTCCAGGGCTTCTTCTTTCCGCCCGAGAGTTAAAAGAACCGAGCCTTTCCCTGCCCAGGCTTCGGCATATTCCGGGTTCCTCCCGAGGATCCGGCCATAGGTCTCCAGGGCTTCCTCGTACCTGCCAAGTCTCGTCAGGATAACTCCTTTGTTGTCCCAGGCTATCTCAAAAGCCGGTTCGAGTTTGATTGCCAGGTCATAAGCCTCTAGCGCTTCTTCCAGCCTGCCCAGCTTCCCGAGGATTACTCCCCTGTTATACCAGACCTTGTAGTCGTCAGGAACGATTTCCAGCACTTCCCCTGTTAGCTGCAGGGCAGCTTCAAACCTTCCGGCTCTGTCAAGCAGCACGGCTTTCTGGAAAAGGGCAGTGGCATTTTCCGGGTCTTCTTGAAGGATTTCAGAGCAGGTTTTCAGCTCCCCGTAAAGCGGGAGGGAAGCGTAAAGGTCCCTGACCGCCCGGAAAAGGGGCACAAGCCCGTATTCTTTGCCGTTAAACGTAAAAATGCCAGTGGAAGCCTCATAGCTGCAGATATCCGGCACAGGTTCTCCGGAAGCCTCGTCGACAGATTTATTTTTCCTGTCCAGAAACTCCTGAAAAAAAGAATCAAGCCAGGGAAGCGCTTTCAGGTTGAAAGGGGATTCTTCCGCGATCGAAAGTACATACCTAATTTCTTTCCGCTGCTTTTTATTATTCCTAACCCAGAATACCCCTGAGATTTGCCTGAATTCGGTACAGAATTTGCGGACTGCTTCACAGGTATTCCGGGAACCTGCAGGAATGTTCAGCTCCCTGAAGGTTCCAAATGCAGCTGCACAGTGTTCCCTGAGGTCTTCCAGATACCTTTCTGATTTTGAACCGGCTTTGCCTGCTGCTGCCCCCGTTCCTGTCCCCTTTCCATCGTTCATGGTTCACTTCCTCTCTTTCCGGATTATTCGGAAATAATTTCCCTTATTTTCCGGATAAAACGTATTTGAAAACAACAAATTAAGTTCAGGTAAAAAAGGCAATTGAAAGATATTTTAAGAGCTGCCCAGTTCTGTTCAGTCTCATTCAGTCCCTTTCAGTGCCTTTCAACATCATTCATTACATTTTAGTGATTATCAGTGCTTGCTGAAAGGACATAGTTTGGAGTCCTTACTCAAATCGGGTTTGAATCTTCCCTTTGTCGCTATAACAAGATTCACGGCTGAACCGGATTTCACTTTCGTTTCCCATTTAGGGTCTTGCTGGATCACGTCCCCGAACAGGACTCCTGTTACAAAAATGCTCTTTTCGGTAACTTCCCCCACGGTCAACCCGGCATCTTCCAGCATTTCCCGGGCCTGGTCAAGAGGTTTCCTTACAACGTTTGGAACTTCAACGCTGTTTCCAGGATCAGTTCCCACGAACCCAGAATCCACCGGAGTGCTGACTTCACTTTCCACCCCCAGGACTTCTTCCAGCAACTCGATCGCACCACTGATCCGAAGGAGAGTCTCATTCAGGTTCTCCTTCCGGGCTTCAAGTTCAGCAAGAGCTGTTTCAATGTCGCCCAGAACCTTTTGCCCGGACTCGTATTCGTTCCTGAGTTCCTTCAAACGCTTTTCCAGCTGCGCCTTCATATTCTTACGAACCCCTCTATTTTAGGTACATTCAGATTTTGATACATTCCGGTTGAGCCTTTTATCAAACTATTAGTTTTATTCAATAATTCGGCTTTTTATTCAACCCTTTTGATTTTATCCGCTATACTTCCTTATCATCCAACCCATTTTAAGTTTTATATTTTTATGCACCAGTCAGAACACCCCCCTGAAGCCAAAAGAACCCAACGAACCCAAAGAATCCAACTAGCCCTATGAACTCAACGAACCCAAAGAATCCAACTAGCCCTATGAACTCAACGAATCCAACGAATCCAACTAATAGCCCGGGTAAAGAAGGAAATAAAAAAGAACCATTGCTTCTGATTTCTTTTTATTTGATCAGGACAGAGCGCTATAGGAGAAGGCACCATGACGCCACTCAAATTCCACCATGACGCCACTCAAATTCCAAATTCCAGTCATTTTCACAAGGGGGTTACAATACGGAAGCTGCAAGTCCTGAACAAATCGAGGAAATAAACGGATACGGAAAAGAGATAATCAAACTGCTGAAACTTGAGACCTCTCCTGTTGCGGTGGGGCTAGTCCCGAAAGACGGGAAAATCCCCGAGGGGATCAAAAGGACCGAAGGGGGAATGAAGCACTGCCAGATGGTCGACCGGGTGCGAAGTTCCGGAGAAGAATTCTATGCCCTGCTGGACGACCAGACCTGCAAAGGAGGCGCTGCTGCCCTGGGCCTCGGGCACATGCCCCCGAAACTTGCCAGCGGGGATTTTTACTACGAAAAACTGAAACATTTCAGGACCCTGGAAGCCGCCCAAAAGACAATAGAGGGAATTCCGATGCTCGAAGCGGAGTCCATGGTAGGGACAATTTACGCACCCCTGGAAAGCGCAAGTTTCGTGCCGGACGT
Organism: Methanosarcina sediminis; assembly: GCF_052056915.1. Taxonomy (GTDB): domain Archaea; phylum Halobacteriota; class Methanosarcinia; order Methanosarcinales; family Methanosarcinaceae; genus MTP4. The sequence goes on along the minus strand of NZ_CP195119.1, from coordinate 4,039,033 downwards.
GGTGGTGATTATCTGCTCTCCGAAGCAGATGATGCTCCTGACCCAGGCAATCCTTTATAACGAAGGGGGCAGGGTTGAAGCCGAGTTTGCGGGCAAACAGAGCATCTGCTCCGATGCCGTTGCCGAACCCTATCTTACCGGCAAGATGGGAATCACCGTGGGCTGCAGCGGGAGTCGGAGGTACACGAATATAGAGGACTCCGAACTGACCGTGGGCCTCCCTGCAAACCTGCTCAAAGACCTGGTTGAGGGGTTGAGAGCGGTTGTCGGGGAAGGCCCGGGGCCGAAATAATCAGCCCCGTATAATTCTTTCACACAAAATGCCGTAAAACAGTCCATGGTTAAAAAAATCTCATAGGCCGGCAGCAAAATCCTGAAACACAAATTCCGGACTTTAGCGCCCCGCAAGCTTTAGTACCCCGAAAGCTTTAGCACCCCGGAAGTCTTAGTACCCCAGGAAATACAGGATCACCGGCAGCAAAATAACCCCCATGGCATGGGATTTCCTGACTTTCATGAAAGAGGGGAGCATCCCGATCGGGGTGGAGATAAGGAAGAGGAAGAACCCGAAGGGGCCTGTAAAGAGCAAGACCATAACGGCAAGCCCGAAGAGGACGCCTGCACAGAGTTTCGAATAATCGAGTTTCCGGAGCACCCGATGGGCGTTGTTTCCTATGTAAACCGTGGAAAAGTAGGAAAAGAGGGAAGCCAGGAGAACTGCAAAAAAACAGAGGAGTACGGTCGGAAGGTCGAAAGCTCCCACACCCAGGATTTCACTTACTGCCGCCATTGCCCCGCTCCGGGTCTTTCCTATGACCAGGAAGGCCACCAGCCCGAAAATCGCATTCGAAGTGTTTACCCCGGAGACCGAGACGATAAATTCCTTTGAACTTTCAAGGAGCTCGGGGTCGGCTTCGGGGTCCCGGAAGAGAGATGTCCCGCTTTTTCCGGTTTCTGCAGCTTTTTTAACGCCTTCCGGACCCGGACCTTCCAGGCCCGGATTTTTCCGCTCAAGATCTTTCCGGTCGAAATCCTCTTTTACGAAGAGCCGTGCCAGAAGAGCCGCAATGGAGGAAGAGACCCCCGGCAGCCAGGCGACCAGGGAACCTGCGGCGCTGCCCGTAAAAATCCCCCTCATAATCCTCTTTTGGGAAAGCTTCAACCCTGAAGTGGACTCCTCGGGAATTTCCGAACCCGTAAACAGGCTTATGACCAGCTGGGAAGATCCGAAAAGCCCGCTGAGGAGGGGCAGGAGTACGGTTGCTGTCCCGAAATTGATGACCGGGGAAAGGAGGCCTTCCCGGGCAAAGGCAAAGAGCCCCAGGAAACCTGTGATCAAAAACAGAAAGAGGGCTGAGATTTTGTACCTGTATTTTGCAAAGAGTCCCTGCTCTGGCACCTGCTCCCCTTTTTCCCCGGCGAGCATTATGAACACAACCGAGAGCAGGACCCAGGCCATGTATTCTTCCAGGAAAGGGTATGCGGCTTTGAAAAATAAGGAGAGGGGCAGCACGAAGAGGAGGGAAGCGGCTACAGAACCCGCACTTCCCAGGGCTGAGAGCCTGACCGCTTCCGCCCCTGCGCCTTCGAGGAGCAGCCTGTGTCCCGGGAGGACGGCAAGGGCTGTGTCCCCGTCGGGAGCTCCCAGGAAGACGGAGGGGATGATATCGTGGAAAGTATGGGAGATGGCATTCGAAAGGACAATGACTACGATGTAAAAGGGAGGAATGCCCTTGTCTGCCAGGAAGGGTGCAAAGGCTACAAGAGCAAGGGCGAAGTTATTCGTGTGAACCCCCGGGAGAAGTCCCGAAAAGATCCCGAGCAGGTAGCCCCCGAAAACAGCGATAAAAAGTAAAGCAAAAGAAATTTCCGGCATTTAGTTTATACCCCCGATCAAGCCTGTAACTCCTTAAGGTCCTGCCTGCAAAGCTATGTCCCTTAAGGTCCTGCCTGCAAAGCTATGTCCCTTAAGGTCCTGCCTGCAAAGCTGTACCCCCTTGAAGCCTGCCTGCTAGCCTGCAACCTCTTAAGGCCTGCCTGCTGGTCCCCCATGTAAATGTTAGACCGTTGCGTCAATCATTCGCGCGGCACCCCGTTGCTGCGGTATCAGTTCAACCTTAGCCCTGCGGCCCTGAAATTAAGTCCCCGGCTGCCGCAACTCCGCCTTATAGGGAGGAGCAGGACCCGGCTGAAAAGCAGTTTGCCTGAACATGCGCCAAACATATTCAAGTTTTTTTCTATATATATAGTTATTTATGACATTGTGAAGTGATACTTGAATAAATTATACTTGACGCTGTGACAAAAAAATGCATATCGGGTGACAGAAAAAGACAGGCACTGGAATGATTCTGGCAAGTTAAGTAAATTTGAATAAAACCGGAAATCCGGAGGGTTTAGGGAATTTTTTGTGTATAAAAAGTTTTCGATGTGTTCAGAAAGATTTTCCAAACCCGATGCCTTTCAGCCCCACATATATAAATAATAATATTTGTAACAGCAAACAATTTAAGTTTCCTGATCAGATCAGTGACTCGAAAATTTTGAATGCGATTTATCACATCAAGGAAAAAGAAAAATCAATTCCATTTATGTTTTATATCTTATAGATAAAGTATTAAATGCAGTTCTAAATGCTATTATTGAAGGGGTTCATGAGAGCATTTAGCTGAAAAACAGCAAAATAAGGGAATATTGAGGTTCGCCATTCCTCAACCCCTTACCTCCATAGGCGATTAAGTCCCTGATGAGGGGCTGGCGAGGTGTGCCATTCCTTGCCCCCCAAAGCCAGATGGACTCAAGGCGGAAACCGGAGAAGATGAGGTTTGCCATATCCTTGCTCTCCGATCCGAAAATCGTCAAAACCCGTGGTAGAAGTGAGACAACCCTCTCTCAAACTTTTTTCCCTCTCACTTCTACTCCACTCCATTTTACTCTTCTACAACCCTCACCCCAGGTCTACCTTATACTCTGCAATTCTCACCCCAGGTCTACCTTATACTCTGCAATTCTTACTCCCGTCTACCTTATACTCTGCCTAATTCTACCCACCATGGCACCAATCACTATTCCAATCACTGTTTCACTCTTATTTTCTTACGCTCTTTCTCCCACCCAGAAGCGTTTTTTCTTCAAGTCCCCAGCCCTTGCAGGAGGGGACATCAATCAGGACAAAATCCGCAGGCTCTTCTCCGGGACTGACTGCCTCGATGTGGAGGGTCTTTGCCAGGTCTGCACGGGCCTGGTCTCCCTGTCTGATCCTCTGCCCGTTGATGAGGAGTTCTCCCGAACCAAGGTAGATGAAAACACGGCGGCACTCGCTGGTCTCATAATGGAGGGTTTTTCCCGGTTCGAGCCCTGCCCTGTAAACTGTCGCATCGGCGTTCATCGGCATGACGTCCGGAAGTCCCTGCCCCGAAACCAGGGGCAAAAACCGGTTTTTCCATTCAGAAGCCTCGAACTTTTTCTGGGAGTATGCCGGCTCCGGGAGGCTCCGGGCAGGATAGATCCAGATCTGGTAGAAGTGCAGGGGCTTGCCCCCCAGGTTGAACTCCGAATGTTCGATCCCGTGACCTGCGGAGATGCACTGCACCTCCCCCTCCTCGAGGACCGTTGAATTGCCCCTGCTGTCCTCATGGGTAATCTCCCCTTCGAGCACGATCGTCACGATTTCCATCTCGGAATGCTGGTGAGTCGGAAAACCCCTGCCCGGTTTCACCGTATCGTCATTGAACACCCGGAGGTCTCCGAACCTGATATTGTCCGGGTCATAATAGTTTGAAAAAGAAAATAGCCAGTAACTTTTCAACCAGCCAAAGTCCGTAAAATGCCTCATTTCTGCCGGAATTATCTTTAGCATAAAAAGCCCCCTGTTAATTGCTTACAAAATTGACGCTACTCCTTCAATACTATAAGATTGCCCCAATACTTGAAGAACATTTGCAAGATGAAGTGAATAAAGATGAAGTGAAAAGAACAGAATAAGCCATAGGATGAAGTGAAGAGAACAGAATAAGCCATAGGATGAAGTAAAGAGAACATAATAAGCCATAGGATGAAGTAAAGAGAATACGGATGAGGAATAGAACATAATAAGCCATATATAGAATCGGTTCTTTTCCTAGTAAAATATCGATCATAAAGAAAAATCTCAGTACCGGAAAACCCATCAAAACGGATTATTCAATACGGACTTCTTAACACGTTTTCCCGTTTTTCACATCCATACCGGGGACCCGGAAGAAAAAAGGATTTCGCATGACTATCAAATGCAAGAAATGCAACAGTGAAGCAATCATTTTTCAGAAATATTCCGGGATGCACCTCTGCAAGAAGCATTTTGTGGAGGACGTTGAGCGGAAGATAAAGCTTACCATCCGGAAAAGCTACAGCATCCGGAAAAATGACGTGATCGCCGTGGCCCTGAGCGGCGGAAAGGACAGTTCGGCGGCCCTCTACATCATGCACAAGATCCTCGGGGAAAGGCCCGACATCGAGCTTGTGGCAATCTCCGTGGACGAGGGAATCGACGGCTACCGCCCTCAGTCCCTGGAAGCCGCAAAGGAGCTGACCGAACAGCTAGGGGTGCGCCATATCATCAAGTCCTTCAAAGAAGAGCACGGGACCACCATGGACGAGATCGCCCTGCAGGAAAGGGAAAAAGGGGCCTGTTCCTACTGCGGGGTGCTCCGGAAAAACATCCTGAACAGGGTAGCCCTGGATATCGGGGCAACAAAGCTTGTCACCGGGCACAACCTGGACGACGAAGCCCAGACCATCCTCCTGAACCACTTCAGAGGAGATATGGAGCGCATGGTCAGGCTCGCTCCCCCGGCTGCCGTGGAAGGGCTGGTGCTCCGGGCAAAACCCCTCAGGAACATCCCTGAAAAGGAAGTAGCCCTCTACGCCCTGGTAAACGACCTGCCCGTGGACTTCAGCGAATGCCCCTACGTGGGAGAAGCCATGAGAAAAGAAATCCGGGAAATGCTAAACGATTTCGAGGCAAAACACCCAGGGACCAGGCACTCCCTGCTCCGCGGCTTTGACAAACTGGTCGGAGCCCTTGCAAAAGAACTCCCTCCCGCCAAGATAGAAAAATGCCGGATCTGCGGAGAAACCTGCACCGAAGACGTCTGCCAGGCCTGCAAACTGCTCGGCAGAGCCTGAAAGGGTTTAAAAAAGGATTTAAGGAAGGATTTAAGAAAGAAATAAAAAATGGGGGTGGGGTTGTGGGGATTCGGTCCTGAAGCCTTTTCCCTGAATTTCTTTTCTTCTTATTTCCTGATTTTTTTGATTCTCTAATTTTCCAATTCTCTAATTTTACATCCGAAGCTGTTCGGAACCCCTACAAATGCGGATCAGAACCCCCGGTTGTTGTTCATGAACTCATTGGGGTCGCAGAGCAGTTCGGTGTGGTCGTAAAGGTTTCTGCAGGTTTTGGTGAGGTAGAGGCGCGTCCACCAGACAGCCGTAAGCGGGGCGATGACTATGAGCGAAAAGAGGGTTGTCAGGATTAAAACGAAACCGCTGTCAGAACCTATGAACTCCTGGGCATAACTGGCCACGAAAGAGAGGGAAAGGGAAAGCACCCAGAGGATGATGACGTCAAGCTTGTTGCCCATGAAGACCCGAAGCCCCATACTGATAGCCTCAATAGGATCGAGCTCGTCCACCACCAGCGCATACCCAACCAGGGAGAGGCTGAGATTGAGGATGAGGAGATAGAGCACCCAGACCAGGATGCCAAGGGAAAACAGCCCTGCTCCCCTTAGCGAAGCCTCAGGGTTGTCCAGGAAAAGGCTCAGGTCTCCCACAGCCAGGGCTCCGGGAACAACAAATACGATTCCCACAAGGGCCAGGAGGGCTATCAGCACCGAAACCAGAAAGAGCCTGAAAGCGTTTATCTTCCCCGCACTGACCATGTCCGAAAGCCCGGTATCCCCGGTCTCGGCAGCCTTCTTTGCCATCCCGATCGCCCCTGCCGTAAAGAATGCCTGCACGAAAGTGACCAGCAGGTAAAAGATGAGCCCCAGCAGCAGCACCATACCTATATTTTCAAGAACCGAAGCCCCCATAATACTGAAAAGCTGTTCTGGCGGAAGAAGGGTAGGGTCAACCCCGCTTTCAAATTCGGGACCCAGGAGCAGGAGACCTATCAGGGCAAAGAAAAAGAAAGAAATTATTCCTCCCACGATCGAATTAAGTACAAATGGGATGCTTATTTTAAGATTTCGAACCCACGTTTTGAATCCTTTGTTGATTATTGTTCCTATGTCTTCAGGCATGTGACAGGACCTTCTGATTAAAAGCTGACTTTGAATAGTAAATTGCAAGATACTTGAAAGTGCAAGATGGATTAAAGTGCAAGATGACTTTAAAGTGCAGGATGACTTTAAAGTGCAAGAGAGCTTGAAAATCCCGACGCCTCAGCAAAATCCGTAAAGAGGACCTGACCGAGACAGCTGTCGGACGAAAGCAGCATCCTGCAACAGAGAATACTGCACCTGACCGGATGCAGAATTTGAGATAGACTGCAGAACCACTTGCATTATTTTCTGATAATATGCAGAGGGTAAATATATATTCTCTTGTTCTGATCCGATTAAACCTGAAATAGTGGCGCAGGTTAGGGATTAAAACAAAACCGATCAATTGATGCTATAAAGCTGCCAATTTTCAAATCTTATTTTTTATTTTTAGCCAGTCTCGGATCACCTGCGTGAACTCCCCAAACAACCGCGAGCCCAATCCAACCACATAAACCCCCAAAAAACAAAAACCCATAAACACCCAAAAAAGAACTTCAGCACAAATCAGGCAAATTATTTCAACCTGACAACCCTTTCAACAAAGAAATTGACATCCCGGAATATCCCAAAATATCCAGAAATGCCCCGAAATATCCCGAAATACCCCTAAAAAACCACCGAGCGTGAAAAAATGAAAAACCTGGAAACCTATAACGAAACTCCAACCCTCGAAACCCCCTCCGCCCCCGAAGAAATCCTGGTCCTCGGCCACTGCCTCTTAAACCCCCCCGCAAGGATCAAAGGAGTAAAGCCCGTGCAGCCCCTTGACGTCACAGGCATGAACGTCATCCAGCTCCCCTGCCCCGAATCCATGTTCTTCGGCGTGAGGCGGAGGGAAATCACCAAAGACCAGCTCGACCACCCCGCCTACAGGCGCTTTTGCCGGGAAATCTTCAGGCACTACGCCGACCTCCTCGAAGACTTCGCAGTAAACGGCGCAAAAATCAGGATCCTCGGAGTCCCGAAAAGCCCTTCCTGCGGCGTGGAAATAACCAGCGTCGGCGGAGAGCCGGGAAGGGTTCAGGATTTTCATCATACGCATGTGGAAGGGTCGGGCGTTTTTATCGAGGAGATAAAGAAAGAGCTGAAAAGAAGAAAAGTGGAATTTGAAATAGAAGACGCCCACCGGGGAAAAAAGTGAGGAGAAGTTAAGAAGAGAGCCCGGTGTAGAAAAGAACGATCTATTTTTTAGTCCAGCCAGGATAACCGGGTTTCGAATGGCTTTCAGAACCCCGGACTCTCACCGGTCAGCTTGCTGACCGGCTTTTCCATGAAAATTTGCAGGCAATAAAGTAGAAGTCTGACCGTCCTTTTCACCTGAAGAAGTGATGGAATGGCAGATATATATTTTTCAAAGAGTTTGATTTTTCAGATGAAAATGGTTAAACCAAATTACTCTTTTGATTATCTTAAGCAAAGAATGCTGAAAATAGGTTAGAAACCTTGCTTCAAAAAGTAAATATTCCTTTGAGACCAATTATTATATAGACAATTATATAAAATCGAGTGTAATTTTAAAATCCGAATGAACTTCAGTGGGGGAAACATGTCTTATGATAAGCAAAATGAGGACTTGAGCGCAAATGAGATGGCGCTAAAAAAGCGAGGCCTAACTGTTTTTTTCTTAGTCATGTCGGTTATATCAATCGGAGGAAATCTTGCAATATACTATATCCCAGATGAGTCTGGTGACTTAGGAACAATTAAATTGGGATTTATATTGATAGAAATCCTAGTTTTATCCCTACTCACGTTTGTAACTGTAAATTATCTGTCTCATCCAACCTCCTGGTCTGAAAAGATGGTCTGCAGAGGTCGTACTCTTGAATACCTTACTGTGATTTTAATAGTTGGAATCGTATTAGTGTTGGCCTTAATGCCAGATGAGGTTTTAAGCAGCGAGACTATCGGAGCTATTCTTGCAGCAATCGCCGGCTATGTATTAGGGAGGTCGACCAGACCAAAAGAGGAGCCGGAAGAATTTGTGACGAGATCAGAAAACAAGTGAATGCTCAGTATCTGTAACTCAGTGCTGGATACGCTGGTTTTGTTGGGTTGAAGAGGGGAAGCCAGGAAGAAATCCTCGTCCTCGGCCACTGCCTCTTAAACCCCCCCGCAAGGATCAAAGGCGTAAAGCCCGTACAGCCCCTTGACGTCACAGGCATGAACGTCATCCAGCTCCCCTGTCCCGAGTCCATGTTCTTCGGCATAAGGCGGAGGGAAATCACCAAAGACCAGCTCGACCACCCCGCCTACAGGCGCTTTTGCCGGGAAATCTTCAGGCACTACGCCGACCTCCTCGAAGACTTCGCAGCAAACGGCACAAAAATCAAAATCCTCGGCGTCCCGAAAAGCCCCTCCTGCGGCGTGGAAGTGACCAGCGTCGGCGGCGAGCCCGGAAGGGTCGAGGATTTTCATCACACGCATGTGGAAGGGTCGGGCGTTTTTATCGAGGAGATAAAGAAGGAGCTGAAAAGAAGAAAAGTGCCCTTTGAAATAGAAGATGCCCTCAGGGAACGAAAATGAGCGGAAGTTAAGAAGGAAGCCCGGTGTAGAAAAGAACGATCTATTTTTTACTCGGTCCAGAATTACCGGGTTTCGAATGGTTTTTAGAACCCCGGGCTCTCACCGGTCAGCTTGCTGACCGGCTTTTCCTTGAAAATTTGTAGAAAGAGGCATAAACAATGAATATCGCAGCCTTGAAGTTAATCTAACTTATTTATGCGGCAGACATTGTATAAAAAATAGATTTTTCCCTGATTTCTTACACAGAGTTTAAAATTTTTACACAAAGAATACTATGTAAAAAAGATTATTTAGAGGTATATCTTTTAAAGTAATGTGATTTTATGATGCCTTATCAAATAGTAGTAATCACTTTAGCAGTTACTTTGATGCTGTTTGCAGTTACACCTGTTGATATCTGTTTATATAGCATACTAATTTTCCTTGGTGTATCCTATAAGATTTGCATGCTCTTTTTCGAAGAACGTTCATTACAAGCTTTAACACTCTTTTTTTTAGCTGTAATTCTTGCGAATTTACTTGATCACATTTCTGCTTTTGGCTTTTAAAGGTATGGTGAAACATGGAGTGTATAAAAAATGGATTTTTGCCTGATTTACACAGAATTTTGAATTATCACACAGAACTATTTTTTGCACAAAACCCATGCTCCAGACACAAATCACGACTGCCGCCTTTTCCACTTAAAATATAATCTGACCATTTCACTAAGGTCAAACTCCAAACCAAAAATGGAAGGATTCACTGAAATGACATTATTGAGCTTTTCAAACAAAGTTTCTTCTGTATCAGATTCGTCCTCAATCTCCTGTATGGTTTGAACTATCTCCAGAATCTCCATTCCATATTTTTTATTTATTTCCGTATTTCGCAGTATTTCCTTAACCATTTTCATCATACTGCTGTCATTAATTACCGTTCCGAGAAGCTCACTTACATTATACTCTTTATCAGAACCGTCAGGCATGTATTCTTCAGTTCCTTTTAGTTCCAGCTTTATCAAATGCTTATAACTGACAGTAACTTCCGGCTCATCAGGCAGCGGGATTTTTTCGATGGCTTTTAATTTTTCAAAACTGTTGTTAATTTCCCGGAAGTTTTGAAGAATAACCGCAAAATAATCCCTTTTATGAGCTCCATTTACGTAAATACTGATTCTTCTAGCTTCATTATCCGATTTGACCACAGCAGTAGCATTGAAAGCCTTAGATTCAAGAACCACACCCGTCCGCCAGCGAAGATCGCCTTTTATATCCATATTCATCTTCACGATAAAACGAGGCATTACGGAAGGCGGCAGGAAATCATAATCAATGATAAACTTCAGGGCACTCCCATCATCAAACTCTAAATCTGGCTGCTGAATTTCCAGAAGGGCAGGAAGGAGCACAGTGCGACCATCAAGTTCATAGGAGAGTTCAAATTTTTTCATCAAACTAAGGATAAAACCGTACTGATCGGGAGGATAATAGAATTTTTCCCCATTATTTTCCTTCAAAATCTCCGCGAACATGTCAAGTTTCAGGATTCCACCGGAACTTGCAACCTCCTTTGAGTTAACCATTTTATACACTGCATTGGTTACCCATTCAGGGTCCAGAACATGAGTATTCAGGAGAGGTATATCTTTAAAGTGCAGTATTACACCCAGATCGTGAAGAAAACCAACAAGAGTATTTTGTTCTGATTCGCCCTTTATCCCTTCTTCATCACACATCAGTTTATAGTCATTATATTGGATGAAATTGCAGTGTTCACACGTGTCCTCATCCACAACATCAGGACTGCAATTCGGACACATTTCTTCAAGCCTGCTTTTGACATTGAACCAGCTTTTAGCCCACATGACCTCCAGATGACGGACCTTTGTAAGTTCCTCTTCCAGACTTTTAGAAAACTCCCCTATTCCCTCTTCCGATTTGCAGGACAAACGGTAAAAACCCCTGATAGAAGGATACTTATCCAGCAGAAACTTCCGGTTCAGGTCAAACCCAGGATTTTCATCAACCTTATTGATCACAACCAGAACTGGAGAATCCCCACCGAAATTTTCTATGAGCTTAAGCCAGTACTCGGGCTTTTCGTCCTTCCTCCCATCAAGCACCAGAATATAAAGACTCCTTTTTGACAAAAAGAACTGGTGTGTAGCGTGCATGATCTCCTGCCCGCCAAAATCCCAGAAATTAGCTTTGATTTCCCGTTCACCATTTTTAACTGTTAAGTTCCGGATGTTGATACCCTGTGTCTGCGGCTCATTTCCATCAATCTCTTCCCCGAAAATCCGCTTTACAAGTGAAGTTTTGCCTGCACCTCCTTCCCCAACCAGCAAAACTTTAACTTCATTTAACGGTTCTTTTTCACCTTCTAGTGACTTGAAATAGTTAAGAACTGCTTCCCTACCCTGTTTTACAATCTCTACAGGAGGATTTTCAAGAGGGTTTTCTTCTAAAACTATTCCTTTTATTCTTGGTTGATATTCCCACATTATATCCAGATCTAGTTCTAAGATATCAGAAGGAAGCGAACTCAATTGATTATCACGCATGTCAAGTTGAGTAAGATTTTTCAACTCCGAGATTTCAGGAGGCAGAGAAGTCAGTTGATTACCAGATAAGTCAAGTTGAGTAAGATTTTTCAACTCCGAGATTTCAGGAGGCAGAGAAGTTAGTTGATTACCAGATAAGTCAAGTTGAGTAAGATTTTTCAACTCCGAGATTTCAGGAGGCAGAGAAGTTAGTTGATTACCAGATAAGTCAAGTTGAGTAAGATTTTTCAACTCGCTGATTTCAGGAGGCAGCGAAGTAAGTTGATTATCAGATATGTAAAATCCAGTAAGATATTTCAACTCGCTGATTTCAGGCGGAAGCGAACTCAATTGATTATCAGACATGTCAAGTTCAGTAAGATTTTTTAACTCTGTGATTTCAGGAGGCAGAGAAGTCAATCGATTATAGGATATGTAAAGTTCAGTAAGATTTTTTAACTCGCTGATTTCACGAGGCAGAGAAGTCAATCGATTAAAAGATATGTCAAGTTGAGTAAGATTTTTCAACTCGCTGATTTCAGGCGGAAGCGAACTCAATTGAATATCGGATATTTCAAGTGTAATAAGATTTTTCAACTCTGAGATTTCAGGAGGTAGCGAAGTCAATTGATTATCAGATATGGAAAGTGTTGTAAGATTTTTCAACTCGCTGATTTCAGGAGGCAACGAAGTCAATCGATTATGAGATATAGAAAGTGTAATAAGATTTTTCAATTCGGAGATTTCAGGAGGCAGAGAGGTCAATTTGTTACCATATATGTTAAGTGTAATAAGATTTTTCAACTCACTGATTTCAGACGGTAGAGAAGTTAATTGATTTAAAGTTATGTAAAGCTCCGTAAGATATTTCAATTCGGAGATTTCAGACGGTAGAGAAGTCAATTGAGTATTTGATATGTAAAGTGTAGTAAGATTTTTTAACTCACTAATTTCAGACGGTAGAGAAGTCAATTGAGTATTTGATATGTAAAGTGTAGTAAGATATTTCAACTCACTGATTTCAGGTGGCAGAGAAGTAAGATTTTCGAACGATAGGTCTAATGAAGTTACTTTATTTCTTTGAGCCTCTCTAATCAGATCCTTAATATCGTTTGATTCCATGTACAATCCTGCCTCACTGTCCTCACGATTTGCCATCACAACCAATGAAAAATTCAATTTAATATTGAAGCAACTATCCAGAGATAGCCACTACAAATTAAAATAAGTAAATCTGAAAAATAGAGGATGTTGCTGACTAAATAACTTTCGATTTTAAGAAATTACACTGGAAAAGCCGCGCCAAGGCGCGGAACAATAACGACAGAATACACCATTCCGGTTACTCTGACAACAAAAAAAACCCAATCAACAAAGGTTAACCAGAATCTCTCACAGACCCACTTTCTCCCCCGCCGCTGACCCCATTATCCTCTCAATATCCTCAACCGTATTGATATTCTCAAAAGTCACCAGCTCAGGATCAATTCCCCTGATCTCCGAAACCTCAACCTGCACCACATCCCCCATTGCATAAATCGGCGCAAGCACAAACCGTTCCCCTTTCTCGAAAGCCTTCTCAATCTCAGGCACCATCTTTCTGGAATAAACCGCATGGAGGGTCTCGAACCCGCCGTTTTCCTGTTTCGGGAGGGCAGCGTCAGGAGGGTTGAGGAGTTGCATTATACGCACGTAGAAGGGTAGAGGGTCTTTATCGAGGAATTGGAAGTTTTTACATCTTTTTATTCTTCCAATCGTAATATCGATCCAATGCTTCGTCAATAGCTGCATTAAAATCGAATCCAAATCCCATCACGTTAGGTTGAAGTGTGATAGTTTTATTTAATTTCCTTGATAAAGTTGCCCTGTCGTCAGATTCTCTTGCTTGAGTCTTTGCTAGATTACTCAAAATTAGGACAATCTCTTCCATTTTATCTTCTTCATTTCTCTTCTTAAGAATGTGCAGGATTTCTTCCAACAATTCTTCTTGTTTACTCCCATTGTTAACCGTTCCAAGCAAGTCCCTAACGCTATATGCCTTTCTTGATCCTTCAGGTCTATACTTGTCTTCACCAACCTCTTCCAAATAAACCAGATGGTCATAACTGACAGCTACATCGGGTTCATCAGGAACAGGAATTTTTTCGACAGCTTTTAACTTCTCAAAACTCCGGTTAATTTCCCGTAAATTGAACAGTATACTTGAAAAATAATCGCGTTTCTGGCCGCCATTCACGCTAATGTAGATTCTCTTTGCCTCGTTATCAGATTTAATCACTGCACAGGAATTAAAGTCCTTGTTTTCTAGAACTACACCTGTTCTCCATTGCAAATTATCTTTTATGTCCCTGTTCATCTTCACTATAAAGCGGGGCATAACTGAACGCGGCAGAAAATCGTACTCGATGAAAAAATTCAGGGCTTCGTTAGAGTCAAAATCAAAATTAGGCTCAGGAACCGCCAGCAGGTCAGGAAGGAGCACGGTTTGTTCGTCAATTGTATAACATAACTCAAATTTTTTCATTAAATTGATAATGTAATTATAGCGCGTAGGGGGATAATAATAGTCATTTTCATTTTTCTGCTTTAGAATTTCATCCAGCAGACCGAACCGAAGAACTCCTTTTCTCTTCACCAGAGTCTCCGAATTTATGATCCTGTATACACCGTTAGTAATCCATCTTGGCTCAAGCACATGCGTATCAAGCAGTGAAATGTCCTTAAAGTGTAAAATCACTCCTAGATCATTAAGAAAATCAACAAGGGTATTTTGGGATGATTTATCTCCCACATTCTCTTCCATGCACATATTCCGATATTTATCATAAGTAATGAAATCACAATTCATGTTCTCTAATCTGGTCTTCACGTTGAACCAGCTTTTAGCCCATTCTATTTGTAAGTGTTCAACTTTTAAAATTTCTTTTTTTATTTTACTGGAAAAGACCTCAATTCCCCTGTTATCCTTACACGAAATTCGGAAGAAACCTTTTATTGAGGGATACTTCTCCTGCAAAAACTTCCTGTTCAACTCAAAAGAAGGATTTTCGTCAATCTTATTCAAAACAACCAGTACCGATGAATCTCCTCCAAAACTCCTTATATGCTTGAGCCAGTACTCGGCTTTTTCATCCCTCCTTGAATTCAAAACAAGAATGTAAAGACTCCTCTTGGAAAGAAAAAACTGGTGGGTGGCATGCATTATTTCCTGGCCACCAAAGTCCCAGAAATTAATTTTTATTTCCTTATCTTTATTTTTGAATTCCCATCCCTTGATATTAATCCCCTGGGTCTGATGTTCATTTCCATCGAAACCTTCGCCTAGGAGCCTCTTCACCAAAGAAGTTTTACCTGCACCACCGTCTCCTACCAGCAAAACTTTAACTTCGTTTAATGGCTCTTTCTCATCTTCCAAGGACTTGAAATAGTTGAAAACTGCCCCTCTGCCTTTTTTTATGATCTCTACCGGGGGATTCTCTATAGGATTTCCTTTCAAGTAAATTATATTAAACTCCCAATATTTTTCCAATTCAACCTCCAAACCCAGTTCCAAAATTTCCGGCGGAAGAGATGTTAGTTTATTGTTACCAAGGTAAAGTTTTGTAAGATTTTTCAACCCTGAGATTTCCGGCGGAAGGGATATCAGCTGATTGTTACCAAGGTAGAGCTTAGTAAGATTTTTCAACCCTGAGATTTCCGATGGAAGAGAAGTAAGTTGATTGTTATGTAAAGAAAGTTCAGTAAGATTTTTCAACCCTGAGATTTCCGATGGAAGAGAAGTAAGTTGATTATTATCAAGGTAAAGTATAGTAAGATTTTTCAACCCTGAGATTTTCGGCGGAAGAGAAGTAAGTTGATTGTCATCAAGGTAAAGTATAGTAAGATTATTCAACTCTACGATTTCCGATGGAAGAAATGTCAGTAGATTGTTACTCATATAAAGTTTAGTAAGATTTTTTAACTCTGTGATTTCTGGAGGTAGGAAAGTAAGTTGATTACCGCATATGTCAAGTTTAGTAAGATTTTTCAACTCTGTGATTTCAGGCGGCAGTGAATTTAATAGATTACCAGATATGTCAATTGCCTTAAGATTTTTCAACTCTGTGATTTCAGACGGTAGAGAAGTTAGTTGATTGCGGGACATGTAAAGTGCACTAAGATTTTTCAACTCTGTGATTTCAGGCGATAGAGAAGTAAGTTGATTACCGGATATGAAAAGTGCCCTAAGATTTTTCAACTCTTTGAATTCCGAAGGCAGCAAAGTTAATTGATTATTGGAGATGTTAAGTTTAGTAAGATGTTCCAATTCTGAGATTTCCGGTGGAAGAGAAGTGAGATTTCTGTTCGACAGGTCTAATACGGTTACATTCCTTCTTTGAGCCCATCTAATCAAATCCTTAATCTCGCTTGATTCCATCTAAAATCCCTGCCTCAATGTACTCACGAGTTTGCCATATAAACAATGAAAATTCAATATAGTATTACAGCCGCTATCCAGAACTAACCACTACAGATCAAAATAATTAAATCTGAAAAATAGAGAATGTTGTCATCTAAATAACTTTCGATTTTAGGTAACAATATGGGAAAAGCCGCGCCAAGGCGCGGGACAAATCAAAGTTGCGCTGGCGCACCCCGCTGCAAGCAACGGGGTATGTTCGCGCCACCGCTCAAAATTCCGTTAAAGAAAGCAATAACCCTAAATAATTTAGTTTAAGCAAAAATTAACAGCCTGAAAAAGGAATTGATACATCATATTATCATTAACGGTTACCGGGGAAGTTTTCCATCCCCGCAGCAAGCTAGCGGGGTATTCGACTGAAATAACGACGGAACACACCATTCCGGTTATTCTAAAACTTAAAAAACCCAATCAACAAAGGTTAACCGGAATCTCTCACAAACCAACTTTCTCCCCTACCGCTGACCCCATTATCCTCTCAATATCCTCAACCGTATTTATATTCTCAAAAGTAACCAACTCAGGATCAATTCCCCTGATCTCCGAAACCTCAACCTGCACCACATCCCCCATCGCATAAATCGGCGCAAGCACAAAACGGTCCCCCTTCTCAAAAGCCTTCTCGATCTCAGGCACCATCTTTCTGGAATAAACCGCATGGAGAGTCTCGAACCTGCCGTTTTCCTGCTTCGGGAGGGCAGCATCGTGTCCTTTGGCTTTTTCGAAGAGGAAATCCACAACCCTGCTGTTTACGAAAGGCATGTCGCAGGCGCAGACGAAGGCGTATTCAGAACTTGCTTCGAGAAGGCCGGCGCGGATGCCTTCAAGGGGGCCGAAGTCTTCCCTGGTGTCGAAGCAGAAGCGGATTTCGCGGTCAGGGAATTTTTCGATGACGGGTTTAAGCTGGGCTTCCTGGGTGCTGCCCCTTATCGAGATGATGACCTCGTCCACAGCCTGGAAAAGAGAATCGAGCAGGCGTTCGAGAATGGTTTTTCCTTTGAATTCCAGGAGGGCTTTTTCGACCATGCCCATCCGGCGGCCCCTGCCTCCTGCCAGAACGATTGCGCTTCTGGATGCTTTTCTTTCTGTTTTTTCGCTCATTTATATACCCAGCCCGGTTTTTTCTGCTTTTTGTTTCCGCTCTTTGTTTCTGATCTTAATTTCTGATCATAATTTCTAATTATTATTTCTGCTCTACTTCTACCCTACTTCTGCCCTTTATATCCACTCTTATTTACAGCCTTCAGTGCCCCCGGTTTCAGTGCTCCCGGTCGTGGACCCAGAACTCTTCTTTTTCTGTGATCTCTTTTTTCCAGATCGGGGCGTCGGCTTTTACTCGTTCTATGGCTTCGCTGAGGGCGGGGAAGAGTTCGGTCCTGTGGGCGGATGCGATCACGATGTAGACGATGTCTTCCCCGGCTTCGATGACGCCGGTCTTGTGGTGGATGAGGACTTCGAGGATGCCTTCTTTTTTCTTGAGGTCTTCACGGATCTTTTCCAGGACTTTTGAGGCTTCGGGTTCGTATTTCTCAAATTCGAGCCTGTCGGTTTTCGTGTCCCCGTCGAGTTCGCGGACGATGCCGGTAAAGGTGCCGATTGCGCCTGCATTTCTTATTTGCGGTTCCTGGCGGATCCGTTTTATGAGGTCGTCAAGGGTGTAGCGGTCGGGCTGGGCAAGGATCAGGCCGAAGATGGAGGCTGAAAGGGTCTCATGCAGGTCCGGGTTTTCCGGAAGCCTCATAAGGACGTTGGAGAGGCCTTCAAGGTCTCCGAGAACTATTTTAGGGAGCTTGCTGTCCTTGAAGCCTTCGACCACGGCAAAGTCAAGGCCCCTGTCGCAAAGGGCGTCGAGAGCCCGCTCAAGGTCGGGGTCTCCTGAAAAGCTGACCATCTCAGTGTCGGTAAGCCCGATTACCGTGTCCGCACCTGCATCGAAATGCCTGCCGGTGTCCGTGTCCTCTGGGTTGTAGCGGAATTCCCCCATGTGCTTTACCGTGCCCACCGAGCCAAAGCCGGAAAGTTTTTGGACCAGGGCGGAGACGAGAGCTGTCTTGCCTGATTTCTTGTAGCCTACTACGGAAATGACCTTCATCAGGGAGCGTTATGAATTTCCCGGTATAAGAAAGGGCCGGAAGGTCAGGTCGTAAACCGGGCCGAAAAGCCAGACCAGGGCTCCGGGGAAGAGGAAAAAGATGGAAATGAGGCAAATCCTCAGACGAACTTTTTTCTAAAAATGAACAAGTTTTACCATTGTTAGAAATTTTCAAATATCAAAAAGTCGATATTACATATTCACATTAAAACGAATTTTGATAATAAAAATTTTGATAATAATATTTATACCAATATTAATTATCCATCCGGAATTGATTATCCATCCAGAAAGCCGGACCAGGGGGAATACCAGATGGGGAATAAGGGGGAAAATAAGATGGGAGTGCTATTATGGAGGTAGCTAAAGTCAGGATTCACGACCTTCCCGAGGGAGAAAGACCGAGGGAGAGGCTGGTCCGAAACGGGCCGGAGTCTCTTTCCAATGCCGAACTGCTGGCGATCATCCTCAGGACGGGGTCGCGGGCAGAGAATGTTGTCAGCATGTCCAACCGGATTTTATCGGAGTACAGCATCAAGCAGCTCAGCCTTGCAAACATAAAGAGGCTCATGCAGATCCACGGCATAGGGGAGGCAAAAGCCTCACAGATCTCTGCGGTCTTCGAACTGGCAAGGAGACTTGAGACTTTTGTGGAGGAACCCAAGCGCAAGGTCCGCTCCCCCAAAGATGTCTATAGCCTTATGTACCCAAAAATGCGCGAGCAGAAGAAAGAGAGATTCATAACCCTGTACCTGGACACGAAAAACCAGATCCTGAAGGAAGAGACCGTGTCCATAGGCAGCCTGAACGCGAGCATCGTACACCCGCGGGAGGTCTTCAAATCAGCCCTGATGGAGTCCTCGGCATCCGTCATCATGATCCACAACCACCCCTCTGGGGACCCAAGCCCCAGCAGGGAGGACATCATGGTCACGGAAAAGCTGGTTGAAGGGGGAAAGCTCCTGGGAATCGATGTCCTCGACCACATCATCATAGGGGACGGCAGGTACGTGAGCCTGAAGGACGAAGGGTTCGTCAGGTAAGGGGAATATTGAGCGGCGGACATTCCAGGAAGGATTCCGGTCCGTTTCCTTTTTAGCCCGGATAGATTCAGGCTCAACTCTTCCGGACCTGCCCTTTTTGATATTTTTTTGCTGATTACGTTTTTGCAGATTATGTTTTTGCAGATTATGTTTTTGCAGATTATGTTTTTGAAGGATCTGTTCTTGACAAGCTGTGCTTTCAGCTCTCTCAGGTTCACGTTTTCCCGAATGGATGAGTGAGTGAAGACAAGTTAAAAGCAGAGAGAATAGCTTAAAGAAGAAAAGTAAATATTTGATAACGGTGTGAACTTCGGTGTTTGTTTATCCCGAATTTAGCATGAAAACAGCGCGTATGTCCGGGAAACAAGGCCTCTCACTCACCCATGTCCCTGAAGGAGCGAATCATATATATTTAAATACTTATGGGTAATTGCTCTCAGTCAACTTGCTAAATCCACGATAACTATATATATCTACAAGAAATGGGCATTTCGGATTAAATCAAGATTTCACTTCATGACTTCACTTTTCACCATTTCATCCCTGCGGCAAAAAGGAGGTTTTCGGCATTACAAAACACATAAACGCTTGTGCACTTGATAACATGCAGACTGGAGATATTACCCTGAACGACCCTTATACTGTGCCTTACAGGGGCATATACGCAGTCTGCGATGCGAAGAACGAATATGCGGAGATCATTGAGCACTCCAACTGCTACAGCGGGGCTTCCTGGTCCCTTTACCACTATGCAAAAGCTCCTCTTATCCTTAAAGCCCGTTCGAACGGGAACATGATCCGTTACTTCGTGAAAACCGGAACCTCGAATCTCGAACTCAAGGCCTCAATTGCCGCCGCAGGCATCGAATCCGTAATTGTGGAAGGGGATGAGGTGCAGGTCACATACGCCGGACTCGGAGGCGGAGGAGTCGGTGCGACCCGCTGCCGGGCTTTTGCCGACGGGGTTTTACGCTATAAGCTGACCGAATCCGGAGGGGAACGCTGCGCAAAAGGCACTATCATTATCCCGAGGCGGAACCGCGTGCTGATCGGCATTGATGACACGGATTCCAAGGAAACGGGAGCCACCTGGACCCTGACCCACAACATCGCAAGCGAACTCGACTGCCCGGACGCCGTCTACCTTTCCCACGCCCTGGTCCAGCTCTTCCCGGTCCCTGAAAAGACCCAGAACTGCATGTCAACGGTCCTGGAGTTTGGCTGCAAGGACGAAAAAGCAAAGGAACGGCTGGTCGAAGCCCTCAAAAAGGCTCTCGAAAAATACAGCGCTTCCAGCGAAACCGGGATGGTTGTCCTCACTGATTTTTATGCTGAAGGCCTCTACGAATACAGCAACCGCTGCCGGACAGAACGGGTCTCGAAAGAATATGCCCTTAGCTGTGCCAAAGAAAACGACGTGGAAGTCGTCCTGGACGGGAACGGCGTAATCGGAGCCATGGGTGCTCTGCCCTGGTTTGGCAGGCCACAGGAATCAATCGTCCCTGGCACTGAAATCAAACCACTTATCGACTAAAATGAAAAAAGCACCGGAAAATGCTGCGAACTTAATCAAAATCCCGGAAAAACTGGGAAATATTCGGAAATATCCGGATATCTGGATACGTTCGTAAATATTCGGATACTTTCGGATACTTTCGGAAACATCCTTAAATATCCTTAACATTCGGAAACACCCTGAACAGAGATGGGAGACTTGAGCAAAGAAACCGGAAGACCCGAATGCACCGGGTTCGAAGCCCTTTACCTTGCAGCCCTTGACAGTGACGTGGAACTCATAACAGCCGTTCCCGGCTACCCTATCACCTCCCTAATGGAACTTTTTTTGGAAAATGCACATTTTGATGCCAGGTGGCTCACGAACGAAAAGGTTGCCCTGGAAATAGCCCTGGGAGCCTCCTCTTCAGGCCGAAGGTCCCTTGTGGTCGTGAAACATGTGGGCATGAACCTCCTTTCCGACCCCCTGATAACCTCGGTTACGCACAGCATCGGGGCAGGCCTTGTGATAATTGCAGGGGACGACCCCGGCATAAAAGGCTCCCAGAACGAACAGGACTCCCGCTGGTACGGCAAAATTGCCGAGGTCGCAGTGTTTGACCCGCAAAACCCGGAAACCGCATACCGGGCTCTAAGGGAGGCATACGAACTTTCGGAAAAAACAAAGACTCCCGTCATCGTCCGGCTCACTGCAGGGCTCGATAAAATTAAAGGAGAGCTTAAGCGCCTCCCGGCTTCCGCAAAACCCCATCCCGAATTCGACCGCTCGATCTGGAACATACGGATGCGGGAAAAGCACCAGCGCTTCCATAAAGAAGTGTACCCCCTGCTGGAAGAAGAAGCCGAAACTACGGAACTGAATATCCTCAAAAAAGGAAAAAGAAAAGAAAAAGAAGCAGGGAAACTTTCGGAAAAGACCGGTATGGGTATCATTTCCTCGGGTTTTGCTTCAACCCTGGTGGAAGAAGTCCTGGGAAAATCAAACAAAGGCAAAACGGCAAACAAAGGCAATGCTGTTTCACAGGACACATTTTCGCAAAACACATTTTCGCAAAACACGGTTTCACACTTGTCCCTGAACCTTGTAAACCCGCTTCCACTCCGGAAAATCGGAGCCTTTCTGGAAGAAAACGACAGGGTGCTCGTGGTCGAGGAGTCCGAGCCCGTTATTGAAGACCAGCTCCGTATTGCAGGAAAGGTATACGGGAAAAACACCGGGCACGTCCCTTACGGGCAGGTCCTTGCAGAAGATATCGAATTTGCCCTTGAGCATATAGGAAAAGATAAGCCCTCGAAACCCGAAGAGGCCGATCTCTCAGAAACCCGGAAACAGAGCAGGACTTCAATTTGTGAAGACTGCCCCTACCTCCCCCTCTATCGCTTCCTCCGTTCCCTCGATGTAAGGGTTGCGGGAGACATGGGCTGTTCCATCCGGAGCGCCCCCGAACCCCTTGCGGCAGTGGATGTGAGTTTTGCCCTGGGTTCCGCAATCTCGGTTGCATGTGGTTTTGAGAAAAAAGGAATAGCCGTGATCGGGGACTTTGCCCTGGCGCATTCCGGCATCCTGGGGCTGCTCACTGCCGTGAACTCCGGATATGACGTGCTCGCGCTCGTACTCCTGAACGAGGTCGCAGCCATGACCGGAGGACAGGAAGTCCCGGACCTCACTAAAGTCGTTGAAGCTATAGTGCCGGATGTTTCGCTTATCGACCTTGACGGGAAAAACGGGGAAAATGAAAGAGGTGACGAAAGCGAAAACAAAACTGGACCTGAAAAAGTAAATGAAAACGAAAGTCCGGAGTCGGAACTTTCGAATTTGATCTCCGAAAAACTTGCCCTTCCCGGAGTTTCAGTTATTTTTGTCAAAGGAAAATGCACAAAGTATTGATTCCAGAGATCTTTCCCTGATCAGGCATTTTCCAGGCTTTTCTAACCTAATCTAGACTTTTTTAGCCTTTTTTCCTCGACCGGATTATCCATTTTAACTTTGGGTCATTTCTTTCAAATTTATTCATTCCCAAAACGTCCCCCTTTCCCAAATTTTGTTTCTTCCACAGTTTTCACGCAGAAAAAAGGAAGCATCCCCTTTATTCCCAAAGTTAGAGAAAAACAGCTCCCTAAAACATAACTTCGAACCATTTTGAAGCTTAATAAAAATATAAATCCCTTGCAAAAAATAGTATAAATGGAACCCTTCTGAAAAATAATGGAACCGGGATATTCTATCAAACGGACTAAGAAACAGACTAAGAATGTTTAGACGAAGAATGTTTATATTTGTACCGGGAAACAATACTATGGGACATCTGAACTCAAATATGGGACAGAAAAGGGGGAGAAAATATATTGGATAAGAAATTTCAGATTTTACTGGCAGTTGTAGCTCTGTTGCTATTTGTCGGAGCATTCACGTATTTCACCCAGAACCCTCTGCTGTGGGGAACGGGAGCCGTCGCTGTGCTTTTTATGGTCTTACTTTTCAGGATAGACCCTCTCAGCCCTGAAGAAAAATGAGAGAAAGAGCGGGGAAGAAAAGAGAGGAAGAGAAAGAAAGAGAAAGAGACGGGACTTTTACCCCTGAAAATTTAATGTAAATACCCCCCGTTTAACCTTTAGTAGTAGTTTTCAGGATTATTCTTCAGAGTTATTCAGAGTTATTCAGAGTTATTCCAGATTATTTCGTAGTTGTTACAGAATAATTAAAGAGTTTTTTTCCAGGAGTTGTTTGCTACAGTCGTTTCCCGGAGTTATTTTCAAGTTATTTTCAAGTTATTTTTCAGATTCAAGACAGGATTCCGGACGAAAGTTAAGATTTGATTCGGGATGAAACTTATGAAACGGAAGATCAGAATTACTGCAGTATGTTTGATGCTCCTCATCTCTACTCTTTTTGCCGGTTGTGTTGACCAGGAGCCGGCTGAGGATGAAGATGAAACAGGGGAAGGAGGAGCAGGGGAAGAGGTTGATGAGGTAGACGGGGAAGGTTTCGGGGAAGAAAAACCCTCCGGGGAAGAGGGACCCACAGTGCCTGAACTTGAGGATAAAAGTACGGGGTTTTTAAAATATTATAGTCCCGAAAAAGCTGAATTCGAAGCGAAGGTCCCTGCCTACTCCCTGCCTCTCAGCGAGTCGGGAATTGCGAATTACGGGGATTTTTCGGGAAAGATAAACCTGGAGGCTTCGGACCTTGAGAAACTGAAGGAAAACGGCTTTGTCATGATCGAAAACCCCTACAACCCCGGGGAAGAGGACATAACAAGGATGTACTCAATCCTGGAAGAAGAGGAAGTCCCGATTTTTATTACCACCGATTCCCTGCTGCACCTCTACCACATCCAGTTTGACGAGACTCTGCGCCGGATTGAGGAACAGGAATTTTATGCTGCTATCTGGGAAACCGATAAAGCCCTGCTGGATGCCTCAGTTGAGGAGTATAACAGCAACTCAGGAGAAGTAAAGGAAGCCGCAAGGAGAAACGCAGCCTATTTTGCCGTTGCTTTGAGCCTGCTCCAGCCTAAACCCGACCAGGTACAGGATGAGGAAGACCCCTACGGCATGGAGGACGAGTCCCTTTTCCCTGCCGGGGCAGAAGAAAGCTACCGGTTTGAAGTCCCCTCTTTCGTAAAAGAGGAGGTCGAAGCCGAACTTGCCCTGATCGAAGACCATGCGGGTTTTTCGCCTTCCCCGATTTTCATGTACACGGAAGATTACTCCCAGTACGTGCCCCGGGGCCATTATACCCGCTCCGAGATGCTGAAAAATTACTTCAAAGCCTTCATGTGGCACGGCAGGATGACCATGCTCCTGAAAGGAAAGCTTATCCAGGCCGATGACCCCGAAAAGGAAGCCAGAATCCAGACCATGCAGGCGAGCCTGATCGCCTCGGAGCTTGAATCGGAGCCGGAGCTCTTTGGAAACTGGGAAAGGATCTACCTGGTTACGGCGTTCTATGTGGGCTTTTCCGATGACCTCGGGCCCTACGAATACATTGAAGCCCTTGATACCGTGTTTGCCGGGGACTTCGAGCCCGAAAAACTGGACGAAGCCAGTGTTGCGGAAATGAAAGCAAAACTTGCCGAATTCCAGGGCCCTGAAATCTACGGGGGCACCGGAGCCTGCGTGCTTGAGCCGCCCTTTTCCCCGGAACAGGCTGAAGAGTGCCTGAACGACACCCGGGGCTTTCGCTTCATGGGGCAGCGTTTTATCCCGGACTCCTACATGTTCTCAAACCTGGTTGGAGCCTATACCGGGGAATATCAGGAAGATGCGGGGAATCAGGAAGATGTAGAGCCGCCTTTCACCTTTGTGATTTCCGGAGCAGGCAGGCCTATTCGGGGTTTTCCCCGCGGGCTTGACGTGATGGCTCTCCTGGGCTCGGAAAGGGCAGTCTTCTGGCTGGACGAACTGGACGATTCTAACTACGAAAACTACAGCGCCCGCTATGATGAGCTGGACGCCGAATTTTCTGCCTTCAACGAAAGCGACTGGAATAGGAACCTCTACTGGGCCTGGCTCTACTCCCTGCAGCCCCTGCTCGAAGACCACGGGGAAGGCTACCCGACCTTCATGCAGACCGAACACTGGCAGGACAAAGAACTGAACACCGCCCTGGCTTCCTGGACCGAGCTCAGGCACGATACCATCCTCTACGCCAAGCAGAGCTACACCATGGTGGAATCCGCAGCCCCGATGCCTCCGGAAGAAAAGCCTGTTGTGGGATACGTCGAGCCCGTCCCCGAGTTCTATGCCCGGCTCCTTACCCTTACCCGGATGACGAACCAGGGCCTTGACGAAATGGAAGTGCTCGACCACGCCTCGAAACGCAGACTCACAAACCTTGAGAGCGTCCTGGAAAGACTCCTGGAAATCTCGGAAAAGGAACTTGAAAACGAAGAGCTCACCGAGGACGACTACGAGTTCATAAAGACCTTCGGGGACCAGCTCGAAGGAGTCATCTCGGACGTCGACGAAAAAGCCCGGAAAACCACCATCGTGGCTGACGTCCATACCGAAGGGAACACCGGCATGGTGCTTGAGGAAGGAGTAGGCTACGTGGACATGATGGTTGTCGCATACAAACTCCCCGACGGCCGCATCCTTGTGGGAGCCGGCCCCGTAATGAGCCACTACGAGTTCAAGCAGCCCATGGACGACCGCCTTACCGATGAAAAATGGAGAGAAATGCTGGAGGAAAACCCGCCGGAAAGGCCGGAGTGGACCTCCACTTACATTTCTTAATTTTTTTCTTTTAACTTTTATTTCCGTTTTTAATTTCCATCTTCAGTTAGGGACTGTTATAGGGTTCCTGACAGATAGATTCCTGACAGGAGAAATTTATAGGAAACAGGTTTTGTTGGCGAACAGGTGGAAAAATTTTAATAGATTATGGATTATTGGAGAAATATGTATAAAAAATTTGATATTTTGAAGAAATATGAAAAAATCCCAATCATAAAAACTTATCACTCTATAAATCCCCCATATCCACGCTTTCGGTCGCAAAGCCGGAATTACACTGGCCCAATAAGGCTGAGAAGGTAAGAAAACCCCTTTCAGGAGTAACATAACTCCAGTCAAGAACAAATTGCAAAGCGGCCGAGATGATACGGATGAATCGCAGAATTAAAACAATCGTTATTTGCATAATAGTTTCAGTCTCCATTTTTGTAGGTGGATGCCTGGAAGAAAGCGGAGGCAGGAATGAAAATTCTGCCACCGGGCACCTGAAGACCGAAGCAGTAAGCTTTTCCGGGTCAGGGGCAGGGAATTTCCCACTCACAGAAAACTACCACCTGGAAGCCCTTGATATAGAGTTAAAAGTGCCTCCCTATGAACTGCCCCTGGAAGAAGCTGATATCTCCAACTATGAAAACTTTTCAGGTAAAATCCAGCTGGACGCACAGGCACTTGAAAAGCTGAAAACTAACGGTTTTGTGGTAATCAAAAACCCCTACAACTCCGGGGAAGAGGATATAACAGGGATGTATTCCATCCTTAAGAAAGAGGAAGTCCCGATCTTTATCACCACCGACTCCCTGCTGCACCTCTATCACATCCAGTTTGACGAGACCCTGCGCCAGATCGAGGAACAGGAATTTTACGGCCTGCTCTGGGAAATCGACAGGGATCTCCTAAATGCTTCCGTGGCAGAGTACAATAACGCAAGCTCATCGGAAGAGGTAAAGGAAGCCGCAAGAAGAAATGCGGCCTATTTTTCCGTGGCTTTGAGCCTTCTCCAGCCGAAGCCTGAACAGGTCCGAAAGGCCGATGAACTCTTCTCTTTCGAATACGATGATTCCCTTTTCCCTGCCGGGGCAGAAGGACGGTATCAGTTTGAGGTCCCCGGGTTTGTAAAAGAAGAAGTTGCTTCCGAACTGGCTCTTATCGAAGGGCACGCCGGCTTTGCCTCCTCCCCTATTTTCCTGTATCAGGAGGACTATTCCCAGTACGTGCCCAGAGGCCATTATACCCGTTCGGAGATGCTGAAAAATTATTTCAGGACCTTCATGTGGCACGGCAGGATGAGCATGCTTCTCAAGGGCGAGCTTATCCGGGCCGAAGACCCCGAAAAGGAAGCCAGGATCCAGACCATGCAGGCGAGCCTGATCGCCTCGGAGCTTGAATCGGAGCCGGAGCTCTTTGGAAACTGGGAAAGGATCTACCTGGTTACGGCGTTCTATGTGGGCTTTTCCGATGACCTCGGGCCCTACGAGTACATCGAAGCCCTTGATACCGTATTTGCCGGGGACTTCGAGCCCGGAAAGCTAAATGAAGTTAGTGTTGCGGAAATGAAAGCAAAGCTTGCCGAATTCCAGGGCCCTGAAATCTACGGAGGCACAGGAAACTGCACCATACCTCCCCCTTATTCCCCGGAACAGGCCGACGAGTGCCTGAACGATACCCGGGGTTTCCGCTTCATGGGCCAGCGCCTTATCCCGGACTCCTACATGTTCTCAAGCCTTGTTGGGGCATATACCGGAGAATACCGGAAAGATACAGGACAGCCGCCTTTCACCCTTGTAATCTCGGAAGCAGGCCGGCCTATAAGGGGTTTTCCCCGCGGGCTTGATGTCATGGCTCTACTGGGCTCGGAAAGGGCTGTTTACTGGCTGGACGAACTGGACGATTCGGACTACGAAGACTACAGCGCCAGGTATGCTGAGCTAAATGCCGAATTTTCCTCCTTCAACGGAAGCGACTGGAACCGAAACCTTTACTGGGCCTGGCTCTACTCCCTCCGGCCCTTGCTCAAAAACCACGGGGAAGGCTACCCGACCTTCATGCAGACCGAAAGCTGGCAGGATAAGGAGCTTGCTACCTCTCTTGCCTCCTGGACCGAACTCCGCCACAACACAATCCTCTATGCCAAACAGAGCTACATAATGCGCTCTACAGCAGCACCCCCGCGCCCCGAAGAAAAAAAACCTGTCGTGGGCTACGTAGAACCCGTGCCTGAGTTTTACGCCCGGTTGCTGGCTTTGACGAGGATGACGAACCAGGGACTGGACGAAATGGGTGTCCTCGATTCCGCCTCAAGAAACAGGCTCACAAACCTTGAATCCGTCCTGGAAAGGCTGCTAAAAATCTCGGAAAAGGAACTTGAAAACGAAGAGCTCACCGAGAGCGACTACGAGTTCATAAAGACCTTCGGGGACCAGCTCGAAGGCGTCATCTCGGACGTCGACGAAAAAGCCCGGAAAACCACCATCGTGGCTGACGTCCACACCGAAGGGAACACCGGCATGGTGCTCGAGGAAGGCGTAGGTTACGTGGACATGATGGTTGTCGCATACAAACTCCCCGACGGCCGCATCCTTGTGGGAGCAGGGCCCGTAATGAGCCACTACGAGTTCAAACAGCCCATGGACGACCGCCTGACCGATGAAAAATGGAGAGAAATGTTGGAGGAAAACCCGCCGGAAAGGCCGGAGTGGACCTCAACTTACATTTCTTAATTTTTTTGTTTTTAACTTTTATTTCCGTTTTTAATTTCCATCTTCAGTTAGGGACTGTTATAGGGTTCCTGACAGATAGATTCCTGACAGGAGAAATTTATAGGAAACAGGTTTTGTTGGTGAACATGTAGAAAAATTTTAATAGATTATGGATTATTGGAGAAATATGTATAAAAAATTTGATATTTTGAAGAAATATGAAAAAATCCCAATCATAAAAACTTATCACTCTATAAATCCCCCATATCCACGCTTTCGGTCGCAAAGCCGGAATTACACTGGCCCAATAAGGCTGAGAAGGTAAGAAAACCCTTTTCAGGAGTAACATAACTCCAGTCAAGAACAAATTGCAAAGCGGCCGAGATGATACGGATGAATCGCAGAATTAAAACAATCGTTATTTGCATAATAGTTTCAGTCTCCATTTTTGTAGGTGGATGCCTGGAAGAAAGCGGAGGCAGGAATGAAAATTCTGCCACCGGGCACCTGAAGACCGAAGCAGTAAGCTTTTCCGGCTCAGGGGCAGGGAATTTTCCACTCACCGAAAACTACCACCTGGAAGCCCTTGATATAGAATTAAAAGTGCCTCCCTATGAACTGCCCCTGGAAAAAGCTGAGATCTCAAACTATGAAAACTTTTCAGGTAAAATCCAGCTGAACGCACAGGCACTTGAAAAGCTGAAAACTAACGGTTTTGTGGTAATCGAAAACCCCTACAACTCCGGGGAAGAGGACATAACAGGGATGTATTCCAGCCTTGAGAAAGAAGGAGTCCCGATCTTTATCACCACCGACTCCCTGCTGCACCTCTACCACATCCAGTTTGACGAGACCCTGCGCAGGATCGAGGAACAGGAATTTTACGGTCTGCTCTGGGAAATCGACAGGACCCTCCTGAATGCTTCCGTGGCAGAGTACAATAACGCAAGCTCATCGGAAGAGGTAAAGGAAGCCGCGAGAAGAAATGCGGCCTATTTTTCCGTGGCTTTGAGCCTTCTCCAGCCGAAGCCTGAACAGGTCCGACAGGCCGATGAACCCTTTTCTTTCGAGTACGATGAGTCCCTTTTCCCTGCCGGGGCAGAAGAACGGTATCAGTTTGAGGTCCCCGGGTTTGTAAAAGAAGAAGTTGCTTCCGAACTGGCCCTTATCGAAGGGCACGCCGGCTTTGCCTCTTCCCCTATTTTCCTGTATCAAGAAGACTATTCCCAGTACGTGCCCAGAGGCCATTATACCCGTTCGGAAATGCTGAGAAATTATTTCAGAGCCTTTATGTGGCACGGTCGGATGAGCATGCTTCTCAAGGGCGAGCTTATCCGGGCCGAAGATCCGGAAAAAGAAGCCCGCATCCAGACCATCCAGGCCAGCCTGATCGCCTCACAGCTCGAAAATGACCCGGAACTTTTAGAAAAATGGGACCGGATCTATGCGGTTACGGCTTTCTATGCGGGTTTTTCCGATGACCTGGGACCTTATGAATATATGGAAGCTATGGATTCGGTGTTCGGAAGTGGGGAGAGGGAATTTAACGAGACTGCAGTCGGAGAACTAAAGGCCAGACTCACGGAATACCGGGGGCCGCAAATTTACGGAGGCACAGGAAACTACGTCCTATCTCCTCCATATTCCCCCGAGCAGGCCGACGAATGCCTTGAAGATACACGGGGTTTCCGTTTCATGGGACAGCGCTTCATCCCGGACTCTTACATGTTTTCCAACCTTGTTGGAGCGTACACCGGCGAATATACGGGAGAACGGGAAGAGCCATTCACACTTGTAATCTCAGGAGACGGAGAGCAGATCAGGGGTTTTCCGCGCGGACTCGACGTGATGGCCCTTCTGGGTTCGGAGAGAGCTGTCTACTGGCTGGAAGAGCTGGACGATTCGAACTACGAAAACTACAGCTTCCGGCATGGTGAACTGGAATCGGAGTTTTCGGATTTCGACGCTGCAACGTGGAACCGGAACCTCTACTGGGCCTGGCTCTACTCCCTGCAACCCCTCCTGAAAATCCACGGCGACGGCTACCCGACCTTCATGCAGACCGAAGCCTGGCAGGACAAAGAACTCACCACTTCCCTTGCCTCCTGGACCGAACTCCGCCACGACACAATCCTCTATGCCAAACAGAGTTTCACAGGATTCACCTGCGATATAGGCAGTCTCAAGCCCCCCGAAGAAAAACCTGTTGTGGGATATGTGGAACCAGTGCCTGATTTTTACGCCCGGCTGCTGGCCCTGACGAGAATGACAACCCAGGGCCTGGAAGAAATGGATGTGCTTGACCCATCTTCTAAAGCAAGGCTTACAAGCCTTGAGGAAACGCTTGAGAGGCTCCTTGCAATCTCAGAAAAGGAACTTGAAAACGAAGAGCTCACCGAGGACGACTATGAGTTCATAAAGACCTTTGGGGACCAGCTCGAGGGCGTCATAGCAGAAGTAGATGATAAGGCTAAAAAGACCACCGTAGTGGCTGACGTCCACACCGACGGGAACACCGGCATGGTGCTCGAGGAAGGCGTAGGCTACGTGGACATGATAGTGGTCGCATACAAACTCCCCTACGGCCGAATCCTTGTTGGCGCCGGCCCCGTAATGAGCCACTACGAGTTCAAGCAGCCCATGGACGACCGCCTGACCGATGAAAAATGGAGAGAAATGCTGGAGGAAAACCCGCCGGAAAGGCCGGAGTGGACCTCCACTTACATTTCTTAACTTTTTTGTTTTTAACTTTTATTTCCGTTTTTAATTTCCATCTTTAGTTAGAGATTGTTATAGGGTTCCTTACAGATAGATTCCTGACAGGAGAAATTTATAGGAAACAGGCTTTGTTGGCGAACATGTAGAAAAATTTAAATACATTATGGATAATTGGAGAAACATATGTAAAAAATTTGATATTTCGAAGAAATATGAAAAAAAATCCCAATCATAAAAACTTATCACTCTAGAAATCCCCCATACCCCGCCTTCGGTCGCAAAATCAGGAAAGCCTGAATCCACCAGACTGAGAAGGTAAGAAAACCCCACCTTCAGGAGTTAGCCGGCCCCCAGCTCAACTCCGATCAGAAAATGAATTGTAAAGCGACCGAGATGAAATAGATGAAACAGCAAACTCAAACAATCGCTATTTGCCTGATGCTTTTAGCCTCTGTTTTCATAGCAGGATGCCTGGAAGAAAGCGCCGGACAGGATTCGGAAAACTTGACTGCTGGCGAAAACGGGACTTCCGGTGAAAACGGGACGGTTGAAGGGAACGCAGAGGGTCTCGAAGAAGACCAGAAGGCTGTCAACTCTGCCACAGGGCACCTTAAGACCGAAACAGTAAACTTTTCAGGCCTTGAAGCCGGAAATTCTACGCTTCTGGAAAGTTATGAGCTTGAAGCCCTTGATGTCGAATTGAAGGTTCCCCAGTACGGGCTGCCCCTTGAAGATTCGGAAATCTCCAACTACGAGGCGTTTTTAAACAGGGTCCCGATGGACGATGCAGCCCTCGAAATGCTGATGCAAAACGGTTTTGTGGTAATCGAAAATCCCTATGATCCGCGGGAAGACGACATCACCCGAATGTACAAGTGGCTTCCGGGAAATGGACCCCTGATTTTCATAACTCCGGATACCCTGCTCCACATCTACCACGTCCAGTTCGACGAGAGCATGAGCGAGGTGGAGCAAAGAGAACTTTATGACCTGGTCTGGGAACTCGATAGTGCCCTGCTGAACGCCTCTATCGAGGACTACAAAAGCAATTCCGGGGAAATAAAGGAAGCCGCAAGAAGAAATGCGGCCTATTTTGCCGTTGCCCTGAGCCTTCTCCAGCCGGAACCTGACCAGATAAAGGATGTGGAAGACCCCTATTCCCCGGATACGGGAAAGTACTTTGCCCCCGGAGCCGAAGAGCAGTACCGGTTTGAGGTTCCGGCGTTTGTAGAGGACGAAGTCGAAGCCGAACTTGCCCTGATAGAGGCTCACGAAGGCTATGCCACGTCTCCGATTTTCCTCTATGACGAGGACTATTCCCAGTATGTCCCGAGAGGGCACTACACCCGCTCCGAACTGCTGGAAAATTATTTCAGGACCTTCATGTGGCACGGGAGGATGAGCATGCTGCTCAAGGGCAGGCTGATTCAGGCTGCAGACCCGGAAAAAGTAGCCCGCATCCAGACCATTCAGGCAAGCCTGATCTCCTCGGAGCTTGAGGCAGACCCCGCACTTCTTGAAAAATGGGACAGGATCTACGCGGTCACCGCTTTTTATGTAGGCCTTTCCGACGACCTCGGACCCTACGAATACATGGAAGCAATGGATACCGTATTCGGAAGCGGGGAGAGGGAATTTAACGAGACCGCAGTTGAAGAGTTGAAAATCGAACTTGCAGGATACCATAGCCCGGAGATCTACGGAGGCACCGGAGGGTACCCCGGGGAACTTATAACCACTGCCGAACAGGCAGACGAGCTTCTGGAGGATACGAAAGGTTTCAGGTTCATGGGCCAGCGTTTCATTCCTGATTCCTACATGTTCTCCAGGCTTACGGGCCCCTATACGAAAGAGTACACAGGAAACCGGGACCCGAAACCTTTCACCTACATCCTTTCGTCTGCAGGAAACGACAGGGGTTTTCCCCGCGGGCTCGACGTGATGGCGCTCCTGGGTTCCGAGCGGGCGGTCTACTGGCTGGACGAGCTGGACGATTCAAACTATGAAAACTACAGTTACCGTTACGGGGAACTGGAATCGGAGTTTTCGGAGTTCGACGACGCAGCCTGGAACCGGAACCTCTACTGGTCCTGGCTCTACTCCCTCCAGCCCCTCCTGAAAAGCCACGGCGACGGTTATCCGACCTTCATGCAGACCGAAGCCTGGCAGGACAGGGAACTTAGCACTTCCCTTGCCTCCTGGACAGAACTGAGGCACGACACGGTACTCTATGCAAAGCAAAGCTATGGAATTGAAGAGGAACTTCCGGAACTGGAGGACAAACCTGTTGGCTTTGTAGAACCTGTGCCCGAATTCTATAACAGGCTCCTTGCCCTGACGAAGATGACATCCGGCGGGCTGGAAGAGCTGGAGGTACTCGACGAAAATTCAAAAAGGAGGTTTGAAAGCCTTGAAGACATCCTGGAGGAGCTTGTAGATATTTCAGAAAAGGAACTTGAAAACCAGGAACTTTCAGCAGAAGAAAAACTTTTCATCTTTGAATTCGGGGAATGGCTCGAAGTGGTCGGAGAAGTGGATAAAGATGCGAGGAAAACAACCCTTGTCGCAGATGTCCACACCGAACCCAACACAGGCATGGTGCTTGAAGAAGGCACTGGCTACGTGGACATGCTTGTTGTGGCATACAAAATCCCCGACAGCAGGATATTCCTGGCTGCAGGCCCCGTAATGAGCCACTACGAGTTCAAGCAACCCATGGACGACCGCCTGACCGATGAAAAATGGAGAGAAATGCTGGAGGAAAACCCGCCGGAAAAGCCGGAGTGGACCTCCACTTACATTTCTTAACTTTTTTTATTAAAATGAAAAAAAAGGTGCTCTCTCATAATCGGTTGATGTTGTTCCATCGGTTGATGTTGTTCCCAAAATTCCCAAAAATTGCATACTCCTTGCCTTTATAAGCTCGAGGAATGCTCGCCTGGCCAGAGAAATGTTTCACTGACCCCCCAAAAACCGTTTTCAACTCGATTGTTAAAAAATGCCTCCGCCAGCTTGCCTGGCGGCCCTCACAAAAAAGAATAATAAAGAGATATGAATAAGCAGTATTTACAGATTGCATTTATTTCTTTTTTTGCACTCTTACAGGTTTTTAGGCTACTTTTATTTTTTT
Organism: Methanosarcina sediminis; assembly: GCF_052056915.1. Classification (GTDB taxonomy): domain Archaea; phylum Halobacteriota; class Methanosarcinia; order Methanosarcinales; family Methanosarcinaceae; genus MTP4. The sequence goes on along the minus strand of NZ_CP195119.1, from coordinate 4,004,781 downwards.
GATTTATCTCCTCTTCTTCGAACATTTTTTGCCTTTTTTCTCTCCTTCCGACTTCTTTTTTGCCTTTTTTCTTCTTTATAACTATCACTCTTTATTCTGAAAAAGCCGGCCGCCTTCGGCGCCCGGGGACAATAACGAAAAAAAAGATGAGGGGTGGCCAGTTCCGGTTGTATGGGGTATAACTAAGGATTCAGAGCAAGCCATTACTATTTTAATTAAAAATATCAACCGAATAATAAAGGACGGCCATTTATTTTAAGTAGATATATTTTTGTATTTAAATTTCTTTTTTCTTAATTTTATCATATAATATTACTAATACACATGATAAATTGATACTTAATTACAGAAAAGTATTAATATTTAATATCAATTGATAAAATAATGTTAAGTTTTAAATAGTAAATCGTCATTTATATTCATACTGACAAAAAAGTTTGGCTTTCTTCAGAAAGCTCCAAAAAGTATCGATTTTCCTGCAAAGAAGGAAGATGTTGTTAAGCGCTAGGAATAATAACGCTAGAGACGGCATTCTGCGGAAATAAATAATCTCCGGAAAAGGAGTATACAAACACTGCAGATGTTGCCAGGAAATTGAAAGGAGACTAAACAAAAGTAAAGGGGAAATATCATGGAAACTGAGGGTAAAGGCGGATTTATTACAGAACTTCCTATGGAAGCTCAGAAGATATTAAAAAATACAGATTTTCCTGTAAAAAGAAACGGCATTATTGAGCAGGCAAGGAAGAGTGGAGCAATCCCGGACATACTGCGGGGACTTGGCATGCTTCCGGACAAGGAATACAATAACTCTGAGGATGTCGCCGAGGAACTTCACAAAATTTACATCGGGGTTTCCTCCTAAAAAACGTAACTTATTTTTGTTCATAGAACTTGCGCAGTTGAAGCAGGGAGGTCTCAAGTGCTTGTTTTTCTTCTCAAGTGCGTAACTTCTATATCATTTATTTTAGGAAAGCTTAAAAAATACTTCAAAAATAACACTTCTAAAAATAGCACTAAAAAGGGATTGTTCAGCACATCCAAAATCAGTCTAACGATTCGGTATTACCTATGCTGAATGTTAGAAATAAGTAATGAAGAAGAGTTAGAGAAATTCTCATTTCTTATGCATTTCAGATCGAAACCTTCCCTTCTTCCTTAATCGTGTGGACTTTTTCCTGCTTTACTTCATTTATCATCTTTTCAAGGTAATCTCTCGGGATGCTCTTGTGCTTTTCTTCGGTACAGATCTTGACCTTATCGATCAGGGCACAGAGTTCATCCCGCTCAAGGCAGAAACCGATGCTGTTAATTATGCCTTTGAGGGCTTTTGTGCCGGTGTGCTTACCGACGATCAGGTTGCGCTTTCCGCCCACCATTTCGGGGAGGAAGAGTTCGTAGGTCCTGGGCTCTTCCAGGATTGCAGCAACGTGGATCCCGGACTCGTGGGTAAAGGCGTTTTCCCCGACCACAGACTTGTTTATGGCGGGAGCGATTCCGGAGTATTCCGCAACCAGTTTGGAAAGTTTAGTCAGTTTGGTCGTGTCATAGCGGTCGATGCCGTACTGCACCCTGAGGGCTACCATCACTTCTTCAAGAGAGGCATTGCCCGCCCGTTCTCCGATTCCGTTAACGGTTGTGTGGAGCTGTTTTGCCCCGGCTTCAGCGGCGGCAAGGGTGTTTGCGGTGGCCATGCCCAGGTCGTCATGGCAGTGCATGCAGATTGGGGTTTTGACCGCCTTGAAAATCTCGCCTACAAGGTAAGTGGTGCTGGAAGGGTTCAGGATGCCTATGGTATCGGCAAGGCTTACGTAAGCCACCTTGTAGTCCCTCTCAACTTCCAGGAAAGCCTGTTTGAGCCGATCCACGGGGGTCCGGGTAGCATCTTCGGCTGCAAAACGCACTTTCAGCCCATGATCGGTTGCATATTCGATAGTTTCTTTAGCACAGCCCAGCATCTCCTCAAGACTCCGGTGGTACTTGTGCTTGAGGTGCATATCGGACATAGCGATAAAAATGCTAACAATGTCAACGTCACATTCCAGAGCAGCGTCAACATCCCCTTTTACGGACCTGGAAAGGCAGCAGATTCTTGAATCGTACCCCTGGTTTGCAATTTCCCTGACAATTTCCTTTTCGTTGGCTGAAACTACGGGAAAACCTGCTTCAATCACCTCGATTCCCATCGAATTCAGCTCGCTGGCCATTGCCAATTTCTGCTCCCGGCCAAATACGACTCCCGGGGTCTGCTCTCCATCGCGGAGGGTAACATCACAGATTTCTATATCCAGGGGGCGGTGATCGATGAAGTCCATCAGCGTGTTTCTGGAGTACTGCTCGCTCTCTGACATGGTACTGATTCCTGCGCTTGTTTTTGCTGCTTTTGAGGACATATTTAATTAATTTTAATGATAGATCGCAATTTGCCCCTGCTATCGCCCTAATGCTTGAGTGGAAACCTTTCAGGGCTGGAAAATTCTTTTAAAGGCAAAAAATGTACTATTTTAGTAAGATTAAGGATAGCTTAACCTGCATGTATATAAACGTTATCCCAAGGGGAAAGTCATTTCCGGCAACAGCATAAACGTACATTACGAAGTGAAAAGGAAGTAAAAAAGACCCGTTTACAGCCAGTTAACAGCATAAACGTACATTATGAAATCAAAATGAAGTAAAAAGGAAGTAAAAAGGCCTTTTATCAGGACAGTTTCCGCTGTACCCGCTCATAAAAGCAGGTATCTGAGACCTTCACAAAACGTGCCGGAAACTTCGACTTTTTCAGTTTCACCATATCCTCCGGCCGGATCCTGTAGGACTTCTGCCCGTCGATAGCGACGACAGCTTCCTTGGAGGCTATAAGGCGTACGGTGAACTCACTGTCCGAAGGGATGACCCAGGGCCTTGAGGAAAGCTTAAAAGGAGCCACAGGCACGACAACGATGGCATTTACCCTCGGGTTTATGATCGGACCGCCGGCGCTCATGGCATAGGCAGTGGAACCGGTGGGAGTTGCAAAAACCACGCCGTCCGCCCGCATCTCGTCCAGGGGGCAGCCGTCCACGCTGACCTCGAACTGGATGATCTTTGCGGGCTTTGCGGACATGATTGCGACTTCGTTGGTGGCGGTATCGAGAATTTCCCCGTTCAGATAGACGTCAACCCGCATTCTTTCGATATAGGAAAAACCGTAAAGTACTTCTTCTATAGCTTCAATCGCGTCCTCGGGTTCAACGTCCACCAGAAAGCCGAGAGTGCCCATATTGATTCCAAGGACGGGCAAAGGGTCTTTCATTTTGGCAATGTTCCGGAGAACGGTCCCGTCTCCTCCCACGCTTATGAGCAGTTCCACTCCCCTGGCTCTCATATCTTCAACCGGGACCCCCGGAATGCCCAGGACGTCCGCAGTGGCAGTTGAGACGAGTATTTCCACTTTCTGGCTGAAACCGTCCAGGATTTTCCGGACCATGCCCAGCACTTCAGGCCGGTCACAGCGGGATGCGACCCCTATTTTTTTGATAGACAAATTATCCCCTTGAAATCAGTTTTAAAAGTTTCCCATGCACATGCCCGTTGGAAGCGACCATATCCACCCTGTTCATAACATTGTCCGGAAGATTTAAATCCTCTCCGTATCCGTCCGTAACAAGCCCCCCGGCTTCCGTCAAAATGAGCTGCCCTGCAGCCACATCAGTCAGGCGTAGGGCCTGCCGGACATCCACGAAGGCATCCAGCTTTCCGGACGCCACATAACAGAGTTCAAGCGCCACACTGCCCAGAAGCCTAACCCTCCGGACGTTTCTGTAGAGGTTAAAGGTCTTTTCCGAGTTCTGCCGGTAGCCGTAAACACTGATGCAGGACTTTTTCAGGTCGGAGTTTCCGGAAGCCCGGATAGGTTTTCCGTTCAGGTATGCCCCTTTCCCGGCTTCGGCATAGTATTCCTCATCAATTGCCAGGTTCTTTACATACCCGAACTTTAGATCCGAAAGGTCCGGGGATGCCACGGCTATCGAAACGTTGTAGAAGGGAATCCCGGTCGAGGCGTTGTACGTCCCGTCCAGGGGGTCCAGGACAAGGGCAAATTCCGGGGACCTCCCTATTACCAGCTCGCCCAGTTCCTCGCTGAGTATCCTCATGGACCTGCCGTCGGCTTTCAGCACCTCCACGATAGCGTCCTCGGCCGCAATGTCGATCTTCGTGGTGGGGGTCCCGTCGGCTCCCATGCAGACATACTTGCCTGCAGCCTCGGTCCCCGCAAGGTCAGAAGTGGCATCAGAAGCAGCTTTAAATGCTTCTCTGCAAAGTTTTAAAAAATGGAAATCAGGATTCATATCTGTCAGGGCCAATATCTGTCAGGATTCATCTCTTTCGGGATTCATTCCTGTTAGGATTCATTTCTGTCAGGACTCATTCCTGTTAGGATTCATTCCTGTTAGGATTCATTCCTGTTAGGATTCATTCCTGTTAGGATTCATTCCTGTTAGGATAAATATCCGGGTCGGACCTTTCGTTTTCGGAGTTTCGAGCTCCAAAAAAAGGAGCCCCGGAAGGGAGCTCAGAGTCCGATTGCCTTATTCGTTTTCGCAATGGACTTTGCACCGTCACTTTCCAGTTCCATCATGGCGCGGATTGCGTCCACGTTTTCGGGGACAACATCGGATTCCTGGTGGATTGCCTGGAAGAAGTAGAGTTCCCCATCGTCAATGGTTATGGACTCGTCCCAGACACAGTTTTCCCACATGTCGTTCCTGGGGCGTTTCAGGTCCCTTGCAACTTCAATGATCTCGGCGGTGGAAGTAATGCCCTGCCCGACAAAGCGGACCCTGGACTGGGTGCCCAGCACTTCCTTGACGTCCTCAGCCGTGCAGTCCTTTTCAAGTTCCAGGTTTATGGTGTGCAGGTGCATGAGAGTTGTCGGGATCTTCATGGCCATTGTGCTTATGTTGATATTCGGAAGCACACTTTTTACGTCTGGCCCGTGGTGGGAAGGCAGCTTGATGGGGTTCGGGACAATTGCGTTGATCGGCCCTTTCTTTGCGTCATTGGGGTCGGCAGATCTCCTAACCAGGGTGATCCTCGCCTTCTTTACCCCGAATTCCCGGTCTATCGGGTAGATAACCCTGCAAAGCCCGGTGGTGTTACAGGAGACCACCCTCACGAAGTCGAGCCCGAGAGCCCCTTCATAGTTGGAGACGGCATTAAAGGAAAAACCGGTAAGTTCATGGTCTTCCCCACCCTGCCAGATAGCTTTGACGCCTGCCTTTTCGTACACTGCCTTGTTACTTTCCCCCACCCCTCCGGGGGTGCAGTCCACGACCAGGTCGGCTTTCTCCACCATATCATCAAGAGTCCCGGCTGCCGGGATCCCCGCCTTTTCAAAAGACTCCACCCTGTCAGCAAGGGTGTAAATATCATAGCCGAGCTGGGCAGCCACCGCAGCCTCATAGTTAGGCCTGGTCTTGGCAACCCCGATGATTTCCATGTCGTCCTGTGCCTGGACAGCATCAGCTACTCTCTTCCCAATTGTACCGTATCCGTTAACTGCAATTTTTGCTTTTGACATTTATCATCCAGTCCTGTATAATCCTATCCTACCCAATCAGGATATATGAAGAGTCAATTTTTTAACTGGTATAAGATTCCGGGCAGCTTCTGGAAAAACTTTATTAAGATTTGCGGTGAACTGTCCGGTCCCTGACCTCAGGTTGATTATTCAAAGTGTTTTGAATTAATGCCCTTTTTGATTTTCAGATCAGGTAGTGGAAAATAGATTTGATTGGTTATATATGCTTTTCTTGAGGTATCCGGTATTGAAGGAATTTGTGGGATTGAAGGCTACTTCTCGTATAACTTTTTGGAGGATATAAGTAAGGTGAATTTTTAGTACGGGATTTTGTGAGGCTGTTGAACAACAGTTTTCATCGTTGGGATATATAGAAAAAAGCGGGTGTTTTTTGATTATTTCTTCTGAAATGCACGTCAAAAACGGAGTTATTGTTCCCCTTGGCTCGATCTGGCCCTTACTTCCCGAACTGACCCTGCCTGTTATTACCCTCAAGAAATATAACTGTATTATTATATTTCGCCGGCGGGCTACTCTCCCACTTCCCCGAGTACCGTCCCCCAAAAACCCGAACTCTATCCCCTGGCTCTCCTGACTGTCTGAAGTAGAAACCGATTGAAAGGCAGCTCGGAGTGGAAGCGGGAAGTTTTAAGTTGTGCCTGGCTTTGTTTTTGGGGAAGTTTCGTTCGGTGGAGTGGAGTCCATGCAGTTTGCATTGTGGAGGAGAGTAGAGGTGGAGGGGGTTGATAATTTTTCATAAAGATAAAGTTCATTTTTATTCTTTATTAGCAATAAGATCATTTCCTAGTTCTTCAAAGATTGTAGAAGGATCCTTTATTTTGTAAATTTTTATTCTTTTATCTGATTCGTCTCTTTTTTTTATTATCCAACCCGATGAAACAAGTTCTGACATAATTTGTCCTGTATATCTGTTATTATATCCTAATATATCGACTACTTCCTGAAATCTAAATTCAGAACATCCTTTTTTTGCGTATATGATAGAAATTTTCTCAAGCAAATGTTTTGGAATGCTATCTGCCATCTTTTACCAAGTGCCGTATTGTACGGAAAAGTACTTATGATTATAAGTAGTCAAGCTATTTAATAGACTATTAAATAGGGGGTTTAAAACGAAAATGCTTGCGAGAGTGGGAACGTTAGAAACATCTAATGGTGTTTTTGAAACACCAATATTGTTTCCTGTGCATAATGCAGGTTCTAGGAATGATGGAAATTCTCCTGAGTATTGGAAGGAAATTCCTGAAATGAAAACTATGATGTTAAATGCTCACTTCATTAAAAATGACTCAATATATCAAAGATTGCTAAAAAAAGGATTACATAATTATTTTAAAATGGACGGACTATTCTTTGTTGACAGTGGGGGGTTACAGAGTCGAGTATATAACTTTGAAATAAATCCTATTGAAATTTTGAGAGTGCAAGAAGATATTGGAACAAATATAGCATCAACACTTGATATTCCAATTTTACCTGAGGACAGTATAACTCAAAATCAGCATGCAGAATATATAAAGAAATCTGTGGAAAATGCACTTAATTGCCTGAAGAATAAAGAGCGTGAAGATATGAAACTTTATGCTGCTATCCACGGAAACAATATAAAAGTTCTATTAAATACCATTGATTATCTCAATAAAAGGGGAGATTTCGACGGATTTGCAGTAGGGGGATTGGTTGCAAAAAGAAGTAATTTTCGACAATTAGTAGATACGGTTTTAGCTGTTCGCAAGCATGTTGGAGAAAAACAACTGCATGTTTTTGGGTTAGGAGGACCTTCGATAATACCTCTACTCACTTACCTGGGGGTTGATAGTTTCGATTCATCTTCTTTTTTAACTGCAGGCTCAAATCGCATTTATTATATGCCTGAAAAGGGGTCTATCAAATTTAAGGAAATGCAAGGAGTGAGTATGCTCCCTTGTGTGTGCCCTGTTTGTAGTAAAAATTCTTTCGATGACGTTAGGTCTCAGAGAAAATTAATTGCGCTTCATAATCTCTGGACCATTACTTATGAGTTAAGAAGGCTGAAATTAGGTATTATGGAAGGAAATCTAGAACCTTATCTTGAAAAGCGATTTGAGTACAATCCTTTAATCAAAAACGCATACAAATATGCCAAAACAAGAATGAGGGGGTTTGCTTGAGAAAATCAATGAGACCTGTAACTCTAAGCAGAGTTGTTGAAACGGCTCACATAGTACAAATTGAACAAAAAATGGATAAATCGTCATTGAGTTCTTTGCTAAATATCAGTACGAAAAGAGCTGATGAGATTCTAAAAGAAATGGTTCAAATCAAGTTACTGCTCATCAATAATGATGTGTATGAACCCACGGATAATTGTGAAAGGCTACTCAATAGCATTAAGCAGGATAAATGGGACGACATTCACGAATTGTTGAAGTCATATTCTTTTTATAAGGTATTTTATAGTGCATTGGAAACGATCGAACCGGCAACATCAGATGAAATTCTTGAATATTTATTAGACTCAGATATCCATTTCAATAAAGTTTCAGTGGATGTATTATGCGATTGGGGGGAGAGAATAGAGTCTATTCAGAGAAATGTATTTACAGGACAATATTATCCTGTCCCTTCTTCCTGCGATGGAGATATGCTTCGTGCTTTTATGGATGTTTACAATGAACTTAATGTCCGAATTGGGATTTCAATGTTTAAGCGATACGTTGAAATTCCAAAGATCAGAGAAATAGTCTGTCAACGTTTAAACATAAAAAGAAGTCTTTTTGATGCATTATTTGAAAAAATGTATCTTTCCAACATTGGCGTAATGGAATTAAGTGGGGCACCTTTTACGACAAGTGCTAAAAAAACAAATAAAAAGATTAAAAATAAGTGTATTTCCGAAATAGCCGAAAAAATAAATATAAAATTTTCATCGGATAAATATCTTGATGGAATATTGATTAATCAAAAAACGTATTACTATGTTGCATGTCACGGGGGCAGTCTGCAGAAAAGATTATAAATGGAAATTTTTTCTTTGTTTGTGGGGTTGGATTATGAGCGTATCAATGCTGAATTTGAAATCAAGAGATTATACTAAGTTTGGTCTTTGTGGGAATCCCTTCCCTTATTCGGGAGTTCCAGATGAGGACCCTGAGATTTATGTCGGACAAGAAGAAGTAATAAACTCAATAAATATTGTTCTATCTACAAGTGTAATGAATAAGAAATCAAACCATTTAATCATAACTGGAACTTATGGAAACGGAAAAAGTCATACATTGAGGTATATTAAATACAACATAAATAAAAAATTTATTAATATTGATGGCTCAAAGGCATGTGCTGTCCATATTTCCAAATCAGGGGGTGATTTTTTAGATATTTATCGAGAACTTATTTACGATTTGGGATATGATTTCATAAAAAAGAGAGCAGAAGAATTTTTAGGGTTAGTTGCTTGTCAAATGTCAAAAGAGGGGTTAATTGATGAGAAGGTCGTTCCTGAAAAATCTTGGGAAATGATTTGCGATGGAACTATTCTTCTTTCTGATATTGTACCGACTGCTATCCTTAAATTGGACAATATCGTTAACTTTATGGATTTCAGTAAAGCATTTCTAAATCTCGCATATGAAGAAAATTCGGTTGATTCCTGGGAATGGATTTGTGGAGAAGGCGTTGATTATATAAAAAGGCGTGAAATTGGCTTAAATAAAGCTTTAGATGAAAAAAATGCGATTAGAGCATTTATAGCGCTTAAAAAAACATTAATTAATCTGAATTATTCTACTTTGATTCTTTTATTAGATGAGTTTGAGTACGTAGACACATTGCAAATTGTAAAAAAACAAAAAGTGTTGAATGAACTAAGACATCTGATTGATTTGAATCCAGAAGGATTGTCAACTATAATAGCTTGCACTCCAGAAATATGGCAGTCCTTAATTTCTGAATACCATGCTTTTTCAGAAAGAATTGCAAGAGAAGCAAATTTAAAGCCGCTTACTCCTGAAACAGCAAAAAAATTGGTATCTTCCTATCTTAATACAAAAAGAGCGAATGTGAATGAATCTCTAACTCCTTTTACAGAAGACTCCATAAATGAAATTTTCAGATTGGGGCATGGGAACACAAGAAGAATACTTTTGTTATGCGGACAGACATTGGATTTAGCGTTAGAATTTAACAAAGAATTTGTGGATCTTGAAGTCGTAAATTCTATTTAATTATTATTCTTTGCAAATTTCTTTTTTGATTCGGATTCCATATTATTATTTATTATCGTTACACAAAGATAAAATTTTTCAGATAAAATTTTTCAAAAACATTGGGCTTTTCAGTTTAGTATATTACATAGATCCTTAAGTTCTAATATATGATGTATGGATTTTTTTGGAAGTGAGAACGTTTATCAACTTTAAAATATATTGTGACTAACAGAAAAATATATCTGGGTCCCTGATAAAACATAAGCAATATTTTATATGGTGAATGGATGAGAAGAGAGTTTTCAGACCCCAACAAAATGCTCATAGCGCTTGAATATATAGGCAAAAAAGAGACCACTACAAAGGAATTATATGAATATTTAAAAACATTTACAAATCCTGATAAAGATGAAACGTTTAAAAGTAGAGCTGGGGCGACTAACGATGTTTTGTTTAACATAAAGGATGTCCTTTTCCTTGTAGAGGAAAAGCAACATAAACTTTCCCTTTCTCATTCAATTCCAGATGAATTTGGATTCCTGTTTTCAGGAAAACAGATTTTTGCTGATCTTTTAGCTAACGACAAGGAAGGGGCATTCAAGAAGTTGCAAATGAATTGCCTATTCATGTACCCGGAAATGAGAAGTCTAATTTCTTTTATTTATAAGAAAAACGACGCTTCAAAATCTGAAATTGGAAATCATCATCTCAAAAAATGTTTCTTCGAGCATACATTTAATCTATTTACAATAGATGCTGAGTTGAAACAAGCTAAACTATTGAATTTAGTGGATTCTATTGATGGAAAATATAAAGTAAATTCCTTAAAAACTCCCATTTTTGCCCAACTTTTAATTGAGGAATATGTTGCACACCGCGAATCTGATAATACGGTAAGTATGAATGAGTTAAAAGATTTGTTGGATCTAAAATATGGAATGACTTACCAAGATTTTGATAATCACTTTTCCTCACTTAGCCTATTAATTCCTGATCTCTTTATTTTTGGAACGTATGGAAAATTTCAAATTAATCTTGAATTCGCAAGGAAGGTAAAACTCTATGAGTGAATATGATACACTGGGACTTTTAGATAATCCTTTCCAAATGATAATTGCTGATGAAAAAACTGCAGAGAGTCTTACAATTTTTGGCCGGGAAGACCAGATAGAGAGATTAGAAAAATTTGTGCAGAATTCAGGAAGATCTAATCTTCAAAAAAGAATTTTTATAATGGGGGAATATGGAACAGGAAAGACTCATCATCTATTGAAACTTCAGAATTCTATTAATTCAGGGGATTATGGAGAAAATCTTGTTGCCATATATCTTGGGAGTCTGGGTATAAGTTTCAGAAACTTATACGAAAATATTGTTGAAAAGCTTAATCAAAATGTTGCCTGCCTTCGCGAACACATTAATAAATTACCTGATGTTGAACCTCCTCAAAGTGTTGAGGCTGGCTATACTCCAGAGAAATTAAGGAAGAATATTATTTCCAATATAAATTCTATTATAGCTGAAGCCAAATTGCAAGGAATAAAGGGAATTTTCCTTCTTGTAGACGAGGCTGAAGACATTGCTCAATCCAAAGACGACGAACAAATAAGTTATTTTATTCAGTCATTACTCCATCTTGTTAATGAACTTTCAGGGTCACCTTTGCATATTGTAATGGGATTTTCCAGAGAAGCTTTAAGTCGCATCACTAATCTTGATCCTTCAAAATCAGATGAATTGAGGCTAGGAGAAGCTTTTTGGCAGCGTTTTTCGAGCGAAGAACCCGTAAGACTTGGTAACCTTCGTGAAAATGATGCAAAAGCAATGATTTTGGACAGGCTAAATAATTCTCGGGTTTTGAAAACTGACTCATATTATCCAATTGTTGAAGATGTCATCTCAATTGTTAACAAACTTGTGGGAGGACATCCAAGGGAAATCCTATCTATTTTCAACAAAGCTGTGAATGAAACCCTTAAAGATGGAAGTTCAGAGATAGATGGGAATATAATTGTAAGAGTTCTTGCTACCCATGAGTCGTTTTTTAGTAAAACGGTAGTTCTTGATTGGGACATACTAACTTCAGTAAAAGATTCTATTGAAGAAGAATTGGATGAAACTGCTGCGAAGGATTTTTCCAGATTGTTAGGTTGTCTTGTTGGAGAAGGCAAACAACTAAAAGAAAGTGATTTCAGCAAAAATGACATCCCTGAAAAACTTACAAGTCCTATTAAGGATACAAGGATACTTGAAAGAAATGTCACCGAGTACGGAGAAACATTTTATTACCTGAGTGGGGAATTGAGAGAAAAAATTTTTAAAGGTAAAAGGTACGATTCTGAAACAGTTCAATTACTCACTCAGGAACTTATTGATCTTGAAACAAATCCTGAAAGATATCAAAGTTATCTTGCAAGAGGCTTCTGGCAAGTTATTCGGGAGGGTTTAAAGGCCGAACTAAGAGAAAAAGAAGAAACTGATGGGATGTTGATATTATGTGCTAATGTTAGCCCTGAAAAAACTTATCCATCTATAAGATTTGCAATTTCGGCATATAAAGGCAGAGAATATCCAATTTCACTTTATGAATCAACAGTAAATCTATTAAAGAGTAATCGAGCAAACTTCGGGTTAGTACTTTATGATGGTCCTAACCATGAAATAGATAGTTATTATCAAAATTTCAGGAGAACATTAAAGGAACGGGGGGAAGAACACTACCTCAAAAATATCGAAACGATTTTTTTTGATAGAGAATTGAAAGAGAAAGATGAAAAACTTTTTGGAGAGTTGAAGCTAATTGGTAATCCGGAGATTAATGTTAATAAAGATATTTCTTCTGAAAAAATAATCCAAACACTGAATATCTCCGAGGGGATTAAAGAATTAGTTGGCTCAAAAATAATATTTTATCCAGAAGAAAAAGACAGGCGCATTATAAATAAACTTGCAGAAGACCAGACAAAATCATATATAATCAAGGATTTAAAAAATATTTGTGAGAGTCCTTATCTGAATGAAGAAAAAATGGAAGTCTTCAGTAGGCAAGGTTTTGTCAAAAAGTTAGGTCATCGTTGGCAGATTTCCGAACTTGAAGACGGAACTCCATGGAAAGTCATATACTCTTTTATTGCTACTCAGGATTCTGCAAGTTTTGATGAAATAAAAAAGTATCTGGGTAAGAATTACATATTACAATGTTCTCCAGGTGATGAAAATAGACTTATTGACTGGTATATTCAGAACTTGATCCTGCTTGATATGATCGCTGTTTCTAATGATGGAGCACCAGTTAAAAGTTATAGACTCCTGGATCATGGGGAAGAACTTTTTGCTTTGATAGGAAAGTGTAGGGATAAGATTCCTGAGTTACAAAGAGCAATAGATGATTCAAACAATGCAAATATTCCAATAAGTGGCTTTCAGACTAAAGTTAAGTCTTTCGAGGCACGGCTGGAAGCTTTTGAAGATGAAATGGATCCAAAGCGACATCATGTTAGTGATTGCAAGAAATTATACGAAGATATTTCACATGAGATAACACAGATTCAAGATAAAATAAAGGAAACTAAAAGTGCTTTTAAATCCAGTTTAAATAATATTGAAACTTCTGTTAGATTGACTCTTGAAAAACTAGAGTCTGCATTAGAGGAAAACGTCCTGTCCAAGGAAGAAAAGGAAAAATGGGCTTTTGAACTCAATAAACAACTTGATCAAGCTAAGGAATGTTTCAAACTGGAAGACTTTGCTCAATTGGAACTTCTTGTAAAGGAACTTGGCAGAGATTCTAAAAAATATGTGGAAGACATCAGAGAAAGGGGCGAAAGTAAAGAACCTTGTATCTCTTATGCAAATAAATCAGAAGAACTCTTTAATGAAACATATAAACTTCTTTCCGAACTAGATGACCTTGGTTATAATTCTAAAGAAATTCGTTCCGATTGTGATGCTTTAAGGGAAGAATTGAATACTGAATATAAAAGACTCTTCAATCTTAGCAACTATACTGAAGCCAAGAAAATTAGCCAAAAAGTATACAAAGAAACCAAAAACCATAAGGATTCTCTGCTCAGACGTAAAAATGAATATCTGAATCTGAAAACCCGCCTTGAGGACCTAAATACTGAAGCACGTCAAAATCCAGACCTTGTTCAGATAACAGAAGAAGGGAAGAAAGCTCTTGGAAATTGGGATTTTGCTGAGGTTGAGAACAAAATCAAAAATTTCAGCAATAAGCAAAAGAAAATGCAAGTATCCGAAAAATCCGAAGAAGAAATCTTCAAGGAAAAACTTGCTTCTGTAAATTCATTTAAAGATATTCTTCATATTTATTCACTTGAGAAGGCTTTTACCCTCCTAAGAAAACTCTATCAAAATGGTGAAGTAAGAGATATTTCCATAGAGTTCAAACACGACTGATAGGTGTTACTAGTGGATATTTTTCAATTGCAAGCTCTCCAAGAAGCTTGGTTGGATACTAACATTACTAGGGCTACCTCTGATAGCAGGGAAACCCTAAAATTCAATATTTTGAAATACATAGAAGAAAGAAATGAAATTGATATTAATAACGGCGAATATGACTGTTTTGTTGGAATTTCTGACATTATAAATTATGTAAAATCCTACCATCAAAACTGTCTAAATCCTGCCTTTGAACAAATAGGAGTTTCCATTGAAAAAGAAGAATTCCATGTTTTTGTAATTATCAAAATCTTGGAAGAACTTATTGATGAAAAAAGCATTTTGTATGTTTATGACAGACAAAGGGTAAGAAGTAGGATTGCTGAACTAGTTCGATATTTCGCCTATTTAAAACAGAGATTCAAAACAGATTATTCAAAAAGTCCAAACCTAACTCAGATGGTGAAACTCAAGGTAAAAAGTCGTTATAAGCCTAGACGCGATCAACCACTACAGAGAGTTTTGCAACGGATATATAGAGCACAAAAAACAGTCCCACTTAGTGATTGTGCAAGAGAGTTGTTGCCGGACAATATGGAACCAGCACTACAACTTTTCAAATTAATGGTTAAGGAAAATCTAAGTTCTGAGAAAATTATGCTTTCAAAGTTTCAATTGGAGAGCTTTGAGCAATTGTTTAGCAAATCAATTTCGAAAGACTTTTCTTCAAAGGATCTGGCTTTTATCATACAGTCTAGTACAGGCTCAGGAAAAACAGAAGCATTTCTTTTTCCTATTCTTCTTTATACAATTTTAACTCTAAGAAAAAAAGGAACTAAAGCACTTCTCCTATATCCGAGGATTGATCTATGTAACGATCAGATGCAACGTCTTATTGAATATACTTTCTCTATCAATAAGATAAATAATAAGCCTATTACGATAGGAATACACCACAGTAAAGTGTATAACACCTCTTTTTCATGTCCTTTCCCAAACTGCGATGGAAGGATTTTATGGGATGATAACAGGAGACATTTTATCTGCCAGGATAACGAAGATCACGTTATTTCATATATTGTAGATAAATCTCGTGCTGCGGATATTATTATTTCAACTCCAGATTCTCTTCATCGTAGATTAATGGATCGAGAAGGAAGGAAAAATATCTGGGAAAAGGATATCCTTCCAAAATTTATTGTATTTGATGAGGCTCATATTTATACTAATCAATCTGGTATGCATGTTTCAAACGTTGTGAGGAGACTTCGTGAAAAGATAATTTCAAAAAGTAAAACTGGACCAATTTTTATAGCATCCAGTGCAACAATCGGAAGACCTGCCGAATTTTGCAAGAAATTATTCTCAGTTTCTGATGCAGTCGTCATTTCTCCAGATTCAGTTGATCTTGAAGAAGTCGGTAGGGAACACATCGTATTTATAAAAGCATCAAACCCAAGGAAAGTTATTTTCGAATCCAAAAACCTCCTAAATGATGATGGAGATGAAAAAGAACAAAACTATACTCTTACCACAAATTTATCCTCCATGATTCAGACGGCTTTCTGTTTTTATCATAATATGTTAAAAAGTGATCAAAAAAATCGTATTATTGGCTTTATTGATTCGATTGACACAATAAAAAGGCTTGGAACTAAGCTATGTGATGCTGAGAGAAAAAAACTCCTCTTTCAGTTAAGGACTCCAGATGAGATCCTAGGAACCGAGTATAATAAAATGTGTCCTCATCTTAAATGCAAAAATATGCCTCCAAATCCATATTTGAATCATTGTGATACTTATCTCGATGGGGAATGCTGGTGGGTGATGAACTCACAGGATACTCATCCGATGGACATCCATATTCATAAAAGTGGAATAACGCAAAATTGTAAGGAAGAAATGACCACTAATGATGATTGGAAATTGATGATTACTACCTCCGCACTGGAGGTGGGCTTTGATCATCCCTCAATAATAGGTACATTTCAATATATGGCCCCTACAAATATCCCCGGTTTCGTGCAACGTATCGGTAGAGGAGGAAGATCACCAAGCGATATGCCTGTGTCTGTAGTGGTACTTGGCTCAAGGCCACTAGATAATTTTTATTTTCACCATAGCTCAATTCTTTCAGAGCCCAGTTCTGAAAAACTTGAAATTCCATTAGATAGTGAAAATCAGTACATCAAAACAATGCATATCACTTCGTATCTCTATGACTACATTAGCAGTTATGCTCCCTCAGACGTTAGAGATGAAGCATATTATCAAACAAATACAGAAACGGCATTAAAATTTGTAAGTAAACACCATGATGAAATTACTGTAGACATCTCTCGAGTTTTTGAAGTTCCAATTACTGTAGTTGAGAATATTCTGGATACTATACTGGAATACTTTAGGTCTTGCAGTGAATCTTTGATACCTGGACATGCGAATTCAAAATACTTTCAAAAGATTCAGTATATATCTGGAACACCGATTGATTCCATCACTGAGGATTTACTAAGAATTAAATTTGAATTGGAGAGGAAATAATGGATAATGACAAAAATTATGCCCGAGCATCCTCAGCTTTTGAGCATTGGAAATCACTCAAAAACAAATACCCTTATTTTCATCCTCCTGATCTGTTTCATATAGATCCTTGTGCAAAAAGTCCATATCTCGTCCCTCAATCTTTTATTCCAATATCTATTGGAGGTAATATTGAAATTGAAAGTATTGATAAAGGCAGGAACAATAACTTGGGTAGTGAAACAGCGGATTTCACTCTCGTAAATTTTCTTCCTGGAGGTTATAAAAAACGCTGGAATTTCGACCATTATAAGGCAATTTGGAAATTGAGCACTGTCAAATCCAGGATGGCCGATGTTTCAAGTACGTTCAATTTTTTCAAAAAAATCCCATTATCTGAACTAATCAGCAATAAATCAAAGCTTTCTCATCTTAACTTACCTGTTGAAAATAGTATAGTTTACTTTCCAAGTACCGTCTATGTGGAAAAAGTTTTTGGGTATAAATATTATTGGGATGAAGAAAGGTATTTTATTGAAAAAGAAAAGAATGAAGGGTTTAAATTATACGAACTGTCCAGAGATCCTACATCATTTCCCATCCAAAATTGTTTTTTGTTGAATGAATTTAGTTCCGAGCAACAGGTTCGAGTTGAGAATTCTACCCTATTAAAGCAAATAGGATACAGTGCTTCATTTCATCTCGCAAAATGTTATTGTGGAAACTGTCTGGACCTTTTTGGGAAAAAGGACACATTGACTCGGCTTATAAGGTTTTTTCATGATAATGACAATGCTTATGCATTAATTGGGACTGAACACATATCAGAAGCTGTTGAGTTTAAGCTAAGCATAGGGGATTACCTTGAGAAACTAAAAACAGTTTTAGAATCAGATAAAATCCTAGAGAACGATTTGAAATTTGCTTTTTTGTACGTTAATATTTATGATGAGGTTTTGTACAAAGGCAACCTGTTAAAATCAACATATGACATTGACGCTTTATACAACTTCATTCTTGGAATTGATTATTGGATTAAACAAGAAAACCCAAGTGCTGATCTCAGTGAGATTTTTACTGCAGAAAATAAGAACGAAGTTTTGAACATAATCTTGAAACTGATTCCGGAATCCGAGGAAACTCGTCTGGTACTTGCGGGATATGATGAAAAAAAGACTTTTATAAAGGATGTATTTCAAAATAATTTTGATGGTGTCCTTTCCATTATAAAAAATACATTTGATGAAATTAAATTCAAAGACTTCTGTGAATCTGTTTTTTGTGAGACAATAGTCAGTGCTCTTAATGTGTGGACTCAGAAGTATTTTGGCATAAATGAAGATAATCTGATTTTTTGGTATGATGAATATGTTTTAGACGGTAATATTTCCATTTATGCATACGACAATTATCAAGGTGGTTCTGGAATTTCAAAGGAGTTTTTTAAGAAAATTGTTCAAAAATCAAGCGAATCCATTTTTGATTTCCAAAAAGAACTTTTAAGGGTTCTTCAATGTGAAGTCTGTATTGCAGAAACTATCTTACTGTATCTTTTAAGTGAATATGATGTTACGTTTATTTTTAACACTTTTAAAGGATCTTCTCCTGAGCAAGATCCTATCATATTAAAATGTATTGAGAATATTGAAAAATCTGAACCTTTAAATCTAAATAAAAAAGAAAAAGAGACTCTCATTACATTTGTTAAAAAAGACCTTCATCGATTAGTTGGTTCTGAAGAACTAACTGCTTTTTATAGTGAACTTTCAAGGAGTTATTGTGAATTAAAGTCCAAAATAAAGCGATCTCCTACTTCAGTTGATATGTTACTATACAGTTCAGAAGATATTTTCTATGATCCACGAGCAATGATTATTTATGAAAAATATAGATCTGTGAAAAGAGGAGACTGTTTTGAAGTATTTGACCGTGTGAAAGAAATTGTTCCTTCCTGCACTAATGCCTGTCCAGAATGTATATCAAGCGGGAACCAATACATGATGAACCCTTACGGTTTTTTACAGGTTGATAAACGATTATTAAGAAGACTCCTGGAGATGTCAGATGCTCAGTAAGTACATTAAGATTTCAGAACTTTGCTCAAATCCAGAATTATATAATCAAAAGTGTGTTCAAAGCACAGCTCGGATAAAGAATAGACCATTTTATTCTTCATCCAATGGGTCTTCAAAATATACTATTGAATTAAACTCGACTACAGAAGTGGGTTTAATTATTTCAATCTGGAAGAAACCTCCTTCATGGTTACCTTACTCAATAACTTCTGAATATTTATTGAGAATGTTTGAACCTGAAAAAGAGATGAAAACTCTTTTCCTACCTGGAGAAGATCTTTTTTTTGAGGGTTTTGTTATTAAGAAAGATGATACTATCTGGATAAACGTAGAAAAAATAATAATTATTTCTCCTTCAACTGTTATTGGTTCAAGAGAAGTTATTAGTTATATAACCTGTGAAAGAAAATATTACCTTGATTATATTAAAAATGTAAAACATAATATCTTATCTTATCCAAATAAGTACATAACTCGGGGAAACATTGCTCACAGAGTCATGGAAAAAATTTTAGTAGAAGGCACTTATTTTGAACTTTTTAACCTATTAGAAGATGAAAAAAATAGAAGGTTAAAAGAAATTATAATGAACACCGTTGATTCTGAGTACCGTTTAGATTTAGCTTTGCATTCTATGGCATCAAATTCTATTGATTATATATTAAATGATGTGTTCCGCCACACCATAGGGTTGATTTCAGATGCTGAAGTTTATGAATTTTTCCGTGATAAAAAAATAAAAACTGAGGTCCAATTAAATAATACATTTGGTTTTTACGGGTTTGTAGATTTTTTGGTTGAGGAGTTGGCCCTTGAATTTAAATCTTCTGCAAATGCCCGTGAAGACCACAAAATTCAACTCAAAATATATCTTTTAAACACATATCTTAGCAGGAGCATGAGAAGAGGTTATTTGTTGTATTCCCAGCCCACAAAGATGGATGAATCCGATTCAATATGTCGACGTCTTCATTCCATAAACCTTGAAGATGAGGATATTGGAGAGTTGCTTTATGCAAGGCATTCAATCCTTTTACAGCGACGCGGAATGTATCTCCCGACAACTTACAACAAACCTTGTTATGAATGCAAGTATAAAGAGCATTCTGATCACTCACTTCAGCATTACTTCCCAATTTGTCAGTTTTACTGCCAGACTGAAAGGTATTGGGAATGTTATTCTGTAGATGAATCTGGAAAGATTAGCACTAACTGTTATC
Organism: Methanosarcina sediminis; assembly: GCF_052056915.1. Taxonomy (GTDB): domain Archaea; phylum Halobacteriota; class Methanosarcinia; order Methanosarcinales; family Methanosarcinaceae; genus MTP4. The sequence continues at coordinate 3,984,794 of NZ_CP195119.1, read as the reverse complement.
TATTTCTGACTGGATTGTGTCCATTAAATGAAAGTTATTTTGATGTCAATGTCATCGATTTTTTTAACAAAACTCGCAGGGCTATTCAAATTGAAAACGAAATGCAAAATATGATAAAAAATCTTCTTAATAATATCTCTCCTGAATCCCTAGAACTTTGTGGCCAAAGAATAAATAATCTTAAATTTGTCGGAAAAAAGGGTCCTGTACTTACTTTTAAGAGGAATGTTCCCCTTCCCCAGCTTGATTTATCGAATGGAGATTATGTATCTATCAAAACAGAAGATGATACTTTTTCATACAGGGGATCGCTTAAAAGTTTAGGATTTCTATATCTTGAGGTTAAGGTTGAAGGCAATTTTGAGGATCAATTTTTCAGTTATGACACATATAGTCTAATAAAGGAATATTCAGAAATCAAATCTCTTCGTTATTTACTTGGTGTAGTAGATTATATTCAGCGTTCAAAACATAATGTTGAACTTATGTTTCCAAAAGATGAGGTTATTTCTTGTCATAACATCCCTGCTTATGATCCAGAGGAAGTCGAGAGAGTAGTTCCATTAAGGAAAATAGTAGGTGTCCAAATTCCATCACATCATCCATTAATTGAGATGTTAAAAGATGTTATATACAGAATTAAGTCTATTGGAAAGATATTAATCATATTCAATAGTGACGATGAGATTAAAAGATATATTGAACAATGTGAAGAACTCAATAAGTTTCTTGTTTTGAATAGAATGGATTTTCCAGAAAATCCTAAGCCATGGGAAATTGGCGCACACGACAGTTCCGATATAATTGTAGAAAAAATATTAAATTCCGAAATTATCCTTACTGACTATAACTTTATTCTTGAAAATCATTTTTTTGAACTTTTACATAACAATAGCAAAAAGAAGTTTTTTGATTTACTTATATTGACACATGCAGAAAGAGCATTTGATCCTTTATTTTTTTATTTCAGATCCTTGGCAGACAGAATACTAATGTTTGGAGATGCACAAAGTATCAGTTATCCGTTCAAATCAAATGAGGCTAGGGAAAGTTTGGGGAAGAGTACATTTGAAAAATTGATAAAAAGTTATTCTTATTTTGAATCTAAATTTTATTCCGTACTCTGTCAGCCATTCGATCTATTACCTGAGCAAACTGTCAAGGTGTTACGAAAAGCGAAAATGGATATGCCTGTTCGCTCTTATGGTGGAGACATTGTCTTTGTTGACGTGAATGGCCTTGAAAAAACAGCTTCATCAATAAATTATGAATACTCGGTTTCGATGAAATCTTCTTCTCTTACATATCGGTTGGATCTGAAGTCCAAAGGAAATTGCGAAATATATAAATTACCTGAAAAGCTTGAAGAATTGAGGGGGAAAAGCATTGATTCTTATGAAAAAGGGGAAATTATTTCTTTAAGTGAAGACTATTTCGAAATTTCTGGGAAATTAGTTGAAGGTAAGAATCGTGAAAAAATAGAGAATAATGTGAAAATCAATGTTTCTTTCCTTGCGGGTTCCATCAAACAACTCTCAGAACTTATGTACTATAACGAAACTGAAGCCTATGAAGTCATAAATTTAATTAAAACAATTAGACCCAGACATTCTCCAGTAATAGTTACACCTTTCTTAAGCCAAGCCTCATTGATCAGATCTTATCTGTTTGAAGAAGGCATTGAAGATGTACCTGTATTGCTTCCGTATAAACTAGCTGGAAAGCATTTCGATGTTGCGATTGTAAGTTTCGTGAATGCAAATGATGAAAACCTTATTCGTTGGCCCTTATCAGACTTAAAACTGCTGTATATGTTATTGACTTCCGCAAATGATAAGCTTTTTTTAATTGGTGATAAAAGAACCTTATATCGAAATAGAATATTGAGGGAGATCATTGAATCTCCAAATACTGTTCATCTGCAGGGGGTAAGTTAATGAAAAATGAGACCTTGGATTTTTCTGCTTTAATAAGGGAAAGAAGGCTGGTTTCAAATGGGATACTTGTCAAAAACCAGAGCTTAAAAGAATTCGAAAGCTACCGTATTCTCGATAAACCATTTAATTACCTCCTAGTTGATGAATTAAAAAAAACTTCGTGGACCATTACCGAACTTGTGGATAGATTTGGCGTTGATCCTTTAAATGTACGTGAAGCGATCTTATGGACAATGAATGAAATATCACTTTTTGAAGAAGGTTATATTTTTCGGCGCATTCAAAAAGAAAAAAATCCGGGCAAAGGTTCTTTGTTTCGGTATACTCTTATTCCAATACCATTTGAAACTCGGGTATTCGATCCATTTTTGTGGTTTAGTTTATTGGATTGGACATCGTTTCTTGAAAAATATGACGATCAAATAATGTATTCTGAAAAAGATGAATGTCTCCATGAATATCGTAAGATTGTTTCGGAGTGCTGGAACATCCCGGTTTCAAAAGTTGATCAGTATCTTGAAAAAGAAAATTTAAAGTTTATCAATAGCTTGATAGGTCCTCTTCCAGTTTTAGATGACATTGAAATATATACAAATACAAATAATAAACTGAAAGAGGACAAATCGGTTTTAAGCCCTCTTCGCTTTAACGATAAAAAAATTAATCATGACCTTCATAAAATTAATTCCTTCATAAGAGGGGGATTTGGAACCATTGGGGATTTTGTATTTTATTCAGTTAGATTATATGATGATATTCATTTTTGCCAAAGTTTCCATAAACATAAAGAAATGTCTCAATTTTTTCAATTGAATGAGACATTTTTTAAAACATTTCTTCGTATTGAATGAATATATTATAGTTTTTATTTTTTGAAGTAAGTCTCTGTACTATTTAATATCAATGATGTCAAAAACAATGAAATAAGTTCATACATATTCAAGTATTTGCCTCTGTTCGGCTACAGATTCTTTTAATCCAAGATTTGCAGATATATCTCTCCTCATATACTTTGGTTGCTTCATCAACTCTATAACATCTAATTTATTTCGATTGGTATTTTTGAAGTTGGGATATATCTCAATATCAACGTCAATAATTTCATTGATTTCTTCTACTATTTCCCTGTAATGACTTAATCCGTGGAAATAAATTTTATCATATTGAGTAAGAACAGGAGTTAACTCGTTTACATACTTTTCAACATCATTTTTTTCCATTTTTTGCTCATATAAAGGAATCTTCTTCCACCAAGGTATCAATCCATACTTTGCACTAAGAATTCCTAAATCTACTATAGGAAGATCATGGACGCAATTCCACCATGATTTGAAAATGGGGGATTTTGAATATCTTTTGTATGCTGGAATAAGTCCCTCAGCATTGTCTTTGCTGGCTGTACAAGTTGTAAAGACAAGTATTTTAGGTACTTTTTCTTTGAAATGTTTGTAAAATACATGAGTATTATGAAATCCCCTACGGCGATTTCTATTGTTTCCCCTAAATATACAAACTTCAACTTTATGCTTTTGACAAATAGGGCAATCACAACTTTCCCATGGTTTATCTTCTAAGGTTCTAGCATATTCCTCGATGTATTTTGACTCCCCAGTTTCGAGCTCATACTTTGATAATTTTTTTATCATTTCGCATAACTCTACTTGATCACTATCATATCCACGAATCGAGTTTAGAACATCCTGTTCTAATGACTTTAGGTCTTTTTCGTACTTTTCAGAATAACGTACGCGAATGGCCGAATAGCGTTCATCATAAGTTTTAAAGTAATTACTAGTTGAAGCTAACCAAGCTTTTCTTAGCATACTGGCAGAATCAAAACTTGTAATGCCCGCGTTTACAAGATCATTAAATAGCTCTGCTCTTGCAAAGCCAAAAAGATGAACATCAACCTTTTCTGTATTTGTCTGCTCAAATTTTTTGATGGTTTTTCCCAGTTCATAAACTAACTCCTTTATGAACTTAGTATTCGTTTTTGCTATTCCCCCTACCCCAATATATCGAAAGCCGGAATCCATGAGTTGCTGGGCAGCTTTCTTGTATGTATCTATATCCCATCCCTGGATGGCACCAATTAGGCGGAAGTTTTCATAATACTTATCTTTCTCTTCCCAAAGTTCAAACATTTTGCTTGCATTTTCTAAGGTAATCTCATATCTGAACTCTTTATCTTCCATTTCCTTGTTAGTTATAATGTGATCAATAGTCACACCATTGGTAACTTTAAGATCATGGTAAAAGTCTAAGGTACCTTTCGGTTCATACCTGGGTACAGATTCTTGTATATAATCAAATGCACCACAATCAGAAATTGTATCAATATTTGGAGGGATTTCCAGATATTCATAAAATCCAACTTCTCGTGCTCTAGACACTTTCTTTTCAGATTTTTCAAGTTGAGCTCGGGAAACTAAAACTCCGTCTATAGGTACCTTGTTCCATCCAAAAATATGCCAAATATAATCGTTTTGCCGAACTTCTGGTGTCCCAGAGACTGTGTCAGTTTCAAAATCATAATCTCGATCGACACAATCATCCCATTCAGGTATGAAAAACTTCAAGTTATTCTCCTCTTAAGATACAGATATCTTAACATTTGGTAACATTTCATTTTAAAAAATGGAAACCTTAACTTCACTAGTGACCATTAATATAATAGTTTTTCTGCAAAAATTAATATTTCATTTAAAAAAAGGTTTAAGTTATAAAATGAGCAAAAAATAGAAATCAAGCATGTTTTGCACATAAAATAATCATTATATTAAGAGAGTTGATAATCATATTCTTTATCTTATGGATACCTCATTGGATATCTGTTTTTTTTGCATCCCCATCTAAGATCGCAGATATCACATGTTTCCTTATCTGGAATATCCTTTGGGGCTTCCCACGAGTCATGCACCCTACAACGCTCAATTTCTTTAGCTGTTTCTGAAAAAGATTTTATTGCTTCATTTATTTGTTTCATGTTCAAAGGGTTTCTAAAATCAATCTCATAAATAGCTTGAGTAGGTCTTGAAGTCGGCTCATGAATAGTATTTAACTCGTTCATGAAGTAAAGTACACCTTTTAAGGGATATTTTCCATTTTTTAATTTATAAAGTTCCGCATATGCTAACATTTGAAATGTATATCTTTCCAGTTTTTTTAGCCCCGAAGGTGTGCGAATATCGGGAAACTTAGATCCCTTATAGTCCCAAATTTCGACGGATTCATAATTTGGAATTTCTTTTCCTATCGAAACATCCTTAAGTACATCCACCACTCCATGGATAACATAATCTCCCTGATCTGCTTGAAGAGAGCATTCAGAGTCTATTACATTTGGATAAAGATTAGAACCTTCCACTTTGTTGAATATTTTAATAACCTTTAATGCTACTTCTCTTATGTCAGAATTTATTGCACTTATTCCTCTAGCTCTGAGACTATCTTCTACTTCATTGAAGTAAAACTCTACATCATCGTCTGAGGGGATTTTACCAACTGTTTTAGGATCCAATAATCCTGAATAATGCAAATGTAATTTGTCTAACACTTGATGAATTATCGTTCCAAACCAAATCTGGACAACATGAGCTGGTTGATATTTTCTAATTACAAAAAAACCGTATTGTTTTGGGCACAACTGAAATGATAATATGTCAGAAGTTACACTATATGTTTCTTTAATAGTTATATCGGTTTTATCAGGTATAGTTCCAAGAGTTAGATAATTACTCCAAGACATATTTAATCCCTCGACACATCATTTGCAATATTTGTAAACATATGCCTATTGTTCCCGATTATTCCATAGCCAGCGCCTCTTATTTGTGATTTTGTTACTAAATGAATCAAGGCGTATTGTGGTCTAGAATAAGCCACATAATAAAATCTTATAAGATCTTGTTCTGCTCTTTGATTTTCAGTGAATTTAACAAAAGGCGGTTTATTTCTAAAATCTGCCAATATATTCTCCAGTAAAATGGAGGAATCTGGAGATGGGGTGCGGTTTAAATCATAAACAAAAACAAAAGGAAATTCTAGACCCTTCGCTTGATGAACTGTCATAATGGGTAGTCTATCGGGCGGACAAATAATTGCTTCATCTTCAGGGTCATTCATTCCTTTTGAAACCAAAAGTCCTGTGAGAGAATAATAAAAATTTTGTCTCCATCTAAAACTTATTTCTCCAGCAGATGATGAACTTGTTCTTAAATTACCTCTCGTGTTTGAATGAGAATTTTGATAAGGAATTGAAGAATAAGTCTCAAAAATATTGGATAACTTTCCAAGTCTATATGTCTTTTCTGCATCATCTGACCAATTAGAGAATGGTTCATGTGCTAAAATTCTATAAAAAATTTCCAAAATGTTGACATTCAACCAAATATTTTTTCCTTTAGATTTTATGTTTTTTATTGATTCATTAACATAATTTGCAAGTTCTGAAAATTCATCTTCCCTATTTTGATATTCACTTACCCATTCTCTAACTACTCGTTGAATCCCATTTCCTCTTACAGCATCCAAAGCGTTCAATTCTGGATCAACTATAGAAATAAATGCACCTAGAGCGATCATGATTTCTTCTTGATCTAAGAATGTCCTTGATCGTGGGTTGTATGGTTTAATACCCACGTCTCTAAGTGCTTGAGCAAATGGACCAGCATTTCTTGGAGTTTCTCTTACACTTCTCATCAGCAAAGCACACTTACTTGGTGTAGTTATTACGTTATTATCAAGAAGGTATTTAACAAAATTTGAGAACTTGTTGGCTACTGACGCTATATTATCTCCGGTTATATAAGCTACAGAATGATAACTGCCGGAAATTCCACTCTCTGGATCTAGTGGAGGTTTGTCATTAACTCTCGCACCTTTTTGCTTCATTACACTAAAAGAATTAATGTATGAATCATAGTAACCAACTATTGACGGATGAGATCTATAATTTTTATTTAAAAAAGTTGGTTCGATCTTTGACTTTTGATAGCCATAATATGTTTCACATGCCTCATTAAAAGTGACCATGCAGTCAACAGTCCCCCCCCTAAATCGATACAACGCCTGATCGTCATCTCCTACTACACATAAGTTGTGAGTGTTTTCTGCTAGTTTAAAATATATTTTTTCTTGAATCAGGTTTGTGTCTTGATATTCATCAACCATAACATACTGAATACCAGGATGATTCTTCGAACCGTTTCCTTTCAAGAATAAAGAGCCAAGTTTGCTCTCCAAAAAGTTAATAAATTTGCTCTGTAAGTGGGCAAAATCACACCGTCTGTTAACCTCTAATTTAGCGGAATAATCTTCATATGCTTCATATAAAAGTTCCCAACTATTGCCAGCGTTTTTAACCTTATCTATATCGATCATGTCCTCAACGATTCTGTTAAAAACAGATATTGAGGCATCTGTTCTCTTCCATTTATTTGGTAATTTGGTTTTGTCATTCCAACCTCTGGATTTAGAAATTGGATCGAAACCTGAGAATAAAAATTCTAATTTTTCCCATAAGGGAAGATACTTTCCGGAATTATCTCGTGCTAATTCTGGGTGCTCATATATGAACAAATATTGCTCATTCTCATCCAGTAGCCTGTAATTTTCGTACTCTGGAGTCTTGTAGTCTAACATGATGTCATTGCATAAACCGTGTAAAGTGCCTATCCGCAAGCTGTGTATGTCAATCTGTTGTTCTAACCCCGGATTTTCCTTGAAAATATGGCTTGTATACCTTAAAATCCTATCAAAAAGATTTTTAGCAGCTTTTTTTGTGAATGTTGTTATTATTATAGATTTTGGATCAATCTTATTTACAAAAATTAATTTTAAAGTTCTAATCACTAAAACTTCAGTTTTTCCTGAACCAGGACCTGCGACGATCCATAGAGGGTCGTCTTCATGTTTTACAACCTTTAATTGTTCATCATTCAAAGGGTGCTCTAAAACTGGTTCAATAATTTGCATCAATTTTTGTAAATCCATGGCTTTACCTTCATTTTTTACATGAAGTTTGGGTGTTATAATGAACCCCCCATTTGTCTAGAGAGCGTCGGAAAGTCTGAAATCCATAACTTATCGCATACAGTCATTGAAATTTAAATAAGTTGATAGACATCATGCGGAATTATTAAATTTATGTGCAATAATCAAATTGGGCAAATTTTAGGAAATTATGGACTTTTCCGACGCTATCGTCTAAGTGATGGGTATGATTTCAAATTTTATATAGTAGTTAATAAGTTATCATTATTTATAATTATTTATTTAATTTTGCCAATATATTGACCTACTTTATAGCCTAAATTTTAACTAGTTCCATGAGTCAAACTGAAATCCTCATACAAAATGAGAGAGTAACTCACAAATATAAGGCTCCAAAAAACGTTCATTCAAAACTCCCAAAAGTCGTCTGGACCTTCCCCTTCATCGGATTTTTCCCCTGCCTGAATTCTTCGATCTTTTCCGGGTTGTTAGCCAGATATGCCAGGATGTCCCCATGGCATGGGTCAGGCCAGCACCAGCAGACGAGAACTTTGCCTGACAGTTCCCCGGGGATTGCCCTCAGGAGGTCCGGCCTCTTTCTCAGGTAGGCCTGGTGCTTTTGCATTACTTCTTCCCTGGTCCCGTCCTTGCCGATTGCAAAGGGGCTGCCCCATTTCGTTGTACGGTCGATTGTGACGGCGTTTTCTTCCCCATAGATCGACTTGCAGCGCTCAAGTTCCTTTGTCTGGTTTTTCCTTTTGCTTCGGACGAGGGTTTCTTTGACTTCAGCCATGTTATCTACGAGTAAAGTTTACGGTTTCTGTGAACTACCCCTCCCTGTCTCCTTCGGAGCTGAGGAAGGGGCTTCTTGCTTCATTTCCCCTAGCAACCTAGACGAATCCACAAGCTTAACCCCACGTTCCATAGGGATTATATGACTATCAAATTTTGATCTTGCAAAGCAAACTTTTTAATGTTTATAGCGGCGTTTATGTCCCTATCATGTTTTGTTTTACATTCAGGGCAAACCCATTCCCTTATTTCTAGAGTTATGTCCTTATTATGATAGCCGCAAACATTACACAACTTTGTTGATGGTTCAAATTGTCCAATTCTCAGAATAGTTTTTCCGTACCATTCGGCTTTATACTCCATTTTTGTAATGAAGCTTGACCATGAAGCATCATTTATAGCCTGTGCAAGACTGTGATTTTTTACCATGTTCTTGACTTTCAGAGTTTCAAACGCTATGGCTTGGTTCTCGCTGATTAATCTTGATGAAACTTTGTGCTGAAAATCAGTTCTTTGATTTGTTACCTTTTCATGGATTTTGGCAAGTCTTTTTATTGCTTTTTTCCGGTTATTGGAGCCTTTAACTTTCTTGCTTACTTGCTTTTGAACCACTTTAAGACGTTTTAAGGATTTTTTAAGGTACTTGGGATTATCAATTTTTTCCCCATTGGACAAAACAGCAAAATCCTTAATTCCAACATCAACCCCGATAGTACTTTGTTCTGTGAATTTTGGCTTTTCGGGAACTTCTTTTCCATCATCCACAAGAATACTAATGAAATATTTTCCTGTTGAAGTTCGGGATAATGTTGCCGTTTTTAATTTGCCTTCAAAAGCCCTATGCAAGACTGCTTTTAGTTCCCCAATTTTAGGAAGTTTTATTATATTTTTATCGAAGTTAACTTTGTAATGTTGTGGGATTTGGAAAGATTGAACAGGATTTTTTTTAGACTTGAACTTAGGAAATCCTGCTTTTTCCCTAAAAAACTTAGTAAAAGCAGATTCCATATTTTTGTTTGCCTGTTGTAAGGATTGAGAATATACATCCTTTAACCACTCATTTTCATTTTTAAGTTCTGTAAGCATATAATTAAGATCATAGGCAGATAGTTTTTGATTAGCTTCTTGATAGTACTTTATTTTAGTTTCTAAAGCCCAATTATATACAAACCTACATCCTCCGATATGTTTATTTATCATTTCCCTTTGTTCTTTATTGGGAATTAATCGGTATTTGTAGGCTTTCAACATACAATCCATTTATATATTATAAGCAGTACATATAGACGTTGCTAAAGAAATGTATTGAAGTTTACGCATTCATCTCCCACCTGCCAGCCTTCGGCTGTCGAGGAAGGAGTCTTCTGCTTTTAAAGATAAAACATAAACTGTAGTTTTGATACTCACATTTATTCAATCGTCTCAAAAATGACCTATTTTTGAAAGTGGGGTCGAAAGCTGAGTCAAGACTGATTGTTGCGAAAAATAAGGCAGAGAAGGGCGGAGGGGAGGGACGAGAAAGTGATCCACGAAAAAGGAGGAGCCGGGAGGGAGGGTAGGAGGAGCCGCCCGGAAAATATATAAAAAGAGTTATCTTAGTCAGGTTGAGCGAGGAAGCGGGCGGAACGAAACAGCCCCCAGAAATCAAGCTCCAAAAATCATTAAGGAATGAGTCACATATAATATCAAGGATTTCAAAATTTGAGAATAAACCACGGATGAACACAGATGAACACGGATGGCTTAAAATCTGTGTCTATCCGTGTCCATCCGTGGTTCTTTAACGGGAAACCCATAGAGCACTCCTGATCTGAAAATCTGAAGTTATATTTTCACCATTCCTAAACAGGCTCCAGAGAGTCAAAACTGATTGTTGCAAAAAATCAGGCAGGGCCGGGCGGGGAAAAGAAAAAGTGATCGGCAAAAAAGGAATAACGATTGGAAAAAATTATGCAACAATCTCGTCAAAGCTCAGTTCTCCGGCGGCTACGGGATGCAAGAGTAGTTTGGACTCGTGAAATTTTTTCATGACCACGTCTATTTTTCTTGAAACTTCCGGAGTATAGTAGGCTTCTCCGCAGTTTTCACAGACATAGGCGGAAACATCTTTAATGGCAATGAACTGCTCTCCAACTTTTGCCACAAACTCGGTTTTACCTTCGACGAGTTTACCTTTACAAAAACTGCACCTGTCAGGTTTCATTTTTGATCCCTCCTTAATACATGGTCTATCCGTTTATTTTTTTCCGGGATGTACACCGTGATTATTCTTATATGGTCTTCACATTCTGCTACCACAACATGGCAGGGTCTACCCTCAGAATACGCAAAAAACAAAGCTGATGGACATGGCTCGTCTTCAGGGTATTCCTCAATAATCTGCCCCTGAAGTATAACCTCTTTTATGCTTTAAGTTGAGATGTTCCTTTGAAACATGCGGCTTCGAGCATGGTTTGAAACAATGAAAGCGTCTTCTTCAAGAAAATACTTTAATTTACCATGGCTGACACTCATTTCTACCCCATCATGAACCTAATAATAAACTTATAACCCTGGTTCTAAAATTCTAAGGAATGGTGAAAATATAACTTCAGATTTTCAGATAAGGAATTACTCCATTAATGAGTATCCCATTAAAGAACCACGGATGGACACGGATAGACACAGATTTAAAACCATCCGTGTTCATCTGTGTTCATCTGTGGTTTATTCTCAAATTTTGGAATCTTTGATATTATATTTGACTCATTCCTAAGCGCATAAATTTGCACCCTGGGGATTTTTCATGAACTCTGGACCTCCCATCCCCTGGCAGTTAAGTTATTTGCATGGGCTATTCCTGTAGTTGAGGGTGCGGCATTTCCGGTTAGATCCAGGTACCCATGATGAGTATTATAAGAATCCAGTGTTTGGAGTACCCCGTCTACTGCTGTTTGGTCCAGTGAATTACGGCTGGCATTTAAATGTATTAAACCGGGGTCATCGGAAATATCCAGACTTGTGAGTTCATTATTATAAATTTGCACAACAGCTCTTCTACCAGCAGGGAAACACCCGGATAAATCAGCGGCACTATAATGGTTGTCGTATGCCCGGACTTTGTATAAATCTTTGGAATCCAGGTGTAGAGTCCCGCTTTGATTCCCGTTCCAAACAAAATAATCTTCCAGGACCGGGAACTGGCCGGATGGTAATGCGCCGGTCATACGTGGGTTAGCCCCAACACATACATGCCATGTATTAGCCCCTGTAGTACCCCAATTTATTGTATATGTTGAACTTCTCTGGGATGCTCCGCGAAGGTCAGCCAGGGCAGGAGCCTCTGATAGGTCAAGATAAGATATTTTGCATCTTTCGAGGCAAAGCCTGGTCAGAGATGGAACGTTACTGAGCCTGATGCTGGTCAATGATATACAATAAAAACACTCAATCGTATGCAGTTCCGTGAAGTTACTGAAATCCAGCTCAGCTATCGGATTATAACTCGAAGCCCATACCTGGAGGTACGGTGCAACATTTTCCAAACCGGTAACAGCTATTACATTCTGTTGTTCCAAACTTTCTATTGTACCGGGACCTGGAGTTACTCCCCCATCCGAACCGTCATAACCTATATTGATCTTAGTTACTGCACTCCATGGTGTTACTACCAGAGTGTTTGATCTTGTCCCCTCTGAAGCAAAATTTACAGTAGGAGCCGGAGAATCAGATGTTGAACCATCACCAAATACCCATTTAATTTCAGGATTACCCGTAACTGTGATAATTGGTGAAAATGATGACCCGGTAGTAACAAACGTAATACTTGCTTCGGGTGCTGGAGCTATCACCTCTGCATTTGGACTGGAGCTTGAATTGCTCTTATCCGATTCAGGTGTTGGAGCTATCACCTCTACATTTGGACTGGAGCTTGAATTGTTCTTATCCGAATCTGAACTCGTACACCCCAGAGTCGAAGCAACTAAAATAATAATGGCTAATAATCCTGCAAATTTAATCCCGGAAATTCTATTGGGAAATCGCATAACAGATCTCCTGATATTATTTTCTTTGAGATTATTTTTTATGTAAATTTACATTATTTTCGAATAAAGTGAGCTTAGAAAATACTTTACATTTAAGGCATTTGCAAATGAGCTGCCAATTATAGTCAATGACCCAAATTCCCCCCAATCTCAAGTGATAGTTTAGCCACAGAAAGCACAAAAAGCACGGAAAACACAGAAATAAGGAAATAGGTTCACAGTCCTTCCATGCTTTCTGTATCTTTCGTGGTTATAAAGTAATTGTAAATATTTACGTTCGGAACTATAAATATGTTTCAATGAACAATTGATTCTGAAAACCTTTGATAACGTTTACATATACTCGAATCTTCCCCGGTCCCGTCCTTGCCTATTGCAAAGGGCTGCCCCATTTCGTGGTACGGTCGATTGTTACGGCGTTCTCTTCCCCATAGATCGGCCTGCATCGCTCAAATTCCTTTGTCTGATTTTTCCTTTTGCTTCTGACGATGCTTTCTTTTAACCCCGTAAAAAACAGGAAATGAGAATTCCGGGGCTCTGGAATTCAGCTCAAAAACTTCGTTTCTTTTAAGCCCGTGAAAAAACAGGAAATGAGAATTCCGGGACTCTGGAATTCAGCTCAAAAACTTCGTTTTTCTTCAGGGAATCCGGTTTCACTTTGCCAGAAGCAGGGCTTCTCCGCTAGAAAAGTTAATTTCTTTGATTGAACCCGTAACCGTCATCCTCTCCCCGAGAATCCCGGTAAGCTCAATTGAGTCGCCTTCAACCACTATTTTTGCTACGGATTCCATAACCTGTTCGCGTTCTTCTCCACGAAGCATAATGACGTTCAGTTCACACATTTTACAGTTCTCCCTTTACTTCATTTATTTGCGCTTTTTTACTTACGTTTTGTTTAAGTTACGTTTTGTTTAAGTTACTTTTTGTTTAAGTTGCGTTTTGTTTAAGTTGCGTTTTGTTTAAGTTGCGTTTTGTTTAAGTTGCGTTTTGTTTAAGTTGCGTTTTGTTTAAGTTGCGTTTTGTTTAAGTTACAATTTCATTTTTACATTATATTAACTGTATATATTTAGAAACCCGGAACAATAAAAAGATGCCGGAAAAAATCGACAGGATGACCGACTGGATAATCAGCAGGATAATTGGCAGGATGATTGACAGGATGGTCAGCAAGATAATTGGCAGAATGGTCAGCAGGATAATTGGCAGGATGATTGACAGGATGGTCAGCAGGATAATTGGCAGAATGGTCAGCAGGATAAGCGGGGGGATTGGCAGGATAAGCGGGAGGATGATTTGCAGAATATGAACTGTTGGTTTGCCAGCGAAAAAATATGGTTGCTGCAGGCCAGGCTGCAGCAGGAAAGTTAAAGCCGCATCCCGAAGGTCACGGGCAGTTCATCAGTTTTGCAACGGACAGGCCTTCTTCCACGTCCAGGGAGTCCGCGACACATTCGCATTTCGTGAGGAGGAGGTAGGCAATGGGCCCGAAGTTATGTTCGGAGAGGGTCTCGTAGTTTGCCATGCCCTTGCTGATGATGAGGGTTGCGTTTTTCATGGCCTCCAGTAACTCATTGGGAGCTTCCTCAACAAGGACACCGATAGCGTTGGACCCGGTGGTAAGGACCCTGTCTACCTTCTTATCGATCTCGTATTCCCGGACATCTTCCATGGTCACGTCGGTAAGGATCGGACCACCACGGACCACGAGGGTGATTTTTCCGCCGAGCTTTTTGATGATGTCAAAAACGAAGATGTCAAAGAGGATCTCCCCGCAGTTGTCGGCAATATAGACAACGTCTTCCATTAGCCCGAGCATCTTCCGGGTCTCGTCCACATCGAGCCCTTGCTCGAAGTATTTCTGGAAGGCAGCCTCAAACTTGTCCTCGCTGGCATCAAAGCCCATGATCCCGAAGTCAAAGTAGTTCGCAATAACGGAAGCAAGCACGGCCCGCTTGAAAATTTCCGCATCATCGGGGTTTCCTTCGTAAATTTTCTCCCTTGCGAAGGGCAGGACTTTTTCCGCAGCCTGGTTGATCAGTTTCTTGGTAACGGCATAAGGGTCGTTGTCCCCCAGGACTTCATAACATTTCCTGTGGACTTTGGTGGCAACAACGGAAGAAACGGCATCAGGACTGTAGTTATCATTCAGAACGCAGAGACACTCACGAATTGTTTTGTTTATAAGGTCTTCATCATCCGTAGACAGCTTGGACTGGAAGTGCACTCTGGAAAGCATACAGTAGGTACATCGAGGGCTTATCTTCATGGGAACATTACCTGTTTTTTTATTAGAAGTATAGATTTTTCCGGGATGTTCATGTATATTTGTTAGAAATGTAATATGAAGCTACGCAAACTAAAGAAAGTTAAACCTTTAAAAAGATACCCAAATCAGGGAGAATACGCAGCAAAACCCATTATTCTAACCGGAACCAATTATTTATCCCGGATGAATAAAAAAAGGTGCAAAAGCAAATTCTTTATACATGGCACCTAAATTAATTTATAATGAAACAAGGAATCCCGAAACACCGCCTCCTTTCAGCGGCAATCCTTTTTGCAGCTGCCTCTGTTTTTTTCGCAATATTTCCCTGCCCGGCCTTCGCCCTTACCGAAGT
Organism: Methanosarcina sediminis; assembly: GCF_052056915.1. Taxonomy (GTDB): domain Archaea; phylum Halobacteriota; class Methanosarcinia; order Methanosarcinales; family Methanosarcinaceae; genus MTP4. The sequence goes on along the minus strand of NZ_CP195119.1, from coordinate 3,969,428 downwards.
GGAAATAAGCCCGGTGCAGACCCCTAACGGCGCCGTACTCTTTATCGCAGACGGCATGAGCGCTCCTTTCGTATATCCCGAACTGACCCCTTACGCCCTGGACGGCAGTCCCCTTGAAAGAGCCAGGCTTGAAGCAATTCCCGAAATCAGCAAAGAGAGCGCAAAAGTCCTGGAACTCCGCGTCCCACAGACCTTTACGGGAGGTGGACATTCGGTCCTGGTTACGGGGAACCCCGGGGCGGACAGTGAGATGGTTAGCTTCAGGGACGCCACCCTTTTTGATGTTTTGCATGAGCAGGGCTACCTCTGCATAGGGGTGATGGAAAAGGGGGATTCCTGGTCAATCTGCGCCGAGCATGACGCCATCCTGAGAGACGAAAAAAACTCAATTAGTAAACTGGCGCCCACCCTTGAGAGCTACGAACACAACCCCGGCCCTTCGAAAGTCCCGCCCGGGCTGCTTAAGCTTATGGAAGAAAAGGCAGCCGGGGCTCCCGGCTATGTGAGCTCGAAAGAGGCAGGGGAAAGGTACAGCGGGTACAACAGGTGGGGCATCGATACGGCCTATGCCCTTGTGGAATACATGGCCAGGGAATATCCCGGACAGAAATACCTGCTCACGGTCAACGTGGGAGCCGTGGACATGAGCGGGCACTACCGCGGCAACTACGGATACCTGGACTGTATCGAAAACCTGGACGCCGATCTTATGCCCCTCTACGAACTCTGCAAGAGGAACGATATCGCATTCATCCTGACCGCCGACCACGGGATGGCTTTTCCCACGGACGATTCCAGGGGAGGGCACCAGGGCGAAAAATACTCCGTATCCGATGAAGCCCAGCTGGTTCCCCTGATAGTCCGGGCTCCTGATGTGGAAACAGGAGTGATAAAAGGGGAATTCGGGCAGGAAGATGCGGCCCCTACGCTGCTGGGAGTCCTGAACGTCCCCGGAAAGCCCCGCTTTGCCGACGGGGAGCAGATTGTGCTCAAAAGCTACGTGAACCTGGAGGTAAAACTGCCCGGGGAAGGTTCCGTGGAACTCCTGAAAGCCGGGAAACCTATCGCTTCCCCGGAAAATGACGACGAGTTTCTTTTCCTGGGCCTTGAGCCCGCCTGCACTTACACTGTAAAGGCCACCTTCAAAGGCGAAAACGGTCCGGAAGAAAAAGAAGAAGAGCTGTTTCTGGAAACCAACTCTGTTATCGAATTCAGGGACCTTGTACTGAAACCCGGAGCCAACGATGGTTCCGGAATAGAGAGCGCCACCGCCAGCGAAGCCCGGATTGGGAGTGGTTCCGGCACGGGAAACAATGGAATATTTGGAATAGGTTTCAGGCAACTTATAGGCTATTTCCTGATAGGGATGATAAATCTGACCGGGCTGGTAATTATTGGAAAAATTCTGAAAAAGCCCTGAGATCTGAATGAAGGCTGAAAAAACCCTGAAAGATCTGAAGAATACTGATTAAAGCCCTGAGATCTGAATGAAGGCTAAAAGTCAGGATAGACCTCAGGAGGCTGGAAGGGCTGAGAGAGCTGAAAGGGTTGGAAGGGCTGAGAGAGCTGAAAGGGTTGGGAGGGCCTGAAAAGCTGAAATGATCCTTAAAAAACCTTAAAAAAATTTAAAAAACCCCTGTGGGCCTGGAAAACATCAAAATCCATTTAAGTAATGTCTTATAAAATTTGAATGAGATAGGGGTAGTTGACCTCACCAGACTAATAATAAAAAATCAAGAGGTACTATTTTAATATATATAACAACATATTTAATGTTTGTATATTGAGCTGGCTTCAGGCCACAAACCCCCGGTGGAAGCCGGAACCCCCAATTTTGCGTGATTAAGGGCGAGATGGGCCCGGACCAGAAACGAAGAGGAAACTTTTCGGGGGCTCCACGGCAGTGGAAGTAGGAAGTGATCCGGAATATGGACCAGGATGAGCGTTTCGAACAGGCAGTACGGGTAACGGGCGCAGGGCTGTTCGTGAACCTGGGGCTAACTATATTTAAGCTGTTTGCAGGAATTCTGGGAAACAGCGCGGCGATGGTTGCAGACGCCGTCCATTCCCTTTCCGATTTCCTGACCGACCTGGTGGTGATCCTGGGCTTCGAGATTGCCAGGAAGCCTGTGGACAGGACCCATAACTACGGGCACGGGAAGGTCGAGACCCTCTCTGCAAGCCTCGTCGGGATCATGCTTTTTGTAGTCGCAGGGGAAACTTTTCTTTACGGGCTCCGGAAAAGCCTGCTTGTCATAAATGGGGAGACCCTCCAGCAGCCAGCCCTGATAGCACTGTATGCCGCTGTTCTTTCCATCCTCTCCAAGGAACTGATGTACCATTACACAATCCGCCATGCAAGGAAAATCAATAGCATGGCGCTGACCGCAAACGCCTGGCACCACCGCTCGGACGCCCTCTCCTCGGTCTGTACCATGATAGGAGTCGGAGCCGCTATTTTCCTTGGCGGCAGGTGGACGGTCCTCGACCCTTTGATGGCGGTTTTCCTGAGCCTCTTCATATTCAAAGTTGCCCTGAAGATTTCCTGCAGCAGCGTAAACGAACTTATCGAAGCCTCCCTTGACGAAAAAACAAACGCGGAGGTCCGGGAAATCATCCTGAACACCGAAGGGGTCCGGGCTCATTCGAACATGAAAACCCGGAAGATCGGGAGCAACATCGCCGTGGACGTCCACATAAAGGTGGACAGCGGCCTGAACGTCGGCGAAGCGGACAGGATTGCCCTCCACGTCGAACACTCCCTGAAAAAAGCCTTCGGACCCTACACCTACGTCCTTGTAAAAGCCGAACCCGATATCCCCGAGCCTCCCGTCCACCCCGGAAAAACCGGCGTATGCCTGAGAAAAGAAGCGGAAACCAGGCCTGAAGAGTGGGGGTCCGAAGAAAGGAACCCGAATGAAAACAGGTAACGAAAATATACATATGGAATTCAGCAAAAACAGGATATCCAAAGTGGACCAAAAAACGGCAAGATTGGACACAAAAAGAAACTAATAAAGCCTGCAAAATACTCTTTTCAAGATTTCTTTTTTATTCATGTAGGGGAGGCGCCGCCAGGCAAGCTGGCGAGGGCACTCATATAACACCCGGATCAAAAAACGGTTTCCGGGACCGGATGAAGTAATTCACGGATCAGGTTGATCATAACTCAAGGCTGAAGCGAAGACCCTTCCATATTGCCTGTGGGCTCCATAAAAGTATGATAAACGTTATCTACACGGGCGAACGTGGGCCCCTCCCATAGGTCTTTTATCAGGAGCTCAATGGCTGCACGATGCCCCTCGGCAATCACGAAAACCCTTCCATCCCTGAGGTTCATGGGATTGCACTTTACACCCAGGCGTTCTGCAGAGTTTCTTGCAAACCAGCGAAAACCCACATGTTGCACCCTTCCTGAAACATAGATTTCCGCACGCATAATATTTCCAGAGGTCACAAATGGCTATTTTGAATAAACATGATATATATCTATGGTTATTCCGATTTGTAAAATTAGGCAAAAACTGGTTTTCAGGATAAAGGAAAAAGATGCAAAATATAAGGAAAACAGGTTAAGTTTTTCCTCTGGTTAAGTTTTTCCAAACATCGTTCATATTTAGTTTTAAATGTTTGGGCACGGGATAAATCCCACATCTACATCCAAACATGTCCGAACGATCAGACCACCAGCCTGATTACCCGGCCGACTAACAAGGCAACTACTGCGATTGCTATCGAAGCAATTAGGGCAGCAGAAAAGCCTTTCACCCTGGACCTTTTACGTAACTGTCCGCGGACATTAAAATAGCCGCCGTAACAAACTCAGTACTACAAAAAAGATCACAGCAATGGCAGCGCCAAAACCGTAACCCCCAATTCCTAATTTGCCCACAACCCAGATTATCAATACAGCGAACAATATTCCTAGCAGTATTCCTGAGACTAATCTAACGAACTTACCATCGCGGCTCATGTCAGCCACAAAAATCCCCCCTCCTATATTATAATCTGGCATATATATTAAAAACACTTTTCTTTTAACGTGCCTTCGTCAGCTCGAACCAGACCAGGTTCCAGTTATCCAATCATATAAGTAGGCGATTTTTGCAACAGCTTGCTTAAAAACAGCCTAATTTATGTTTTTGGCTTACAGGGTCCCGGAGTGCTCTCAAAAAAGATATGACTTAAATTTGCGGGAAAGCCATATGACCGGAAAAAAGTTCATGCATGGAGACTAAAATTATAAATCAATTTAAATATATATTATACATATTTATGCACTTATAAGGGGGGAATAGGTCTGGAAAACTTCGAGGACTCGTCAGTCCGGGCCATAATGGGAAAAATGTTTGAGTGTTACTGCTTTTTCCCGGGCTAGAAGGCTAACCTGGATTATCCTCCTTTATTCCATATCAGGATCAGGGGACCCTCAAGGGAAGGGACCTGGAATGCAATAAACAAAGGGAGTGATTCTTAATGCGACGAATAATGGGCGGCCTCAGGGGCCGCGGAGCAGAAAGCACACAGCGCTACAAAATGCGCGAAAAACTCATTTCCATCGGGGATGACTACTGGATCGAAAACGAACACGGGGAGAAGGCGTTCTATGTTGACGGCAAAGCTATCCGCGTCCGTGACACCCTGATCATCAAGGATGTCCAGGGAAACGAGAAGTACAAACTCAAGGAGAAGCTGATCCGGGTCAGGGATACGATGAGCATCCAGGGCGCAGGAGGCGGAACAGTAGCCACGGTCAAAAAAGCCCTGATCACCCCCCTTCGCGACCGCTGGAAAGTGGATTTCGAGGACGGGTCCGAAATGAAGATCCAGGGAAACATCCTGGACCACGAGTACAAAATTGAGGAAGGGAGAAGAAAAGTTGCAGAAGTCTCAAAAAAGTGGTTCCGCATACGGGATACCTACGGGGTGGAGGTTTCTCCCGGGCAGGATGATGCCCTGATCCTGGCCATTACGGTTGCAGTCGACCAGATGGCTCACGGTTGAAGTGAGAGAGTTGAAAGAATAAGAGAAAAGAGGGGAGGAAAGAGGGGGAGATAGATAATGGAAAAGATAGGAGGAAAGAGGGGGAGATAGATAATGGAAAAGATAGGAGGAAAGAGGGGGAGATAGATAATGGAAAAGAGGGGAGGAGAGAGGGGAAAATAGATAATTGGAAAGATGACGGGAAAGAATGGGGGGCAGGATGGTTGAAACTGCCTCTTTTTCGAGTTTCCTTGAGACTATAGGTGTCCTTGCCACACTGATCTTCGTGCTTACCAGCATGCTTGGTATGGGTTTCTCCCTTACAGTACCGCAGATAGTTGCCCCGCTGCGCGACACGAAGCTTGTACTCCTTTCGCTGGCGGCCAATTTCATACTTGTCCCACTCCTGGCTCTCGGGATACTGCTGATATTCCCACTCTCCGAAGGGCTTTCAATTGGCCTTTTCCTTGTCGGCACTGCCGCTGGAGCCCCTTTCCTGCCGAAGCTCGCACAGGTGGCAAAGGGGGATACTGCATTTTCCGTCGGGCTGATGGTGCTCCTGATGGTGGTGACGATTATTTACGTGCCGATAGTCCTGCCAATGCTGCTCACGGGGGTCACCATAAATCCCTGGGACATAGCGAGATCCCTTATTCTGTTGATGCTCATTCCGCTTGCGATCGCCCTGTTCATTCGGGCCAGGTACGAGGAAGTGGCAAGCGGGCTCCTGCCTCTGATGAACCAGGCTACAAGCCTTTCCCTGCTTGTCCTTTTCGTGGCTTTCTTTGTGGTCTACCTCTCCGACCTCCTGGGAGTTATCGGGACCACCGCGGTTATTGCAGCGGTGTTATTCCTGCTTGTTTCGTTTATTATTGGCTACCTCCTCGGGGGGTCTGCCGGGCCTATCAGGAGCGTGCTCGGCCTCGGGACCGCACAGCGCAACCTTTCGGCAGCCCTGGCAATTGCCGCGCTTAATTTCACGGACCCTGACGTGATGGTCATGATTCTGGTGGTGTCACTGGCAGGCCTCATACTGCTGATGTTTATAGGAGGGGAACTTGGCAAACGCGCGGAAGTGGAGGCAGGAGAGTCTCCGGAGCAGGGAAAAACTTCCACGGCACCTGAAAGGTGATGGGAGAAGCAAGAAAGCAGCTGATAGCGTAAAATGCAGCATATAGCACAAAAAGCAGTCGATGACACAAAAAACACCCGATTGTACAAAAGGCAGCTGGTGACTCAAAAAAGGTGATGAAGTAAAAGCGACAGGCAGCTCCCGAATGCAGAAGGATTTCCATGACATCAGAAGCCACAAGTTTTGTCATTGCCTTTGCAGCGCTACTCTTTATCTACAGCCTTGTCTCCCAAAAAATATCGAAAACCGTTGTCACTGCCCCAATGATTTTTGTGGCGGCAGGAATACTACTCAGCCCGGAAGGGCTCGACCTGGTCGAACTTTCGGCAGGAAGCAGTTTCGTCCTCGCGGTAGCTGAGGTGGCACTGGTACTCACGCTGTTCGCCGATGCTTCAAGGATCGAACTGAGGTCCCTTGGCCAGAGGGGGGGACTGCAAAACCGCCTCCTTTTCCTGGGGCTACCCCTTGTAATTTTCTTCGGGGCTGCATCTGCTGCGGTCATTTTTACGGACCTGACCCTTGCCGAAGCTGCGATCCTTGGCGCTATCCTTGCCCCGACCGATGCCGGGCTCGGCCAGGCGATCGTAAGCAACCCGAAAGTGCCGGTCCGGGTCAGGCAGGCCCTGAACATAGAAAGCGGGCTAAATGACGGGGGAGCAATCCCGTTCTTCATCTTCTTCCTTGTGCTGGCCAGCGGAGAGGAACTTAACCAGCCGGTAGGCACCCTTCTCTCCCTGGCGCTTGAACAGATAGGGTTTGGAGCAGTTGTGGGAATCGCCCTGGGCCTGCTCGGAGGATGGCTTTCCGGAAGGGCTTCCAGGGCAGGATGGACCTCAGAGCTTTATCACAGGATAGAGTTTCTGGCCCTGGCTATCATCTCCTGGCTTGTGGCTGATGGGATAGGAGGAAGCGGATTCGTGGCGGCTTTTTTAGCGGGTATGGCCAGCGGAGCCATGGGCAGAAGGGTTGAAGAGGAGGAAATCATCTTTACGGAAGCCGAAGGGAGCATCCTTAGCCTTGCGGTTTTCTTTATATTCGGGGTAGTAGCCGCAACGAGGCTTCCGGCAGTCGGCTTTTACGAGGTCGTTTATGCAGTGCTGAGCCTGACAGCCATCCGCATGGTCCCTGTAGCAATCTCCCTGATAGGTGCAAAACTGCAGCAGCAGACTGTCCTCTTCCTTGGCTGGTTCGGCCCGAGGGGCCTGGCATCGGTTGTCCTGCTGCTCATTGCCATAGAAGAGGCAGAAGGGCTTCCGGGGCTTGAAACGATAAGCCTGGTCGTGATCACCACTGTCCTTTTAAGTGTCTTTGCCCACGGGATTTCCGCAAACCCTGCAGGCGAATGGTATTCAAAAATAGTAGCTGCACTGCCGGAGGACGCCCCGGAACTGGGAGAAATGAAGGAACTGCCCGTACGTCCGGGGCTTAATGCTCCCGAAGAGAGCATGACAGGGAAGTGATCTACAAAAATTTGAAAAACGAGAGTAGACAGTAAAAAAATTGGGCAAGGAAGATTGGGGGATATAAATATGAATTCATATACCATTTCAACGCCAGCCAAAATTCTGATTTACAGCACTGCTGCAGTTCTCCTTACACTCGGTATGAAGGAGATTTCAAATATACTTATACCGGTTTTTTTTGCTATTTTTGCCTTTCTAATCTTTTTCCCACTGGTTCACTGGCTCATTAAGAAAGGAGTTTCGGGAAAAATTAGCGTTCTTCTGGTAATCCTTTTTTTCATTATTGTTTCTGTTGGAACCGCGATTCTGTTCGTAAGCTCTTTAGTCCAGCTCAGTTACCAGATTCCGGACTATGAAATTCAGTTTCAGAGTTTTCTGGACAGTATTTCAGCATATTTGCCCAGATTTGGAGTTTCGGTGGAATCCCTCCTGCGCAGTCTTGCAACATTTGCTTTCAATGTGTCAGGGGATATTATTGCAGGAGCCTTAAGTGCCGGATCAACAATTGTGCTCATTTTTATCACGACAACATTTTTACTTCTGGATTCTGCAAGTGCACCAAAAAGGGTGCAAAAAGAAGTTGAAGATGAAAAGGCCCGCCTTTCGCATTTTAAGCAGCTAAACAGGAACGTCGTAAATTACATGGTCCTGAGGACTGAGGTCAACCTGCTCGGGGGAATCGGAACTGCCATACTGCTCCTTATCGGAAGGATAGATTTTGCTATTCTCTGGGGACTCCTTACATTCCTGTTTGGCTATATCCCTTACCTGGGCTTTTATCTTGCTGCTATTCCACCCATGTTACTTGCCCTGTTCAAGTACGGAGCCATAGGGGCGGTGGCTGTCCTTGCCGGGATCTCCATTATCAATGCCCTCGTAGAAGAGGTCCTTTTCCCGTCTATTGCAGGAAAAGGCCTGAAATTGTCTCCGACAATCGTATTCCTTTCCCTGTTTTACTGGTCCTTCATACTGGGAGCCGCAGGTGCGCTGATTGCCGTACCTCTTACGATGGTTGTAAAGATAATTCTTGAAAGTTCCAGGGAGACACACTTGATGGCCAAACTCATGGAATCAAGCGGGGATAGAAGCAAGGGAGAAGAAAAAGCTGAGGAAAACAAAGGCGAAAATGAATCCTGAAATCCCGAAACCCTGCACCGTATTCATTGCTGCTGTTCCGGACCCGTGACCCGGAAACCGGCGACATGCAGATCCTGTTTTTATAGAGGTCCTGGTTTCCACTGTATACATCCCCCTAAAAACCTTCTCTTTGTTAAAAAGAAAGCATGACTTTCAAAGCAAGATCCAGGGCAATATCCTGAACCACGAGTACAAAAAAGCAGCCAATGAAGTAAAAAACAGCCGATTGCACAAAAGGGATTTGGTAACCCGAAAAAAGAGGGAATATGCCAAAATTATATATGTTAATTTATATATATTCTGGGATTTATACATATATAAGATCAATTCAGTAACCTGATACCTTAATTAAAAAAGAGGGGATGGGGGCTTTACCCTCTTTCTTAGTTAAACTGCAGCTGAAAAGCCGGGATCTAAACTTACTGATATTTAATTTTCTTGACTGAAATGCATTGGAAATCCATGGAAATTAGGGAGCAAGAAAGGGAAGTGATCTATAAAAATTTGAAAAACGAGAGTCGGCAGTAAAAGAAAAATTTGGGGTAGGAAAGATTGGGGGATGTAAATATGAATGCAAATACCATTTCAACACCAGCCAAAGTTCTAATTTACAGCACTGCTGCAGTTCTCCTTACAATTGGTATGCAGGAAATCTCAAATATACTTATACCGGTTTTTTTTGCTATTTTTGCCTTTCTAATCTTTTCCCCACTGGTTCACTGGCTCATTAAGAAAGGGGTTTCGGGAAAAGTTAGCGTCCTTCTGGTAATCCTTTTTTTCATTATTGTTTCTGTTGGAACCGCGATTCTGTTTGTAAGCTCTTTAGTCCAGCTCAGTGAGGAGATTCCGGACTATGAAATCCAGTTTGAGAGCACTCTGGACAGAATTTCAGCATACTTGCCTATAGTTGGAGTTTCCGTGGAATCACTCCTGCGCAATCTTGCAACATTTGCTTTCAGCGTGTCAGGGGATATTATTACAGGAGCCTTAAGTGCCGGATCAACAATTGTGCTCATTTTTGTTACGACAACGTTTTTACTTCTGGATTCTGCAAGTGCGCCGAAAAAGGTTCAAAAAGAAGTTGAAGGTGAACCGGTCCAGCTTTCGAAATTTACCCAGTTAAGCAGAAACGTCGTAAATTACATGGTTCTGAGGACTGAGACCAACCTGCTCGGGGGAATCGGAACTGCCATACTGCTCCTTATCGGAGGTATAGATTTTGCTATTCTCTGGGGACTTCTGACATTCCTGTTCGGTTATATCCCTTACCTGGGCTTTTATCTTGCCGCTGTTCCACCTATGCTCCTTGGCCTGTTCAAGTACGGAGCCGTAGGGGCGGTGGCTGTCCTTGCCGGGATAACCCTTATCAATGCGCTCGTAGAAAATGTCCTTTTCCCGTCTATTGCAGGAAAAGGCCTGAAATTATCTCCGACAATCGTATTCCTTTCCCTGTTTTACTGGTCCTTCATACTGGGAGTCGCAGGTTCGCTGATTGCCGTACCTCTTACAATGGTTGTAAAGCTAGTTCTGGAAAGTTCCGAGGAGACACGCTTAATAGCCAAACTCATGGAATCGAGTGGGGATAGAGCTCAGGAAGAAGAAAAGGCTGAGGAAAAAGAAGGCGAAAATGAATCCTGAGGTCCCGAAACCCTGCACAGTATTCATTGCTGCTGTTCCGGACTCGTGATCCGGAAACCGGCGACTGCCGGATTCTATATTTTTTATAGAGGTTCTGGTTTCCACTTTATAACTCCCCTCTAAAAACCTCCTTTTTGTTCAAGAGAAAGCATGACTTTCAAAGCAAAAACGATATGCTGCGAAGGCAAACATAAGAGAAGAAATATATAATATAATATCTTTTTTATAAAAGGGAATTATCTAAATAGCCAGTCCGGGCTACATGCTCAGACCTCTAAAGGGGTAGGGAATAATTGGGAAAGGGAGGCACGGATACTCCGGAATTCCATAACATTATGGCACTTTGCTTCGACGGATAGGAAAAAGCCGAAACTGAAGAGGCTTCGGTGCAGTGACCCGGCCGCTTTCCGGGACATAAACAGCCCTTGAAGGAATGGATACCACATTCACTCCGGAAAGGAATACGACCTGAAGGAAACTTTCGGAGCTTACCTGCTCTTTTTTACGGGGGTAAAAAGCAGCAGTTCCACAACCTGAACTTTTGGAAACAACACACGCATTTCCGGAAATCGAAATCCTGTAACAGCAGCCGGGAAAATGCCACTACACGGCCAGCTTATCCATTCTACCGGGCATGAAAAAGAACCCTGACGGCTAGTTGACCCTTTAGACCCGGAAAGGTTCGCCCCGACAGGGGTAGGGAGAGTAAGAGCCGCAGATAAAAAAGCAATGCAGATGCCCTCGAAAAATACCTGATAACTAACTCGTAAAGAGAGAAATCGAAACAAGAAATAGAAAGGGGAATTGAGAAAATGGTACAGAAACCGGAATTAACCGGACGGGAGATTCTCCCGATTCCTGACATTCCTGCAAAAGGGAAAATGGCACTTGACGCGCGAGATGCTGAATTTCCGCCAATAGAACAACTTCGCCCGCCAAAGGGCGCCCCCAACGTTGTCATTGTCCTGATCGACGACATGGGCTTCGGGGCTCCAAGTTTGACCGGCGGTCCCTGCAACATGCCTGCAATGGAAAAGGTCGCAGGAGACGGCCTGCTCTACAACCGCTTCCACACAACAGCGCTCTGTTCACCCACGCGGGCAGCACTGTTGACCGGGCGCAACCACCACTCTGCAGGGATAGGGTCGGTTTGTGAAGTTGCCACAGGCATACCGGGAAACGACAGTGTACGCCCCAACAGTGTCGCCACCATTGCCGAGATGCTGCGGCTTAACGGCTACTGCACCGCCTGTGTGGGCAAAGCGCACCAGACTCCTACATGGGAGGTCAGCATGTCGGGTCCCTTCGACCGCTGGCCCACGGGAGAAGGCTTCGAGAAGTTCTACGGCTTTGTGGGCGGGGAGACGAACCAGTGGTCACCTACCCTGTATATGAACAACATCCCTATCGAGCCCTGGGGCACGGCGGAGGAAGGCTACCACTTTTCGGAAGACATAGTAGACAAGGCAATCTCATGGATGCGCGGCCAGCAGGTCATGACCCCGGACAAGCCATTCTTCCTCTACGTCGCATTCGGAGCCACCCATGCACCGCATCACGTTCCACAGGAATGGATGGACAAATACAGGGGAAGGTTCGACAAAGGCTGGGACGCCGTACGGGAAGAGACCCTGGCAAACATGAAGGAAAAGGGAATCGTGCCTGATGATACCGAACTGACCGGCAGGCCCGAGGGAGTCGAAGCCTGGGATGACCTGAACGAGACCCAGAAGAAGGTCTACGCCCGCCTGATGGAGGCTTATGCCGGGTTTGCCGAACATACCGATGCCCAGGTTATGCGCCTGATAGATACCCTCGAAGACATGGGCGTCTACGATAATACCCTCTTCATCTACATCGCCGGGGACAACGGCGCAAGCGCCGAAGGCGGTCTGGACGGGACATTCAACGAACTGATGGCTTTGAACGGCATTCCACAGGTGCTGGAAGACGTGCTTCCCAGGCTGGACGAAATCGGAGGGCCAAAAGCCTTCAACCATTACCCTGTCGGCTGGGCACACGCCATGAACTGCCCTTACCAGTACACCAAACAGGTCGCATCACACTTTGGCGGCACCCGCAACGCCATGGCTATCAGCTGGCCGAAGGGTATCAGGGGCAGGGGTGAGATCCGCCAGCAGTTCCACCATGTGATCGACATCGTGCCCACCATCCTGGAAGCAGCCGGGCTGCCCGAACCCTACATGGTCAACGGAATCGCCCAGAAGCCCCTGGAGGGTGTCAGCATGGCCTACACTTTCGAGGACCCGGATGCCGAGAGCCGGCACCTGACCCAGTACTTCGAGATCTTCGGCAACCGTGGCATCTATCACGAGGGCTGGACGGCAGTTACCCATCACAGCACACCCTGGCTCACCCGGGAGTGGCCTTCTTTTGATGCAGACTACTGGGAACTCTACGACACCAGCAAAGACTGGAGCCAGGCCCATGACCTTTCCAGGGAGATGCCAGAAAAGCTTCGTGAGCTGCAGTATCTGTTCATGATCGAGGCTTCAAAGTACAACGTCTTCCCCCTCGACGACCGGCGCTACGAGCGTTTTAACCCAGCCGTTGCCGGCCGCCCGGACCTTCCCGGAGACCGCACGACGATGACCTTCTACCCTGGCATGACGCACCTGATGGAAAACACGGTGCTGAACGTCAAGAACCGCTCGCACACCGTCACCGCCGAGGTGGAAGTCGCCGAAGGCAAGACGGACGGCGTGATCGTGGCACAGGGCGGGCGCTTTGCAGGCTGGGCCTTCTACGTCAAGGACGGAGCACCCAGGTATGTCCACAACTTCTTCGACTTTGAGTACTCCTACGTGGAAGCGTCCGAGAAGCTGCCTGCAGGCACGGTCAACATCCGCTATCACTTCGACTTCGACGGCGACAGGCCCGGAGGCGGCGGTACGGGGACGATCTACGTCAACGACAGGAAAGTAGGTGAGGGGCGAATCGAAAAGACGGTTCCCTTTGTGTTCTCCGCCGATGAGACCATGGACATAGGCAGCGACCTGGCCCTGCCGGTCACCGATGACTATCCCGAAGGCGCAGCGAACAGGTTCCAGGGCAAGATCAACTGGGTGCGGATCGACCTGGAGGAGGACAACGTCAGCCATCTCGAGCCGGAGGAGACAAAATACCAGCGGATAATGGCGCGGCAGTAAGATGTGAATCAAGACCGGTAGTCCTTCCAGGACCGCCAGTCCGCAAGAAAGGAAGGAAATCATGTCAACAAACAAACCTAACGTTGTGCTGATGCTGAGTGACAACATCGGCTATGGGGATATCGGCGCCTTCCAGGGAGGTGAGATCCGCGGATGTCCCACCCCGAACATCGATTCAATCGCCAGCGAAGGTCTGACAATGACCCAGTTCCTGGTGGAAGCAGCCTGTACGCCTTCCCGTGCCGCCTTAATGACCGGGCGCTATTCGCCACGCTGCGGGCTGGGCAGCGTCATCATCGGCGGCACCCCCAACACCCTGTCAGCCGATGAGGTGACGATGGCAAGTCTCTTCAAAAGCCAGGGCTATGCGACTGCCATGGCAGGCAAGTGGCACCTTGGAGAGGAGGAGCACAGCTGGCCGACCAGCCACGGCTTTGACGAGTATCGGGTGGGCGTTCTCGAGACGAGCGATAGCACCCTGTACCGGCAACAGATGGAACGTTTGGGCTGGCCCGAAGCCGAGATCATAAAACACGTGCCCTCTATCTGGGAGGGTAACGCGCAAAACGGGTTGAAGAGGGTGGGTGAGTACACCGTCGAGGTGAAACGCCATGTAGAGGACGATATCGCCGCGTACGCGGTTGACTACATACACAGCCACGCCAGGGAGGAAGCACCCTTCTTCCTCTATCTCGGCTGGACGCAGACCCACTACCCCAACGTAACCTCTCCCGAGTTCAGCGGCAAATCGCGCATCGGCGCGTATGGTGACGGGTTGCTGCAACACGACCATGCCGTTGGAGAGGTGCTCACCGCCATCAAGAAAGCCGGTATAGAGGAGGACACCATCGTCATCTACATCTCCGACAACTCTGCCACGCCTGTGGCGGGCCCGCCCCATTACCGCGGCGGCTCGAACGGCATGTACTCCGGCGAGCTTGGTGATGGGCGGGAGGGATCGATCCGTGTGCCGGGTATTATCAAATGGCCGGGCAAGATCCCGGTGCGTAAAAGCAACGGGATGGTTTCGATCCACGACTTTTTCACAACCCTGGCCAGAATCATCGGCGCGCAGGTACCGCAGGACCGGCCCATCGACAGTGTCGACCAGAGCGATTTTTTCTTCGGCAAGCAGCAGGACTCCAACCGCGAGGGCTTGCTCACCTTCCTGGGTGAAGAGATCATAGCTGTGCGCTGGCGGCAGTACCGCTTCTATCCGAAGTCATTCGTTCCTTCCGCCGGAAATCCATCTATGCCCGGTATCTGTGGCAACCGGCTCGAGACCAACGGCTTCCCCAATGTCTACAATATCGAGCGGGATCCGCGTGAAGAAGAGGACCTTAGTTCGTTCAGCGCGTGGACCATCCCGGCGTACATGCAAATTGTTAATGAATACCTGAAGTCACTGGAGAAGTACCCGAACCCGCCAGGGATCAAATTGACGGATTTCAATTATCCGCAAGCAGATAAAATCAAGAAATACACGGGTTCAATGTAAAAGGAAAAGCCACTGGCTGAAATGCTGAAAGGAGGCAAAATGCCGGCGGATAACGGCAAGGCAATAAAATCTAAAAAGTGAAGCAGGACCGGTGCCCATCAAAGGAAGTGCTGGAGCAGAAAGCAAAGGGCAAAGAGCAAAACCCTCCTGACACAGCTTCTCATGATGGACCACCGGCACATAAGAAAGTGAAACTGCTGATGCAAAGTATGGACCAGCATGGACCAGTATTGATTGGCATGGATAGCATGGATTAGCATGGATCAGCATGGATCGATTTGCAAAAAGCAGGAATGGTGAAATCCTCTAAGGTTTTGATCCCGACACTTTTTACATACTATATATCTTAACAAATTTGGGGAGGGGGACAAAATGAAGAGATTTGCAGTGGTATCACTGGCTGTTCTCATGCTTCTTACTGCATTTGCACCAGCCGCAAATGCACAGGATGTAATTGAGGTCCGCAGTTCAGTGTTCAACGGCACTGATATCGACGACATTATTGATACATACGGCAACGGTACCATCCTTCCAATCGATGGTTCCCGATTTCCGATATTCTACTATGACATTGACGACAACGTGTCAACAGAGATCGTTCTCATTGTCGATGTTCCGGGAACTGAAAACAACATCATTGGAGAAGGTGGCCTTATTTACATAACCACGATTCAGCCGATAGGATACGAATACGAAAACCCGGCTGCTGGCTGGGACAACTACAGCATTATCGGTTTCGGCGCACAGATAGCCGTTCCACTCAAACCTGACAGGGCTGACAAATTTTCCAGGCTCGTCCTTGACAGTGATGATAAGTACACCCTCAGAACCGGGGAAACTCTTGAGCTCGGTCAGGGATACTCGCTTGAGGCAAAGCAAGTCGATGTTAACGGGGATAAAGTCTGGCTCCAGTTCAACAGGGACGGAGAATATGTAGACGATGAAATTATCTCAGTCGCAGGGGGCAACACTACCGGCAGCACCTGGGACGTCGAACTCGATGATATCGAGGACGAAGACGATGTCGTTGTCCTCAGGGTACACGTAAACCAGGTCTTCCAGGGCGCAGTCGACAGCATTGCCCAGATCGAAGGGCTCTGGCTCATTGACTACGCAAACGCAAGGACTATCGAGTCTGATGACGAATTCGGCGAACTGGATGATGTTGCCATCCTGGGACCCGCCCTCAGGCTAACCAACGAGGATACCATCACCCTTACCAGGGACGGTACAGACAAAATTCTTGAAAACGTGTCCTTCAGGACAGCTGACACCGGCTCCGACATGCTCAGGTTCTATCTCATGAAGGAAATCAAAGAGCCAGGCATCCATGTAGTAGCGGGAGCAGCCTCCTTTGGTCCGGGTAACTTCACCTGGGATGCATCCAGCTTTGCAGGCTTCTTCTACGACCTCGACGACAATATCGAAACAGAATCCCTCAGTGTCTCCGACATTGACGGAAACGTGATTCCGGAAGGCAAGCTCGTTTACGAAACCCACATTGAGAAAGTTGATTACGAATACTTCAACGCGGATGAAGGCTGGGACCAGTACCCTGTTATAGGATTCTTTGCAGAAGAATACGTCCCTCTCAAGGAAAACAGGGCCGAAAAACTCTCAAAGCTTGTCCTTGACAGCGATGAAAAGTACACCCTCAGGACCGGCGAAATCCTCGAACTTGGGGAAAACTATTCCCTCGAAGCCAAACAGGTTGATGTTGACGGGGAGAAAGTCTGGCTCGAATTCACCCGGGACGGCGAATTCGTAGATGATGAAATCATTTCAGTTGCAGGGAACAACACTACCGGCAGCACCTGGGACGTCGAACTCGATGATATCGAGGACGAAGACGATGTTGTTGTCCTCAAAGTCCACGTCAACCAGGTCTTCCAGGGTGCGGTAGACAGCATTGCCCAGATCGAAGGGCTCTGGCTCATCGATTACGCAAACACAAGGACCATCGAGTCTGATGACGAATTCGGGAAGCTCGACGATGTTTCAATCCAGGGCGACACCCTTACCATCAGCAATGAAAACACCTTCACCCTCTCCCTGGACTCCGAAGAAAGAATCGCTGAAGGCATGTTCTTCAAAATCGGGGACACCCCTGTAGAGGAACTCAGGTACTTCCCATTCGTTGTGAGGATTATCGGGGAAATAAACGAAACCACAGGACTTCCAGAAGGGATTGAAACCGGAATCGGAGAGAATGAAACCCGACCTGAAGAGAACGTAACCGAAACTCCAGGCGAGAACGAAACCGAAGAAACGGTTGAGGAAGAAACTGAAAGAGAAACTGAGGAAGAAACTGAGGAAGAAACTGCAGGCAACGACACCACCGGTGGAGAAACTGAAGAAGAAGGGGAAGGAACTCCCGGATTCGAAATTGTCCCTGCTCTTACCGGACTCCTTGCAGTCGGCTACCTCTTTAGGAGGAAGAACTAAATTCTTTGAGTGAAGGGTTCTCCTTACCCCTTCTCTCTTTCAAATTATTTTTATTCTACCTGCTCTTCTTTTATTCTTATTTCCAGCATTTTTTGATCTTACGTGCATTTTTATATGTGCTCGATTTTATATAAACGGGATTTTATATGTAGCATTGCTAATTCTGCTGAAACTGTTTTTCGGATACCGGGTTCTGGATGAGGGGAAAGGGAGATAGCCACCGGAAATATGAAAAGATCCCGTGGTTTATCCAGATAGCCATTGCCCCTCTGATAAGGGACAGGGAAACTGAGAAAATAAACGGAGAACGGGGCAGCAGAAGAGAAAGGAAAGAAAATAAAGGAAAGAGAAGAAGAAAAATAATTCCATTGGGGGGAATGAATTAATGGTTGAAGTAATGTATGGACCGATGCAGCTTTTAGTAATCGTATTCGATAATCCGGACTTCCACGGGCAGATCCGCCGTGAACTCGAATCAGTAATGGAAAAAGGGCTTATCCGGCTAATTGACCTGGTATTCCTGTGGAAAGACGCGGAGGGAAATGTTGCTGCTATGGAAGCCACACAGCTGGACGAAGAGGAAAGGATGCGTTTCGGTGCCGTCGTGGGTGGAATCATGGGGTTCGGAGCCGGCGGCGAAGCAGGAGCAATTGAAGGCATGGAAGCAGGAGCCCTGGCAGCTGCCCGGGAAAACTACGGGATCACCGATGAAGACATAATGGACATAACCGAAGCCATCCCGGAAAATAGCGCTGCAGGACTTCTTATCATCGAGCACCTCTGGGCAAAGAAACTCAAGCAGGCGATCGCCGATGCCGGAGGGGTACTGGTCACCCAGGGTATGATCACGCCCGAGCTGCTCGCCCTGGTAGGAGCAGAACTGGCAGAAGCAGTTGAAGCCGCTGAAAAGAAGGAACAGGAACCTGCGGCAGCAACGGCGTGAAGAAATTCACCGGAACTGAAATCCCATATTAATTAAGGCCCTATCCCGGACGCCCGGACGACGCCCGGTAATGCGAAACCATGGATTGAAGCGGGGCAGATTAGCATGCCTCCGGTCCATACCCTGGCAGCCGGATCTCCGGGGCAGGCCACATAAAAGTCGGAAGAGCTGAATGTACAGGAAGAGACAACGCTTTAATCTTCCAGTATTTACAGGGCAGCAAGCACACAATTGTACAGGGCTCATCGGAGGGTACGGAGCTCATCATGTTCTTAATCCGGGATACTTCGGGACCCGAAAAATGGGTGCATAGGAGTTAGACCTGTACAGGGCAGGCAAAGAAAAAGGAACAATGGCAGCTAAGGATAAAAGGAACAACCTGGATCTGCCCACCCGGGACCGGCACGGGAGGGATATGAGTGGCAGACATTGAAGACGTGCTGCCTTTCAGCGGAATCTTTTTGAAACTGGTTGTTATTCTCGGGCTCACTTTCGCTGCCATAATAGTAAGCCGATATATTTTGAAGCGCTGGTTCTGGCCGATTGTCAAAAAAACAGAGACGAAAGCCGACGACAGGATTCTCCACCTTTTCGAAAGTCTCCTGCTGTTTTTTATCATCCTGCAGGGTATGCAGGCTGTAATAGAGCTGTTCAGGGAATCCATCAGGCCCTATATCGAATTCATGGATGACATATTCTTCCTGCTATACTGGAGTATCGGGGTCTATGTCGTTTTTCGTTTTATCAGCATCATTGCGAACTGGTACCTGTCCAGGGTGCCCCTGCGCGACAGGGAAGAAATCGACCAGCGAGTGGTCCGGGCCGTAAAATACATGCTCATGCTTATATTCGCCGTCCTGGCATTAAGTGTGCTCCTTCAACATTTCAATGTAAGCAAGGCCGCACTTACTGCATCACTTACAGCTATCGGTATAGGCGGGATCATAGTGGGCCTGGCAGCCCAGTCGGCTCTCACCGATATCATCACAGGTATGGTGATTATTATCGACCGGCCTTTCAGGATAGGGGACAGGATCCGTATCGAGAAGCTTGATACCTGGGGGGATGTGATAGAAATCGGCTGGAGGTCAACCCGAATTCTTACCAGGGACCACCGTCTTATAGCAATCCCGAATTCGATCATCGGCACGGACCTCATTACGAATTATTCCATACCCGATAAGATGTACCGGGTAGATACCGAGGTCGTCGTATCCTACGGCCCGGACATCGAGTACGTACGAAACCTTATCATAGAGGCCCTGAAGCGCGAGGACTGGATAATGCATGATAAACCGATAGAGGCACTCCTGGTCGAGTTCACGGATTCGGGAGTGAAGTTCAAAGCCAGGTGCTGGATAGAAAACTATGTGGAAACCCGGGTATCAGAGGACAAGCTCAATACGGCAATCTACAAAGCCCTGATAAATGCAAACATCGCAATGCCGTCTTCCGACATCATCATCCATTATGCAGAACGGCAGGGCGGATGAAAAGTTTCCGGAAAGATCCGTGATTTTGTCTTCCTGCATTATTCGGTTGATGTTTTTAAGTAAAATGAAAACTAAAGATAGTCCTGCATCATTCAGTTGATGTTATTAAGTCGAATAAAAACAATGGCCGACTCTAAGTTCCGGACCAGGACCCCATACAACCGGAAAAAGTCCTGAAATATGTCCCCATACAACCATAAATAGCTGTATCGCGTCGTTATTGTCCACGGGCGACGAAGGAGCCCGGCCTTTACAAAATAAAAGTTAAAACAGATTAAAAAGAAGAAAAGACAAAACCGGGAATTTTAAAGACAACTAAAAGAACATTAATTTTTATTTCTTTTTTACTTTTTTTAGCACCACTATTTTTTGAGAGAGCCGCCAGGCAAGCTGGCGGAGGCTCTTGAATCTCTTCGCGGGAAAAACGGTTTACCGGGTCATGTGCGCTCGGCCAAATTAAAGGTTTCCCGGACTAACCAGTTCCCAGACTAACGAAAACAATATCAACCGAAGAATTGGGGAACACCTAAGAATAAGGACACCTTAAATTTTCCGGAGAAATCCCAATCAGCAGACCCGGTAAAATAAATAAACATGCATAAAGAAATATACATAAAAATCGAATTATATAAAAGTTAATTATTGAACCGCAAGCCAGGGGGAAAGTCTTGCAGGTTCCGTGAATTGGGGGTACAATATTAAAATAGACAGAGGGGAGAGCTGGCACCTTATTTTCCGGCGTTATCATTCTTACAAATGAAAATTACACTTAACAACGTCGCTTAGTTCCGGATGCAGGGTTCAGGAGAGCCCTGTGGGGGTAGATGGAAAATATCACACAGCCGACGTCCCGGTCATAAATTTACTATTCCTCAAATCCCGGTGCAAAAGGGCTCATTGACCTCAGCAAGATTTTCTCTCGGTGGTAAACTGCTACAAAACGGCGAAGATGACAGTTTCACTTCAATTGGCAAAATTGCATAATAAAAAGCAGCGATAAAAATATTTATGCAGAGAAAAATCCAGACTGAAAAGGAGGTTTGAATATAGCAACACTAACAGTTCTAAAATTTGACACCCCTGGCGGTGCACAACATACACTCGAAGTGATCGAAGACTTAAGCAAGAGACAGCTGATTACCCTGCAGGACGCAGCAGTTGTCTCCTGGCCAATGGGCAAAAAGAAACCGAAAACACAGCAGTTAACCAGCATGGCCGGGGTAGGCGCACTGAGCGGGGCATTCTGGGGCATGCTCTTCGGCCTGATTTTCCTGGTCCCGATCTTCGGGATGGTTGTAGGAGCAGCTTTTGGAGCGCTTGCAGGCTCTTTTGCCGACGTGGGTATCAGTGATGATTTCATCAAGTCGGTCCGCAGCAAAGTGACCGAAGGCACCTCAGCCCTTTTCCTGCTGACAAGCGACGCCGTGCAGGATAAGGTCCAGGATGCCCTGAAAAGCATCGATTTTGAACTCATCGCTTCCAACCTGTCCAAAGAAGAAGAGGACAAGCTGCGCGAGATGTTTGTCGAAGAAGAGGAAGAAGCAGAAGTGGCTCCGACAGCCTGAATCCTGACCTGAAGACCACTTCACCGGGAATGCCTGCATCCCCGGAAATCGGGTATAAGGCATGAACAACGATTCCTGAATGAAATGAATAAGAGGGGAGAGGAGAGGAGCGAAAAATCGGTTCCTTTCCTCTTTTTTTATTTTTTCCGTATTTATTTTCAGGCTTTTTACGGAAAATCCAACGATAGGAGGATAAATGCCATTAGAAGAATACAGGTCCGGAACCACCTTTCCCGGAGTTATCGGGCGCACTGCGGACCAGTCAGAACCTGCCTGGCCGGAACCCCGCCGGGCTAAAGAAGGGACCCCAAATGTGTTATTTATCGTGCTGGACGATACCGGCTTCGGACAACTCGGCTGCTACGGCTCGCCTATAAATACACCTAACATGGACAGCCTGGCGGAGGGGGGCCTTGTTTACAATAATATGCACACTACGGCGCTGTGTTCTCCCACCCGCACCTGTATCCTGACAGGGCGAAACCACCATTCGAACAACATGGCCTGCATCACCGAGGGCTCAACCGGCTATCCCGGCTACAACGGCTACATACCTTTTGAGAACGGGTTTTTGTCGGAGATGCTCCTGGAGCACGGCTACAATACCTATGCCGTGGGCAAATGGCACCTGACACCCGCAGACCAGATATCGGCAGCCGGACCCTATGACCGCTGGCCTCTGGGCCGGGGTTTCGAGCGCTTCTACGGGTTTTTAGGAGGCGAAACGAACCAGTATTACCCTGAACTGGTCTACGACAACCACCCTGCAATCCCTCCCGGGACTCCGGAAGAGGGCTATACCCTGAATGAGGACCTGACGGATAAGGCTATCCAGTTCATTGCCGACGCCAAACAGGTCGCACCCAACAAGCCCTTTTTCATGTACTTCTGCACCGGAGCTATGCATGCCCCTCACCACGTCCCCAAAGAATGGGCGGATAAATACAAAGGCAAGTTCGACGATGGCTGGGAGGCTTACCGTGAGAAAACATTCGCCCGGCAGAAGGAACTTGGGATCGTCCCGAAAGATGCCGAAATATCCCGCCACGACCCGGATGTCAGTCCCTGGGATGAATGCTCGCCTGAGGAGAAAAAGCTCTACGCCCGCATGATGGAAGTCTTTGCCGGCTTCCTTGAACATACCGATTACCACATCGGCAGGCTGCTGCAGTTCCTGAAAGACATTGGCGAGTTTGATAATACTTTAATCATGGTGATTTCCGACAACGGCGCAAGTTCCGAGGGCGGCCCCACGGGCTCGGTCAATGAGAACCTATTCTTCAACAATGTACCAGAATCGCTGGAGGAAAACCTCGCAGCCCTGGATAAGCTGGGCAGCCCGGAAACTTACAACCACTATGCCTGGGGCTGGACCTGGGCAGGAGACACACCTTTCCGCCGCTGGAAGCGCGAAACCTACCGCGGCGGCATCAGCGACCCCTTCATCGTCCACTGGCCCAGGGGAGTGATGAGCAGGGGTGAGGTCCGCACCCAGTACGCCCACGCTATCGACATGGTGCCCACAGTCCTGAACTGCCTGGGAATTGAGCCTCCGGAGCTTATCAAAGGGGTTACCCAGGCGCCCATCGAAGGCTTCAGTTTTGCAGATAGCTTCGATAATGCCGGTGCGCCTTCAAAGCACCACACCCAGTACTTTGAGATGATGGGGCACCGCTCCATTTACCATGAAGGCTGGCGTGCCGTCTGCCCGTGGCCAGGCCCTTCTTTCGCCGAAGCAGGAATGTCCTTCGGTGAACCGATCCCGGCAGGGAAGCTGACCGAACTGGATGCAAAAGGCTGGGAGCTTTACCATGTGGAAAAGGACTGGACTGAAAACGAAAACGTGGCTGAAGAGAACCGTGCGAAATTGATCGAGATGATTGCCACCTGGTATGTGGAGGCAGGAAAATACAACGTGCTGCCTATCGACGGCCGCGGAGTGCTGCGCCTTGCCGATGAAAGACCGCAGATTGCCGTCGACCGGACACGCTACACTTACTATCCCGGGACCCAGGGGGTACCCTCGAATGCAGCAGTCAGGGTCCTCAACCGCCCGCACAGCATCACTGCCGATGTCGAGATCCCTCCGGGAGGTGCCGAAGGAGTCCTGTTTGCCCACGGAGGCATTGAAGGAGGATATTCTTTCTACGTCAAAGGTGGAAAGCTGCACTGGGTTCACAACTACGTAGCCAGGACTCTCTATCATGTCGACTCCGTGGAAAACGTTCCAGAGGGTCGGCATAAGCTCCGCTTCGAGTTCGAAGTGACCGGCGAGCCGGACGTGGCAAAGGGCAAGGGGGCACCAGGCAGAGCCCAGCTATATATAGACAGGAAATTGGTCGGCCAGGTTGAGGTTCCCGTGACGAACCCACTCGCACTGGGGCTAACAACCGGGATCACCTGCGGCTCAGCTCCCGGAGCTCCGGTTACGCCCGACTATAAGCCTCCCTTTGAGTTCACAGGCAAGATCTACAGCGTGACCGTGGATGTGACCGGCAAGCTGATCGAGGACAAGGAAGCCGAGATCCGCATGGTCATGGCGAGGCAGTGAAGATAGGACGAAAGACCGGATCGGATGGGGGACTGGCAGGTAATCCGGTGAGCAGGCAGCCCGGGAACTGCCAGTCCTATCCAGGGGGAAACATTACGGACAAACAACTTCGAAGTGACTTTGCCCGGAGCGCACCTTACTGGCTGCGCCGCGCAGGCGTGGTTAGCTGGCTCTTCCTGGGCATCGTGCTCGCCGCAAGCACTGTCCTCAGCTTCATTGCAACCGTGAGCAGTATCACCGTCCCGCTGCTCGTTGCGGTGGTGATAGGAATTGTCTTTCGGCCGCTGGTGGACATGCTTGAGCGGCGGCGGGTTCCCCGCAGTGCCGGCACAGCGTTGACAATGCTGTTCATATTTCTGGGTGCCTTCGCCCTTTTCTTTATCCTTGTCAGGGGTTTCATTGACCAGGGGGCCGAGATCGTCCGCCAGCTCGAAGCCGGCTGGACAAGCCTGGAAGCCTGGCTGCTGCAGTTCCAGATCGAGGAAGAGACCCTTGAATCCATCAGAGACGCAGTTGCAAATGGCCTGCCTGCGCTGGGCCAGGGTATTATCGGAATCCTCAGCAGCACGTTTTCGAGTGCTGCAGCGCTCCTGATAGGAGTATATTTCAGTGTATTCATCCTCTTTTTCATCCTCAGGGACGGGCCTGAAATAGAGGCCTGGCTGGCCCGGCAGTTCAAGTTAAAACCAGGGACTGGTACGGCTATCGTTGCCGACATCAGCCGTTCAATAAGGCTTTATTTCCGGGGAACCGCACTCACTGCGACGATTACGGCGATCGTGGTGGCCATCCCTCTGATTGTCCTCAAGGTGCCCCTGGTGGGCTCGATTCTCATCCTCTACTTTTTTACTTCATTCATCCCTTACATAGGCGCCTTCATTGGCGGCGCTTTTGCCGTGATTATCGCTTTTGGTTCCGGGGGAGCAGAAACGGCGCTGATTGTCGCAGTGGCGGTGACCATATCCAACGGGGCGCTGCAGAATGCCATAAATACCTGGGCTCTGGGGACAACTCTCAAAGTGCACCCGCTGCTCGTGTTCCTGGTAACGATCGCATCCGGCGTTGTCGGCGGATTCCTGGCTATGATACTGGCAGTGCCGCTTACCGCAGTCGTGATACAGACGGTGCGCCGCTTGCGCGAAGAAGGGGTTTTCGCGGAAGACTAAAAAGCCGGGTACACAGGACAGAAGGAGAATTTCAAATGACAGAAAATACAGGCAGACCTTACGAAATCCGAAGCATGAGCCAAAGTATGGGCCGAAGCATGATCGGAAACATGGCCCGAATCATAAGACCCAAATTCGAGCCGGGAAATCCCAGCACAGGGAGGAACTGTTAAATGGCACAAAACTTCCTGCCTCCCCGCGTCCATGTGCTTGCCAAGCCCACCGGGGCAGTCTGCAACCTTGCCTGTTCCTACTGCTTCTACCTGCCTAAAGAACTGCTCTATCCCGGCAGCAGCTTCCGCATGTCAGACGAGGTGCTGGAAAACTACATCAGACAGCTCATCGAAGCCCACAGCAGCCCGCAGGTGACCGTTGCCTGGCAGGGAGGGGAGCCCACCCTGATGGGAATCGACTTTTACAGGCGTGCAATCGAGCTGCAGGAAAAGTACAGGAAGCCTGGCATGACGTTTGAAAATACGATGCAGACCAACGGCACGTTGCTGGACGACGAGTGGTGCCGCTTCTTCAAGGAAAACAACTTTCTCATAGGGATCAGCATCGACGGCCCGCGCGAACTGCACGATGCCTGCCGGGTGGACAGGGGAGGTAAAGGGTCCTTCGACCGGGTCATGCGGGGGCTTCGCCTGCTGCAAAAACATGGGGTTGAATACAACGTCCTTGCCACAGTCAACCGCAGGAACGCCGATTATCCGCTGGAAGTCTACCGCTTCCTCCGGGACGAGGCAAAGACAGACTGGGTCCAGTTCATCCCCATTGTGGAGCGAATCAACGAGGACGGAGGCACCCTCTACCAGCAGGGAAACACGGTCTCGGACCTTTCGGTACGGCCGGAACAGTTTGGAAATTTCCTGATCCGTATTTTTGACGAATGGGCGAGAAACGACGTGGGCAATGTCTTTGTGCAGACCTTTGAAGCCATAGCCCGCCGCTGGCTGGGCATGCCCTCGGGGATGTGCGTCTTTGAAGAGACCTGCGGCCTGGGGCTTGCCCTGGAGCACAACGGCGACCTTTACTCCTGCGACCACTTTGTGGAACCTGCCTGCAGGCTGGGAAACATCCTGGAAAAAGAAATAGCAGAACTTGCCTTTTCGGAAAAGCAGCAAAAGTTCGGGCAGAAAAAGCGAGATTCCCTGCCGCGGGCATGCCGGGAATGCGACTTTCTCTTTGCCTGCCGCGGGGAATGCCCCAAAAACCGCTTCCTTACAACCCCGGACGGCGAACCGGGTTTGAACTACCTCTGCGAAGGCTGGAAAAACTTCTTCCGGCACATCGACCACCCCCTGAAGATCCTTGCCTGGCTGATGCAGCGGGGCTACCCGGCACCGGAACTGATGAAGGTCCTGGCTATGGAAGATGCTTTTGCCAGAGCCGGACAAAACGACCCATGCCCCTGCGGCAGCGGGCTCAAGTTCAAAAACTGTCACGGACGCCAGAAAAAAGGATCTGAAAAGAAGGGACAGAAGCAGATAAAGCACAGGATTCAGCCACAGTCAGGATCTTCTGCACGTTCCTGAAAAGAATGAGAGAGAAAGAGAAGGGATAGCAGGTTAGCAGGAATGTGAAATAAACAAAAAACAGGCTAATCAAAATCAACTCAACAAATCAACTCAACAAAATCAACTCAACAAAATCAAACAAACCAGCAAGAAATCAATCCGAAGAGGTAAAACAATGGGGGAAAAGAAACCGAACATCCTGGTCATCTGGGGAGATGATATAGGAATCAGTAACCTCAGCTGCTACAGCGACGGCCTGATGGGCTACAGGACACCTAACATCGATCGCATCGCAAATGAGGGCATAAGGTTCACCGACTCTTATGGGGAACAGAGCTGCACTGCCGGAAGAGCTTCATTTATCACCGGGCAGAGCGCTTTTCGTACGGGGCTGAGCAAAGTGGGGATGCCAGGGGCTAAACTTGGAATTCAGCCCGAGGACCCAACCATCGCCGAGCTTTTAAAAGCTCAGGGTTATGCTACGGGGCAGTTTGGAAAGAACCACCTTGGAGACAGGGACGAGCACCTGCCCACCAACCATGGTTTTGACGAATTCTACGGCAACCTCTACCACCTGAATGCTGAAGAGGAGCCTGAACACCCTGACTATCCGCCTGAGGAAGACTTTCCTGATTTCCGCAAGAACTACGCCCCGAGGGGTGTAATCCACAGCTACGCCGACGGCAGGATAGAAGACACAGGACCTCTGACCCGCAAGCGCATGGAGACCGTGGACCAGGAGTTCCTGGACGCAAGCATCGATTTCATCAAACGCCAGCACAATGCGGAAAAACCGTTCTTTGTCTGGTTCAACACCACCTGGATGCACTTCAGGGTCCATGTCCCGGAGAGGATAAGAGGGCAGTCCGGGCGCTGGCAGTCGGAATACCACGACGGCATGATCGAACACGACCGGCAGATAGGAGTGCTTCTGAATTTGCTGGACGAACTTGGCATTGCAGAGGATACCATCGTTGCCTACAGCACGGACAACGGACCCCATATGAACACCTGGCCCGACGCAGCCATGACCCCCTTCAGAAACGAGAAAAACTCCTGCTGGGAAGGGGCCTTCCGGGTGCCTCAGGCGATTAGATGGCCGGGAACGATCCCCGAAGGCGTGGTTTCCAACGAGATCGTAAGCCACCTGGACTGGCTGCCAACCTTCCTTGCAGCAGCCGGAGAGCCTGAGATCAAGGAAAAACTCAAAAAAGGCTACAGAGCAGGGGACAAAACTTTCAAAGTGCACCTTGACGGCTATAACCTGCTCCCCTACCTGACCGGGAAGGAGGAAAAGTCCCCGCGCATCGAGTTCTTCTACTTCTCCGATGACGGCGACCTGGTAGCTCTGAGGTACGATAACTGGAAACTTGTCTTTATGGAGCAGCGCGCCATCGGCACATTACAGGTCTGGGCTGAACCTTTTGTCCCCCTGCGCGTCCCGAAGTTGTTCAACCTGCGCACCGACCCTTATGAAAGGGCGGACCAGACCTCAAACATCTATTACGACTGGCTCCTCGACCATGCCTTCCTGCTTGTGCCTGCCCAGGGGGTCGTTGGAGACTTTCTGGCAACGTTCAAAGAGTTTCCTCCACGCCAGAAAGCAGCCAGTTTTACTGTAGACCAGGCAATGGAGAAACTTTTGAAGGGAATCGGAAGCACATGAACGTGGAGTTGGAAAGGGAACCGGACAGGAACTTTAAGGCTGACGTTTAACAGCTGACAGCGGGGGCAAGAAACAGGCAATTAGCAACCGGATTACACCGGATTACACCCACGTTACACCCAGGTCACACCCGGATTGCACCCGGCCTGTTAATTCCAGCAGTTACAATCCTGGCCTGAGCCCAACGCCTGTATCAAACCAGATTGGGGAAGACAGATATGAATCCAACAAGAAAACCGTGGCCTACTTCACTGATAATATTTGCAATCTGGGTTATCATCGTATTTGGTGGAGAACTGCTGCAGGTCGGGGGAAAGCCCACGCAGCTTGATGAACTGGCAAAAAACCAGATCATTTTCGGGGTGCTGGCTGCAGCGGTCTTTTTGTTAGGGGTTATTAGCTATTTGAAATGGTGGCCCCAGGTAGCGGGAAAAGGCCCGGATAATTTACGGGATTTGCGCTTGCTCTGGCTTCCTGCCCTTGTGCTTTTCCTTCTGCTGCTGATTTTATTGTTTACAGGCCTTCCACCAGGCACGGTGCTTATGCTCGTAATCATCAATACCCTGCTTGTCGGCATCAGTGAGGAATTGATGTACCGGGGAATATTGTTCCATGGGGCTTCGTCATCATTCGGGATCTGGCGTGCAGTGTGGATTACGGCGGTCCTTTTCGGGCTGGTCCATGCGTTAAACGGCTTTATCACCGGAAATTTCATGGCTGCGGCAGGCCAGGCTTTTTTCGCAGGGATGTTCGGGGTCTGGACAGTGGCTTTGCGGGTCCGCCTTGACACAATCATCCCGGTAATCATTATTCACTGGCTGTGGGATTGCCTGCTCTTTCTCACAGGTTTCCTTGGAGGAATGCTGGTCTTTCCCTTTGCCCTGGTACTGTTCATTTACGGCCTCTGGTTATTACGGGACTACCGGCACGGCAAAGGCGGTTTGCAGGAGGAGACAGTTTTAACCAAATGAGCCGCAAGGTGCCGGTTTTGAAGCTTTCTGAAATTGATTTTTAATTAATTTTCATATTTAAGGAGAGAAGCTGAAATGGATCTTGAGAGCCTTGATTTTTATGTTGTTTTTGACCTGTTTGTTTTGCTCCTGATCGGTATGGGCCCGAAAATCGCACTTGTACCTTTTCTGGACCTGACCTCAGGCATGGAAAAAGAGATGCAAAAGAAAGTGGCGGGAAAGATGGTAAAAACGGCTGTTGGGGTTGCCCTTGTCCTGGTCTTTCTGGGCTCGCTGCTGATGAGGCTCCTGCACTTTACCCCGGGAGCGGTATCCATCGCCGGAGGCATCATCCTGATGCTACTTGCCCTTCACATGCTGATCGGGGCCGGAGGATCGGAGGAACACAAAGAAAAAGCGGCTTCCCGGGACCCGATGCAGATGGCCCTCTATCCGCTGGCAGTGCCCTACCTGCTGAACCCGGCGGGAATTGCCGTACTGGTCACCGTTTCCGACCAGCTCGACTCAGTGCTCATGTTTGCTCTTGTAGCAGGGCTTGTCCTCCTTATGGGTGTGATCGACATGGCCGTATTCAAAAATCTGGACAAACTGGCAAAGCAACTGGACCCTTCCCGTTTGATGGTTACTGAGGCTGTTTTTGGCGTCCTGCTGGCTGCACTGGCGGTGCAACTGGTCCTTGACGGCCTGGAAACGCTAGGCATCATTTCCGGACTTCCGGGACATTAAAAGCTTCTAATTTCAACACCGGGGGAAATAAACAGAGATGTATAAAATGATATACATAAAAGTAAATTTATATTTACAGGCGAGTAAATGAATTAAAGATCGAAGCAGAGATCGAAGCAGAGATCGAAGCATTGAACCGCAAGCCAGGGAGTGGTCTTGCAGGTTCCGAAAGAATGGGGGGATAATAATACCTGAATTGATCGAATACGAGCCCGGAACACATTTTCCGGGTATTATCGGAAGGACACTTGACGAATCCTCACCTGCCTGGCCCAAACCGACAAGGGCCGGAGAGGGTGCACCGAATGTGATATATTTTATCCTGGACGACGTGGGCTACGGGCAGATGTCAGTTTTCGGGGGGCTCTGCAAAACACCCAACCTGGAACGGCTGGCGAAAAGGGGCCTGCGCTATACCAATATGCAGACCACGGCACTCTGC
Source organism: Methanosarcina sediminis (assembly GCF_052056915.1). Classification (GTDB taxonomy): domain Archaea; phylum Halobacteriota; class Methanosarcinia; order Methanosarcinales; family Methanosarcinaceae; genus MTP4. The sequence goes on along the minus strand of NZ_CP195119.1, from coordinate 3,938,922 downwards.
TCCCCTACCCGGGGCTGTGCACTGACAGGCAGGAACCACCATACCCTGGGGCTCTCCGCCATCACCGAACTGTCCATGGGCTACCCTGCACACAACGGGTACATGGGCTTTGAACACGGATTTCTCTCGGAAATCCTGCTGGAACAGGGTTACAACACCTTTGCAGTGGGCAAATGGCACCTGACTCCGCCGGAAGAGACGACCACGGCAGGCCCGTTCCACCGCTGGCCCCTGGGCCGGGGCTTTGAGCGTTACTACGGCTTTTTAGGGGGAGACACCGACCAGTGGCACCCCGACCTGACCTATGACAACCACCCGGTGCCGGTCCCCAAAACTCCCGAAGAGGGCTACCACCTTAACATCGACCTTGGGGACAAAGCTATCGAATTTATCAAGGACGCCCATCACAATGCCCCGGGAAAACCTTTCTTCCTCTACTATGCCACCGGAGCAGGACACGCCCCGCACCATGTCGAAAAAGAGTGGATAGATAAATACAAAGGCAAGTTCGATATGGGCTGGGACAAATACCGGGAGATGGTCTTCAAACGCCAGAAGGGGCTGGGGATCGTCCCGCCCGATGCGCTGCTCTCGAAACGTGATCCCGACGTGCCTGCATGGGACTCCCTTTCTGATACCGAAAAGAAAGTCTATGCCCGCCAGATGGAGGTCTTTGCAGCTTTCATTGAGCAGACTGATTACCATTTCGGCCGCATCCTTGACTTCCTTGAGGGGATCGAGGAGCTTGACAACACCCTGGTCATCGTACTTTCGGACAACGGCGCCAGTGCCGAGGGAGGGGTGCACGGGACTTTCAACGAGATGCTCTTTTTCAACAACGTGGAGGAGACCCTGGAAGACAACCTTGAACACATCGATAAATGGGGCAGCCCCGAGACCTTCAACCACTATTCCTGGGGCTGGACCTGGGCAGGAGATACTCCCTTCCGCCGCTGGAAGCGTGAGACCTACCGCGGGGGGATAAGCGACGCCTGCATTGTGTCCTGGCCGGAGGGCATCCGGGCAAGGGGGGAGAACCGCAGCCAGTACGCCCATGCGATTGACCTCGTACCCACGGTGCTCGAAGCCCTGGATACGGAAGCGCCCAAAACCATCCGCGGGGTACCCCAGTCCCCCATACAGGGCGTCAGTTTCGCCCACACCTTTGACGACCCCGATGCCCCGACAAAACACATTACACAGTACTTCGAGATGTTCGGACACCGTTCAATCTACCACGACGGCTGGAGGGCGGTCTGTCCCTTCCCGGGTTCAAGCTTTGCCGAGCCCCTGAAAGAGGGCTGGTTCTTCGGGATGCCCCTGAATACCAGGGTGTTAAAGGTGCTTGATTCCGAGGGCTGGGAACTCTATGATGTGACCGAAGACCCGGCTGAGATGAATAACCTGGCAAAAGAAAAGCCCGAGAAACTGCAGGAAATGGTCCAGCGCTGGTACACCGAAGCCGGCAAGTACGGGGTGCTCCCCCTGGCAACAGCAGCCATGGAGCGCATGAACGTGCCAAGGCCGACCATTGCACGCCCGCGCACGAAATACGTCTATTATGGAGGCGGAGCCCCGGTCCAGTTCTCTGCCGCCCCGAGGGTCTACAACAGGCCCTGGAGCATCACCGCCCGCGTGCTCATCCCCGAGGACGGGGCCGAAGGTGTCCTGCTCTCCCACGGAAACCGCCACGGAGGATACAGTTTCTACGTCAAGGACGGGCACCTGCATCACGTCCACAACTACTCAGGGCTTGAAAAGTTCAGGATAAGCTCGCCCGACCCTGTCCCGAAGGGGGAAGTCACCCTGCGCTACGAGTTTGAAAAGACAGGCGAACCCGATTTCAGTAAAGGAAAAGGTTCTGCGGGACGGAGCCAGCTCTACGTCAACGGCGAGCTTGTAGCCAGCAAGGACCTGCCTTACACCGTGCCCAACCTCTTTGGCATCATCGGGTTGAGCTGCGGTTACGATGCAGCCGACAGTGTCCACCCTGAAGAATACAGGGCACCATTCACTTTCACAGGCAGGATCAGGCAGGTTGAACTTGACGTCTCGGGGGAACTGATCAAAGACGATGAAGCTGACCTGAAACGGATGATGACCGAGCAGTAAATTTGTGTTTTGGTTTTCCGTGTCTAAGGCCCGGAAAAAGCATAGTTTGACAAGAAATTCAAACTGCTGAAAGTAGAAAGAAGAGAAGAGAAGAGATGAAACAATGACAAAGCAGGAACCAACAACTGAAAACAAAGCCCAGAAGACCGCCTTGAAGATCAGACCCCAGGTCCCGCCCCCGCCCGAGGGCGCCAGCGATGTATTGCGTGCTGCGGTCAGCAAGTCAGCAAGTGGCGAGGCGAGGTTTGGCGAAATTCCTCAGAGCGATGATGAATGGTTAGCGTTCATCGCGGCGTTTAACAACCCCCTTGTGGAAGGGATAAGGGGAATGGTTGCCCAGTCCCCGATCACCGTCGAACGGGATGAAATCGAGGGGGTTGCTGTCTACCATGTGATCCCGGACGAGATCGATCCGGTGCACAAGGATCACCTGTTCGTTCACATACACGGGGGCGCCTACATCCTCGGCGGCGGAGAAGCATGTGTGGGAGAAGCCATTGCTATTGCCCTCGGAACCAAGATGCGGGCGCTGTCCATAGACTACCGCATGGCGCCGAGACACCCCTATCCCGCAGCCGTAGATGATGTAGTGACCGTGTACCGGCACCTGATGAAACAGCGACCGGCACGGTCCATGGCCATGGGAGGCAGTTCGGCAGGCGGTGGTCTCACCTTGTCTGTGGTCCAGCGGCTTATCGAAATGGACGTCGATGTGCCTGGCGCGTTGTTCGTCGGCACACCGGGATCCGACTTGAGTGGGACGGGTGACACGTTCTACACCAACCAGGGGGTAGACCGCAACATCTCCACCTACAAAGGCATCATCGAAGCCATGGTTCGACTGTATGCGGATGGTCGCGATTTGAAAGACCCCTTGATCTCACCCATCTACGGCGACTTCCATGGGTTCCCACCCACCATTCTCGCAACAGGTACGCGTGACCTGTTCCTGAGCAACACCATTCGCACCCACATCAAACTCCGTCAAGCGGGTGCAGTAGCCGACATTCTCGTCTACGAAGGCGTGTCCCATGGTGACTACCTGCACGAGCTTGCTTCGCCGGAGTCACAGCACTTTCTTGAGGAGCTCGATCGGTTTTTCATCCAGCACCTGCAGTTCGCGCCAAAGACGGCGGCATTGATGATGGAGCGTATGAATTCAGCCTTGAACCTGAGCCTTGGATTGGATCGGAGCGAGTCACCGTAAATGACCACGCAGCTCCCGAAGGGGTTGGAATCGCGGAACCATTCGCCTGCGCCCTGTCAGATGAACCGCTGCCTACCAGGAGAATGACCCTCGAAGCGGATAACAGGTTCGATATCCGGGAACGCTGGTCCGGTGGCACGATCACCTTCCGGCTGGGCGATCGGTAAATTGTCCAGGAGCACTTCAAGCGTTCAGCGCCCGCGATTTTACTTCAAACTTCTGAAAGTAGAAAGAAGAGAAGAGAACAGACAGTGATCAGCACTCAAAATCAAAGAAAGGGGGTTCTCATGAACTTAATACATAGATTCTCAGCAGAGCTTATAGGTACTTTCTGGCTGGTCCTCGGAGGCTGCGGAAGCGCAGTTCTGGCGGCTGGCTTCCCGGAACTAGGCATCGGCTTTCTCGGTGTTGCCCTGGCTTTCGGACTTACCGTCCTGACAATGGCTTTTGCGATAGGGCACATCTCGGGCTGCCACCTCAATCCGGCGGTCACGGTAGGCCTGTTCGTAGGCGGCCGCTTTCCCGCAAAGGACATCGTCCCGTACATCATCGCACAGCTGGCAGGAGCCATCATTGCTGCGTTCGTGCTATCGATTATCGCCAACGGCCAGCCCGGTTTCGACCTGGTTGAAAGCGGTTTTGCGGCAAACGGTTACGGGGGACATTCACCCGGAGGGTATTCGTTGTCCGCAGCGCTGGTCTGCGAGCTTGTGATGACCTTCATGTTCCTCTTCATCATTCTCGGCTCGACCGACATCCGCGCTCCACCCGGTTTTGCGCCGATTGCCATCGGGCTTGGGCTGACCCTGATCCACCTGATCAGCATCCCGGTGACAAACACCTCGGTTAACCCGGCCCGCAGCACATCGCAGGCACTATTCGTCGGCGGCTGGGCAATTCAGCAGCTGTGGCTGTTCTGGCTGGCGCCGATAGTCGGAGGGGCTCTAGCCGGGATCGCATATCGTGCAGTCGGAGCCGAGGCTGAATCGGGTACGGAGGGATAAGGCTCAGAAAATACCCAGGGGTTTTACGCTGCGTTCTATAAAAATAATCCTGGCAGGGCAGCTGTAATTCACCTTTCCACAGCTATCCCGAAAACCTTTTTTCAATCTGCTTTCCAGGTACCGGCACTCTCACCGGTCGTCGAAGACGACCGGCTTTTCCATAAAATAACTTCAAAGACAAAAAATAGTATTAAAATGGCTGAGTATAGTATAGCAGAATGACTTAAAAAGTTATTAGAGTGACTGATAAAGTACAGCAGGATGACTTAAAAAGTTATTAAAGTGGCGGATTAAGTATAGCAGGCTGACTTAAAAAGTTATTTTGGCAACTGAACAAAGTACATTAAGATAACTTAAAAAATTATTGTGATTACTGAACAAAGTATAGCAAGATAACTTAAAAAGTCATTACAATAACTGAAAAAAGCACATAAACAACTAAAAAAACTTTTTCATCAATTTCTTCTCCGGTTTTCACATCGTGATCCTCTACGGGGCAGGATCTCGAAAGCAGGATGTTGAGAACAGGACAGAGAAGGCAGGATGGAAAATCAGGGTAAAGTCATCCTCCAGCAGTTTATTTTTCAAGCATTTTTTTCTATTGAATTAGAAAAGACCGCCCGCTGATGCGGGCGGTGAGAACCCCGGGAACAATATGAAGATAACGACCAGCCTTACACGGGTCAGGAATAGACCAGATCCCGGGGACCTTTTCCACAATACAACAGGATTTCAACGGAGCCGTTCAAAAGATCCTTTTAAACGTAACATTTAAAGGCTGCCTTAAATCAGCGGTAACTCTTCAGTAGCTTTTCCATGAAGTCCCAGACCTTTTCGATGGAAGGGATATAGATTTTCTCATCCGGGGAGTGGGGATACTTGATAGTCGGGCCTATGGAAATCATCTCCATGCCTCCATCGCAGTCCTCGCCGTCACTATTCTCTCCGTTGCTATTCTCTCCGTTGCTATTCTCTCCAGCAATATCACCGGAGTCCCCTTTTCCATCCCAAAGTCCGCATTTTGAGCCTATTACCCCGCATTCGAGCCCGGCGTGTACGACTTCTATGGAGGGGTCTTCTTCAAAAACAGACGTGTATGCCGCTTTGCACCTGGAAAGCAGGTCCGATTCAAGGTCAGGTTCCCAGGCAGGATAGCCGTTTTCATGCCGGACTTCGGCTGCTGCCAGTTCCGCCACGGCTTCGATCCTTCCGGTAATTTCGTCAAGCCTGGACATGACTGAACTGCGCTGGCTGGACAGGACTTCCACTTCATCGTCTCCTGTCCTCACAAGAGCAAGGTTGTTCGAGGTTTCCACCAGGCCCTGAATCCTGTCTGACATCCGGTAGACCCCGTGGGGCAGAGCGAGCAGCAGCTTGAGCAGCCCTGTGTCACTGCTTTCCGTTAGCACCCGGTCAAGGGGGACTTCCTTTTCGTGGATTTCGGTCTCGGTAATTTCGTAAATTACGCCCTTTTCGACTTCCTTAAGGTCCAGGCGGATATCCGGGTCGCTCCTGGCATACTCGGCCCTGAAAGTTTTCCCGAACCTTGAGACCAGCCCCTTTACCCGGTCGAGCTCGCTCCTTTTAAGCGCAAAAAAAGCCTCTGCAAAATTGGGGATCGAATTGTGAGTGCTCCCCCCATTCAGGGAAACGAGCCTGAGGCACCATGAGCCAGAGCCTGAACCTGCTTCCCCGGTTTTGTCCCGGATTCCTGCCAGGGTCCGGGCGAGCAGCCGGACAGCATTTGCCCGCTGCCTGTGGATCTCGACTCCTGAATGCCCACCCTTGAGGCCTTCAACGGAGAGCTTGAAGAACCCGAACCCGTTCGTGTAGTCGAAAGGCTCGTACTCTAAAGGCAGCGTAATCCGCGTATTCAGCCCTCCCGCACAGCCGACGGTAAAGACCCCTTCGTCCTCGGAGTCCATATTCAGCAGTACTCTGCCCTCAAAGAAACCCGGCTCAAGCGCCATTGCTCCGGTAATTCCGGTCTCCTCGTCCACCGTAAAGAGCAGCTCAAGCGGCGGATGCTCAATCTCCCCCGCCTTTCCGGCTTCTGCCAGGACCATGGCAATTGCAAGGGCAATCCCGTTGTCCGCGCCTATGGAAGTCCCGTTTCCCTTCAGCCAGTCTCCTTCATACACGCACTCGATCGGATCCCTTGAAAAGTCGTGGTCTGAGTCCTTACTCTTCTCGCAGACCATATCCATGTGCCCCTGCAATACAAGGGTCGGGGAATTTTCAAAACCCGAGGTCGCAGGGACCTTTATCAGCAAATTGTTCACGAGATCGCTTTTTACCTCAAAGGCCAGAGACCTGGCCCAGTCCTCAAGCCAGCGGGCTATTTTTTCTTCGTGCTTCGAGCAGCGAGGGATCCTGTCGATTTCTTCAAAAGTTTTAAGGATTTGCAGGGTTTTCGGGTGCATAGGAAATCAATTCCTGGTTATTCCGTTAAGTTCGGTATCCATATCTAGCTAGATATTAAAAATAAGGCATAAATAGCCACCTGAAAAGTATTCCCAGAATAAATATATTTATTTAAAAAAAGAAAATACTCCCCGGTCCGAAATCCTGAATCCAAGCCTGTAAAACCGGAATTAACCATGACCGGAGAAACAAATGCTTAGAATCAGACTCAGGGCAAGGGTTTTTCAATTAAGTTTCTTTCAAAAAGCCAAAGCGACGTGAATACTGCACCCCGCCGAGCTTGTCCGCTCGAAGAGCGGCTTACCCTTGAAGAAAAATAAAAAAGAGGCTTTATTTAAATGCTTGACAGGACTTATAACCTGAAACTTATGACCTGAAACTTATGACCTGAAACTTATGGCCTAATTCTTCCGTTTGGAATCCGTGCGTCCCTTAACTCTTAGCTCTTAGCTCTCACTCTCACCTTCTTCCAACCCATAATGCTTATTCAATATTTTGCGTGTATTGTAGGAAACTTTCACGTCCATTTCCTTTCCCGGCCTGTAATACGCAAGATGGTGTATCTCGTTACTCGGAGTCGGTTTTCCTTTCGCCCGGATCTTGAAGATCTTGGAAGCATGAAACTTGAATAGATAATTCACATAGTATGCCCGAAGCCCGGTCTCTTCCCGAAGCTCCCGGATTGCCGTCTGGATGCTTGCTTCCCCTTTCTTCGGTTTTCCTCCGGGCAGCCGGTAGTAACCTCCCGAACTGCTCACAAGCAGGACTCCCCTGTCAGTTTCAACTACTACAGAACCTCTCCGGTTGTCATATGCACTGGAAATAAGTGTTACCCCCTTAAAAAGATTGAATTCCCCTGGTTTATTACCTAATGATAGTTGTTTTTTCCGGAATTATTTAAAGCATTCGATAGGGCAAATTTTCTTGCTGGAAATCTCACTTTCTTAACAGAAATTATTATAATCAGAATACTGTTCTGGATCATTATTACTATTCTAAAATACCGTTGATTTTTAAGAAATGCATTTTTACGGACATTTAAAGCGAAAAAAGAGATATAAATACCCCGTTCTCAAGAAAAGATGTTTGGAGACTAGCATAAGGGATTAAAATAAGTATTTTAATATGAAACAATTTTTATAGAAATGGCTCTATTTATAATAACAAGTAACAATGCGATGAGAATCGCGATGGGAATTGCCATTGGAATCACAATGGAAATCATGATGAAAATCCGGCCTGCCTCCGGGGGGGAATGGCAGGCCGACTACTGATTGAGCTACTGATTGAGGGGGAATCAGGTTTTGACAGAAACAACAGACTTATTGATTTTCTGGGCTGTGGTCATGGCCCGTTTCCTGATCCCGCTCACCATTCCACGCTATCCCCTGCCGGGTGTGCTGGCTTCCCTGATCCTTGACATGGTAGACCAGACGATCTTCCAGCTTTTCACGGACCTGCCTCTGGAAGGGTACCAGGGATATGACAAGGCCCTTGACATTTACTACCTGAGTATAACCTACCTCTCGACCCTGCGAAACTGGTCGAACCTCTACGCCTTCAAGCTGGACCGCTTCCTCTTCTACTACCGGCTTGTGGGGGTTGCAATCTTCGAAATCGTACACCTGCGCTACCTGCTGCTTATTTTCCCGAACACCTTCGAGTACTTCTTCATCTTCTACGAAGCCGTCCGCCTGAAATGGGACCCGAAGGTGCTGACAAAAAGCAAATTGATAGCCGCAGCAGCCCTTATCTGGGTTTTCGTCAAGATACCCCAGGAATACTGGATCCACGTCGCCCAGATGGACACCACCGACTGGATAAGAGCAAATCCCTCCAACGCCCTGATCCTGGTTGCCTATGCTGCGTTCCTGCTCGCCATGGCCTGGCTGCTCCTCAGGGATCTCCCTCCTGCCCGGAAAGGCCTGGAATTTGCCGCCCTCCCCGTTGCAGCCGCTCCGGTAGTCGCCCCTCTCCCGGAGGCCATCAAAAAGGAGCGGGAACGCCTTATTAACAAACAGGTGCTCGAGAAGATCGCGCTGATCTCCCTCCTGACCATCATCTTCGCCCAGATCCTTCCGGGAGTGCGGGCAAACAACATCCAGCTATCCATTGCCGTGGCCATAATCATCATAATAAACACGGCACTGAGTCACTGGCTTGCCCGGCACGGAAGGCACTGGAGTTCCATCGTCAGGGAATTTATCGTGATGTCCCTGGTAAACACCGGCATCGTCCTCCTCCTGGACTTCTTCAGCCCCAGGTACGAAGGCTCAATCGACCTAGGGAACACGCTCTTCTTCATCCTGCTCCTGACCCTGATCGTCACCCTCTACGACCGTTACTGGCAGCTCCATATTAATAATAATTCCAAGAACGCCAGTAAAGAGGGAGAAAACTATTAATTTTTGTCAGGAAAAGCTCATATTCTACAGTATATTCTCTACCTGGCATTTTTTTGCTGAAGGGGCTTCAAGCATTAGTGCTCTTCATCTCAAGGGAAATAGATTTTTCCGATCTGGATATTTATATCAGGAACGAGTTTCAGGATTTGCAACTTTAGCTTTAAGGAGACATGACATGAAAGAAAATTTGGATCTGAAATGGTCTGACCTGAAAAAGACCCTTCAGGACGCAGACCAAAAAGAGCTTCTTCACATCATCAAAGATCTTTACAAGCTTTCCGAGAAAAACAGGATGTTTCTGATGGCAAGGTGCATGGACCTGAAAGTTTTGGATGGGGTTCTGAATACTTACAAGCAGGTCATAAAGGATGATTTTTTCCCGAAAAGGGGGTATGGGGCACTCAGGTATTCAGTTGCTGAAAAGGCGATTAAAGACTATTCGGAAGCTTCAGGGGATTTTGCAGGGACGATGGAATTGATGTTTTTTTATGTGGAAAACGGGGTGGAATTTACCAGTAAATACGGAGACATAGATGAGGATTTCTACATCAAAATTTACGGTATGTTGGAAAAGTTCTGCACCCAGCTAAAAACACCTGAAGGCAAAGCACTTTATGCTCTTTTCAGGGAAAGGCTTTTTGAGATCCACAGGAAAACAAGAGGAATGGGATGGGGGTTCGGAGACGGGATAAAGCTGTGTGTGAAGGAAATGGAAGAGTTTTTTGAAGAAGATTAAAGGGATTCGTAAAAAAACTTCAGGTGACTTTTCATGGCAAAAGAAGATTCCGTAAAATGGCCGGAAGTGGAGGAAATCCTGCAGAAAGCCGAGAAAAAGGAACTCATCAGTCTTATTCGGGAAATGTATACAAGTTCGGCTGGAGACCGCATGCTCATTAATTCCAGATACCTGGGAGAGAGAGTAAAGAAGAAAAAGAGTAAGCTGCTGGAAGAACACCGGAAAATCATAAGAGGTGAGTTCCCGCCAGAAAATGAATCAGGGAAAATCCGCCACGCTGCAGCGGAAAGGGCTATCAGTGACTATTCGAATGCTTCGGGGGACTTTGTGGGGACCCTGGACCTCATGCTTACATACGTTGAAGGAGGAATCCGGTATGCCAATATTTTCGGAGCCGCAGACGATGAATTCTATGACAATATCGAAGGAATGCTGGAAAGGTTTTGTGAACTCTTAAAAACTAAGGAGGGACAGAAATATTATCCTCATTTCAGGGAACGGCTTGCTAATGCCTGCAGGGATTCAGAGCACATCGGATGGGGTTTCGAAGAGGTAATTTGTGTCCTTGTAGGGGATATTGAAGAGTTTTTTGAGGGAGAGCAGAAAGATACAGCAGAATGACACGTAACTCAAAAAACTTCAGGTGACTTTTCGTGGCAAAAGAAACTTCCGTAAAATGGTCTGAAATGAAGAAAATCCTCCAGGATACTGATAAAAAAGAGCTCATCGACCTCATCAGAGACCTGTACAAACGGTCGGCTGACGACCGCAGGTTTATCACTGCCAGGTACATGGATGCGATTGATGGAGACCTGAAGGACAAGATGCTGGAGAAGTACCGGGAAATTATTGTAAACGAGTTTTTCCCGGAAAGAGGAGAAGAGAAATTACGTTATTCGGTGGCCAAAAAAGCCATCACTGATTACTCGAAAGCTTCCGGGGACCCGGAAGGGACGCTGGACCTTATGCTCACATATGTGGAAAACGGGGTTGAATACACCAATACTTATGGGGACATTAACGGACAGTTCTATCGAAACATTTACGGAATGCTGTCAAAAGTCTGTGACCTTCTCTGGGACAAAACGGAACTGTACCCATTGTTCAGAAAGCGGCTGTTTAAGGTCTGCCAGGATTCACGCAATATCGGTTGGGGATTCGGGGATATAGTGTATGACACAATCATAAATTTCAAGCTCAATTTTGAGGGTGAGTGAATGGAGTTTGGGGAGTCAGAGGAATTAGAGTAGTTAAAGGAATCCAAAGATTAAGGGGGAGAATATGGCAAAAGAAGATTCCGTAAAATGGTCTGAGGTAAAAAATTCCCTTAAAACGCTTGACAAAAAGGAACTCATCGACCTCATCCGGGACCTTTACAGGCACTCGACTGAGAACCGCCGGATAATTATTTCAAGGCAGCCGGAGGAAAAAAAGAGCGACTGGGTATTGGAGAGTTTCCAGCAGGTGATCAGGAATGAGTTTTTGTCTGACAATGATTTTGGAGGGCTTCGGTCGGACGTGGCGAGGAAAGCTATCCTGGATTACTCCGAAGGCTCGGGAGATCTCGCAGGGACAATGGAACTGATGATTCTTTTTTTGGAAAACGTTGTTGAGTTTATCAAGGAATATGGGGACATTGATGAGGAATTCTACGATGCAGGGTATGAAATGCTCAGGAAGTTCAGCGAACTTCTCAAAACCCCGGAAGGACAGGGTTTCTACCCCCAATTTAAAGAAAGGCTGTTCAAACTCCGCAGGGAATCGGACGATTTCGGCTATGGGTTTGGGGATGACATCGCCTCTTATGTGGAAGACGTTGAAGATTTTTTTGAAGAAGACCAGCAATGAGGAAGGATTCTGGTAAGGTATGGCAGAAGAAGCAACTTTAAAATGGTCAGAGTTGAAGAAATATTTACAAGATGCGGGTCAGAAAGAGCTCATCGAGCTTGTCCACGACCTGTACAAACAATCGGTTGACAACCGCAGGTATGTCACTGCCAGGTACACAAAGGGAGAAGGTGACAGTGAAATTCTGGAGGCTTACCGGAAAATAGTCGTAAACGTTTACTTCCCTGCACGTGGAGCGGCCAGTAAACCTCGCTATTCGGTGGCAAAGAAAGCTATCAACGATTACTCAAGGGCTTCCGGAGACATTAGAGGGACAATGGACCTGGCAATTACCCTTGTGGAAAACGTGCTGAGATACATCCGCGAGTTTTCAGGAATTGGAGAAGAATCTTACGCTGGCGGATCTGAAATGATGGAAAAATTCTGTAAGCTGATAAAGACTGAAGAAGGGCAGAAATTTTATCCTTACTTCAGGGAAAGGCTGCAGAAAATATACAAAGATTCGAAGAATGGGCCTTACGGGATCGCTACCATCGAGGATTACATATCTGATCTGGAAGACTACTTTTTCGAAGGGGAATTAAAGGACAACTGACGCTTGTTCATAGAGCAAGTCTTTGACAACGTGGGATTAAGTTTCACATGTAAAAAATCTCCAAAACTCTTCGACCACCTGAAATCCCCCTCACTCCCACAAGTAATTTTTTATATATCAAATTCAAATTTACAAGCATGGACGCCTTCTGGTCCCGATCCAATACCCTGGGCGCAAGACAGCGAGCCTTCTCATGGCGAATAGACACCAGGGGGAACATTTTCATCAAAAGGAAGTTCCGGAACCACCGCTTCCCCAGGATTGACAAGATCAGTTACAACCACCTGAACAGGCTCGATGAGTTCATGCGGGACAGGGAATGGAAGGACCTGGCAAACAACGCCGTAAACCTGTACAGGGGAAGGGAAAAAGAGGGGATAGGAAAGTTCCTGTACCGGATGAGGCCTGAGGTCCCTTACGCCCAGCTCTCGAGCCAGCTCGGGGCTATTTTTTACCAGTCGGAAGTCTGGGAGTGGAACGAGCAGAGAAGGGGAATGAAGTTCCTGCTCCTGGAAGGGAACTGGCAGGAAAAGACGGTTGAGTATTACCGGAGTTCGCTGGAACAGGTCCCTGACCCGAAGTTCGAAAACAGTTCATGGAGCCGGTTTTCGAATAGGAGAGAGACTGAAGAAAATGTGGAGCAGACGATGCTCTCTACTTTTTTTAGATTTTGAGTTAAGTTAAGGGCTTCTGTAAGCAGGCTTCCAAACCTGAAAACGGTTAGAACAACTGGAAAAAACTGGAAACAATTGATAACAATTGCGGTCAGTTAAAAAATGATTGGTGAGTGGATACTACGCCAGCAACCTGCTCCCTACCCATTTCGCACAAGGAGTAGACGAAGAATCCCCCACTCAGCTTGCTTCAATCTCTAACTCGATACCTCCGAACCTTCCCGCAATGAAGTTGTATATGATTCCTATAAGCAAGCCTGCGATTACTCCCATAATCCCATAAAACACAATGATGAATAAGACTACAGCTGCACCTGAAACAGAAGTTGTTTGAGCCGCAATAAGGAAAAAGAAGGGCGAGAATACAAGCGACAAAATCATGTACATAAGACCGAGGACTTTTCCAAGGGAAACACTGTTTATAGATTTGATATGTGCCATAAGAACCATCTCAAAAAGATAATCTAAATGATGCAGTATCCTTCATAAAAAATTACCCTGTAAAGACGATCCATAATTCTGCTTATGTTAATACAATCCGGGAAGATTTATAGAAAGGTAGAAAGCTTGAGCCCTCTGAGGTTCAGGATTTTTGGTCTTGAAGGAAAACATAAATGGGTTTTGCGGATTATTTATGAGAAAACAGGGCAGCGTAGATGGTGTATCAAACCTGTCATTCCCACTTGCAAAGCAAGTGGCTTTTCCCATGAAAATGGATAATAAAACAAAAAATATTTCATAAACAGGGGACCAATTTTTAAAAGCGTAGAAATTCAGGAATGTGTTTAAGATATCTCTATTTTCTATTATTTTTCATAGTCAGGGAAAGGCCGCTCGCCTCGGGCGAGCGTGGCTGCTGCTGAGATTAAGAACTTGATGGTTTCACGGGTTTGATCCCAAAATCACAAACCTGCACATCCCTCAGATCTCCACCTTTCCCTTTTACTCCGAATATATGCTTTCAAGCACCTTCTCCACCAAGTCCCCTATCAATGGCAAACTGAACTTTTTCCCCCTGAAAGCCTGGTACATCAGGAAGAGCCACAGGAAAATGGGGAGAATGCTTAAAAACAGGACACTGCTTAAAAGCTGCGTGAAGATTTCGGCTGGCGCATAAAGGGAAAGGTAAACAAGCGATATGGGGTTGAGGTTAATTGTCAGGTATGCCACGAAGCCGAACTCTCCGAAAAAAGATTGCAGGATACTGAGAATGACGGAAAGGACCACGAATGCTATAACGGATTGTAGCGCATGGAACCTGACGAATTTACTTTTAGTTTCGAGAACGAAGAAAAGCAGGCCTGTTAACCAGGTGAGCGTGTAAGACAGGACGGCTTCGGTGTTTTCGTTCAAACCCATTGAAGTCCCGGAAGTTGTCTTAGAAACCGGCTTAGACATTTGCTGTTCACTGTCCAGTAAAGACCCCCCAATAAAGTAGCATAGAATTGGCTTTCAATTGCTATAATTATTATAATTACTTGATTATACAAAAAGGATTACCCGATGTACAAAAATAAGAGTGTAAAATAAGGGGAGTGTGGAGATCGAATTTTCAGCTTGCTTTTTACACTCTGGAACTCAGTTTCCTGTAGTTGTCCACCAGTTTTTCAATAGGGAACTCTTTTCCGTGGCCCGGGTAAAAGGTCGCACAGCTTGTTTCGGCAAGCTTTTCCCAGCTTCTTAAAAGCTGTTTTTCATTGTTGGCAAAGGGAGGGAAAACGGTCCAGGGCATTACGTTGAAAAGCGTGTCCCCTACAACCGCATCTTCGTTTTGCAGGATTACGGAAATCGAACCTTTGGTATGGCCCGGCGTCGGGATGACTTTTGCCTTTACTCCGGGAAGGTATTTTTTCAGGTCGTACTCGCCTTTGACTACGATGTCCGCTTTTACGGGAGGATATTTTGCTTTTGAGGACAGAAGGCCATTTGCCAGTCCGGATATGATTTTCGAAAACCACATGGTACCTTTCGGAAACGGGGTGTATCCCCTTTCCAGGTTCCCGGCTTCGGCTTCGTGGACCAGGACTTTTGCCCCGCTACGGTCCCTGATTTCGGCCAGGCAGCCTACGTGATCGTAGTGGGTGTGGGTGAGGATGATAAGATTGATGTCGGGGAATTTCAGGTTCTTTTGATCGAGGACTGCTTCAAGGTTCTTAATTTTACCGCCGCAGCCGGCATCGACCAGGACTGCTGAACCTCCGGCTGTGAGGAGGTAGGCGTTGGAATTGCCCATTGGAACGGCATTCAGGGTATAGGATTTTTCCGGGGGCATGGTTTTGAACTCCTGGATATGATTCTGTTTAGTGATAATGTTCAACGATAATGGTTAGCAATAATGTTCAACGATAATGGTTAGCAATAATGTTTAGGAATACATATGAACTTAATTTTTAAGCCATCCTTTTTATATCTTTTTACTTTTTTTGAAACTATTTAACCAAAATTTTACCGAATAAATAAGAAGAAAAATTCAAGTTCATCCGCATTGGCCGGAATACGAGGGGAACCAAACTATTTAAAAAAATCGGCATTCCATAAGTAAATATAGTAGTACTGTGAGAAATGGTAAAAAAAGGCTTATAGTTCAGGGGTAGTTTAGCGAGATGGACGGTATCAGTTTTTTCATTTATTCATTCATGTCACTTTTTGTAGTCGTAAGCCCCATCAGTGCAGTCGTGACCTTCATCTCCCTGACCAGCAAAATGACCTTCGAGGAAAAGAATGAGATAGCAAATAAATCCATTGTGCTGGCCTTCCTTATAGCCCTCTTTTTTGCATTCGCAGGGAACATAATCCTCGAACTCTTCAGCATCAATGTCGATTCCCTGAGGGTTGCCGGGGGAATCCTGCTCTTCAGCATTGCCTTTGATATGATGAATGCCAAGATTTCCTCAGAAAGAATAACGGAAGAAGAGATCAAACAGTCTGAAGAAAGGGAAGACATATGGGTTTTTCCGATAGCCCTTCCACTCCTGTCCGGGCCAGGGACGATCAGTGCAGTAATCGTGCTGATGGGCAGTGCGGGAGGAGTCGACCAGAAATTGATTATAGTCCTGGCAATTGTCCTTACTTTTGCAATCTGCCTTGTAATCTTCCGCTTCTCCAGAAGGATTCACAAGATTATCGGCTACAACGGAATGCTGGTCTTCACAAGGCTCATGGGGCTCTTCCTTGCAGCCCTTGCAGTGGACCTTGTTTCCACAGGGGCACTGAATATCGTAAGAAACATCTGACCTCAACTTACTTTTTTTACGAGGAACTTTTTCGCAGGGGACTTTTTACTGCTGGCCGTTCCCGTTATACCAACGGCTCACGTACTCGATTAGCTTGCTGCCGGTAAGCCGTTCACTGGACGGTCCGATCCGGATGTAAAACTCCTCGTCTTTTTTGTTTGGCGTCATGAAGACGGCTTCGTCACTTTTCCGGCAGTCGACTTCAAGGATCTTTTTGCCGCCTACCGGGACCAGGCTGTATTCGATCAGGGGGGCGTAGTCCAGGCCAATGTGCTGTTTGATGAGCTGCTTGAAGTGGAGGAGGAACTTGTCTTCGTTCGGGAAACCTTCGTTTTCGATTCCCAGGACTTCCCCGTCGTTGGAGACGCCAACAAGAAGGACCCCCCCGTCGGTGTTCAGGTAGGCGACTATGGTCTTGAGGACAGCATGCTCGATATTCCAGTCCGGCTTGCCTGACATAAGGTTCATACGGAGCGTGGACTTGAACTCCAGTTTCTTGCTCTCGCCCCTGCGGATGAGTTCCAGGACATAGTCGGAGTCGTTTGCAAGCTGGACAGCTTCCCGGATATGGACGATTTTCTCCTCGATGTGAGCAAGGTCCTTGGGATAGGTGGATAGCCTGCACTCGAAAACTCTCAGCTGGTCCATTAGCTCTTTTATCAGACCCTTGACCTTAAGAACCTCTTTCTGGGTCTGCAGGTCCGGAAGGTAGAGCCTGCTGTGGGAAAGGGAATTGATGTCAACAGGAGGAAGCGCAGCCAGGGAATCCCCAGCTCCTGAAACCGCAACTGCCCCTGAGCTGTCTCCTTCCCCTTCAAAAACATCCGAATAGACTTCTCCATAGACCTCTGCAACTGAGCTGGCAGATGAAAAAGAAGCGCCCTCCGCACAAGTCTCATCCGAAACAGCATCTTCCAGCAGTTTTTCCTCTGAAAGGGAATCCGGCCTGCGGATGAAGCCCCTGGCTTCCCAGGCTTTCCGGATCTTTCGGCCCAGGGGGTTGTTCAAAAAGTCTTCAAGGTATTCTGCACTTGCTTTTTCCGGATCGAGGACAAGCTGGATGTAAGCCGAGGGCTCCGCCTCTGCGAGGAAAGACAGGGAAGAAACAGCGTTTACGCCATCTGAAAGGGGGAGGTAAAGGGTGTTTTCCAGTTCCCTGAACCTACTTTCCAGTAATGGGTCAGGAAAATTGATGTCAAGTGTAAGTTCCGATAAGTTTGTAGCTCGCAGCCCGTACTGGTTGCATAAGGAATCGATTTCTTTTTCGACCATGGTTAATCGGGGGTAAGGGTTTTCGAGTTATTATTAACGAATGGTTAATGCCGTTTTAATACTCATATAGTTTTTTCTTTTCAAATTACTTAAAAATTTCATTTTATACCGGGTAAAAAAGCCTAAACAACCGCAATAACCGTGAAAAAATTGAGCAAAAAAGTGAAATGTTGAATATTGGAAAATATCAGGAAATCAGAGAATTGGATATAGAGAATTTGATACAGAGAATTTGATACAGAGAATTTGATACAGAGAATTTGATACAGAGAATTTGATACAGAGAATTTGATACAGAGAATTTGATACAGAGAATTTGATACAGAGAATTTGATACAGAGAATTTGATACAGAGAATTTGATACAGAGAATTTGATACAGAGAATTTGATACAGAGAATTGGGTAAAAATAAAGAAAAGGAAGGAAAGAAGGAGGAGAAACTTCCCTTCCCGAAAATATCCGAATCCGAAAATATCCGAATCTGGAAATACCCGGATCCTGTTCTTTACTTTGCTTCCGCTTCCAGAAGCCCTATAAGTTCATCAAGGGCTTCGAGATGCTCTTTTTTGCCCAGGTTCCCGAAGGAGACCGAGGCGTTCTGGATGTAATTGCGGTCTATCGCTATCGTCTTTATGGAACTGAAGTTCCTGAGCCCTGAGAGCACCTGGTTGATGTAATATTTTTTGTGGGCAAGCACTATGATGGTATCATAGCTGCCGTTGCCGTCCAGGCCGGGCCATTCGGGATCGGGCAGGTAAAAGCCCAGGGCGTGGAGGTTGATGTAGCGGGCATCCACGTCCTTTCCCACAAAAGCGGGCATTGAACTCCCGGTGGCTGCAATAGGAAGATTTAAGGTTCTGGAAATTGCGATGATGCGTTCCAGAAGCCCCTGTTCGGCTGCGGCTGTCCCCACCACAAGGAGGGGACGCTTTGCTTTTGCGATCATCTTCGCTGCAACTGCCGGGGTTACGGTCCTGGAAGTCGTTACCCCGTAGCTCGTGAAGACTTTGGTGTTTTTTGTCGTGTCGACCATTTTTCAGCTCTCCTACTCTCTCCTACTCACTCCTGCTCTCTCCTTGCTTATTCCGAAGCTTTCGAAGCCTGTCCGGCTTCTCCCGGCTGTTTGCAGAGTCTTTTGAGGTTGGTAGGCTGGGCCGAGACGTCGAACTTCGTTTCAGGGCCAGAGAGGATCTTCTTTTTGTCCCAGTCAATCTTCCAGCCGTGCTCGGATTCCAGGAGTTTCAGGAACTCTTCACGGCGGGAGAGGGGAAGGTCGCTTTCGGTCCGGACGAACCTCCACCAGTCGTAGGGAAGGATTCCCAGGTACTTTTCGGAAAGCTCGATGTAGTGAGTAAGCTTGATCATCCGTCCCATGTTGTTGTCGGAAGGCCGGATGCAGGCTTTTGCAAGCATCGGGACGGATTCCTGCCAGCTCTCTGCGGTGATGAGCAGGAACTCCGGGGCAGGGGGAATCTTCATTTTCTCCCCATTCCGGGCATCGTAGACTTCCCACTTCTCCTCGGCGTAGGGCTTTGCGATAAGAGCTCTCCTGTACTTGGAACCGTGGGGCCCGAGCACAGCCGGGATCCCGAGCATGTTGCAGCCGGTCCCGATGGAAGCGGCTTTCTGGGAATAGGCTCCCCAGGCAAGGCCGACCGCGCCAACCCGGTTCAGGATGTAGTCCGAAATCTCCTCAAGGTTGCCTCCAAGGTTCCTCCTGGCAAAGATCGCAGCCACTTTCTCGGCGGTACCCGTGATGTGGGAGTTCGAGACACAGGAACCCATGTTCAGGCAGCCGCCTCTCTCGAACCTGCCGGAGAAGCGTTCGTAAAGGCTCTTTCCCTCCTCATCTTTGAACATGCCAAGGTCCATTGCCGCACAGCCACTGGCAAGCACGATGTAGTTCCTTTTCAGGAACTCTTCGGCGATGTTATAGACGTCCTTGCTGCCCTCGCCATAGTTCGGACAGCCGATTATCGCAACGACGCCGGGGGTAGTGCCCATAACAAGGTTCACGCCCTCAGCCCGGATTTCCGCATCCGTAACCTGACCCCTGCCGGCCCTGACAAGGCTTTTTTCCTCACTTATGACCTTCTTCGAAGCCGCTTCGATCATGCTGAGAATCGGGATCTGCTTTCTGCAGACCTGTTCACAGCGGCCGCAGCCAATGCACTGGTCGTGGAGGGCTTCGAGAGCCGTAAGATCTCCGGCACGGGCAAGTTCCATGGCTTCCGGGATATCCAGTTCCTCGGGGCAGGCAATCCGGCATTCCCCGCAGAGGGTGCAGCGGGAAAGTTCTTTTTCAAACTCTTCTTCGTCCGGAAGGCCGGAAATTCCCTCCGCTTTCCTGACCGCAGCCATTTCCATGGCAAGCCTCGGCCCGAGTTCCCCGAGCTTTTCGTAGTCGAGCACGACTGCCCCGGCTTCTTTTCCACTCCTGAGCTCCTCTATGACGGCATCCACACTCTCATTCGAGCGGTTCGGAAGCCCGTACATGATCTTTTCGTTGGAAGCGATAACCGGGATCTGGAGTTTTGAAGCTTCGGCTACGATATCCCCTCTCACGCACTGCTCGTCCACAACAATGACATCCGGGACCCCTGACCGGATGATCTTGAGTTCCTTTGCCATGGAACCCACGACCTTTGCGTAGGGTTCCCTTCTTCCGGCTTCCTTGTACCTGGTCATGTCAAGGGCGGTACAGCAGAGCCCTACAAGCTCGACTTTGTCCGTAAGCCCGTACGTTTCCATGTAGTCCATCATGTAGGTAACACCGGCAACGTTGTGCCCGATGGCAAGCAGCACCGGTTTCGAAGAATCGATGCTTCCAAGCCCGATTTCCACCAGGGGAGCGTCCGGGTCGGATTTCGGGAACTCGTACCCGGAAACCTGGGCGATATCGGAAACTTCCATGCCCACGTGGTCAAGCAGCCCTGAAAAGAGGGCTTTTGCGTCATAGTCGATTTCCGCACTCTCCTGCCCGGCATGCACGGTTGCAAGGAGCTGGGTAAGCTGTTCTTCCACATACTCCATTGCGTGCTGCAGGTCCCCGAGGGTCTTTGGGGAAAGCCCTGTTATCATTTCGATGTTCGGGGTCATAACGTCCGAAGCCCCCGGAGCTACCGGATAGTCCCTCCCGATGGTCTCGGTCAGGTGGTCAAGGAGATGTCTCCCGTGGGCTGCATGGCAGGCTGTCCCTGTTATCACCCGCAGGAAAAACTCCCTGCCGGTATGCCCCTTCATATCGATTCCGCAGGCACCTCTTTTGTTGCCCCCGAGGTCACAGGGGCCGTATGTGCAGTAGCAGCACTGGTCACACATGGGAGTGAGCACAGGTTCGTAGCGCTCAAGCAGGTTAAAGCCCCACTCCCTGAGGTCGGCCATTCCTGGCTTAGGAGTTGGCCCCATCTTTTCGGCAGTGATCCCCGAAAGGTCCTCTGCCGCCCCCACTATACTCTTAATCGTAATCTGGAGAGATTCCAGATTTTCAACGGAAAAAGTACCGGTCTTAAGTTTACTCATCGTTTTCTCCTCTGGAGTCCTTCCGGCGCCCAGCAAGCCAGGTAGGACCTTCACATGAAGTTAGCATTCTAATGAATACGGATTTTATGAGTATCGTTCCCGCGAATGTTGTGTTCACGAATGTTGTGTTCACGAATGTCGATTTCATGAATGTCGTTTTCATGAACATTGATCTCATAAAAATTGCCGAAATAATTATCACGATTTATAGTGATAATAAGGCAAGCACCATTATTTACTTTATTAATATAAATCTGTTGATTAACATATAAAAATTAAAACAGATTGAACCAATAAAACAGAAACGAAAAGCAGTTCGTGTAGTTACGAATTAATAGTTCCTTTTTAAAAAAAATAAAAAACCACGATCAACCGCCGTGGCACTTCAGGTGATTACGTCCTTTTGGAGGTATGCATTCGGACATATTAGTTACTTTAGCTGTCCAGTTTTAGCTGTCCAGTTTTAGCTGTCCAGTTTTAGCTGTCCAGTTTTAGCTGTTAGCTGCTTCAGCGCTTCGGACCCTTTAAGATCAGGCTTTTACCTGCCCAACAGTTGCTGTGGAGAGCGTGGAAGATGCGGATACGGACGTGGTACAGCCGCATTTCCTGCAATAATAAAACGTATTCGAACCGAGTACCTGCTTTTTTAGTGAGGTACCACACCTGCTGCATTTTGCGGGAAACCCAAGCATATTGTATCTCTCCCGTATTTTAATTAAAGATCATTATCGGTTCAAATCTTGCTGTTTCCATTCTTGTCCAGCAGCCGCAGACCTGGCAATACTGGAATTCCCCGAAACAGTCGTTCTTCAGCTCGGAGTCACACTCCGGACATTTTTTCAGCAATCCCGTGTATCTTCCCCCCTTTTTACAGCTTTTTCAAGCTTTTTTGAGGATTTTTCATTTGTCACTTTTGGACAAACTCGTATTTTACATTCAGACTCCATAAGTACCACTCGTCGCATATAGATTATCCAGGGATGCCATAGAAAATCCATAGAATACTATATTTCAAACAGATTTTCCCCAGAAATTATTGATTAAGAAACTTGAAGGCATTACAGGTGTCAAAGTTGCAACACATTTTCCGGACCTGAAAAAATAATTCCAAAAAGCGTTTTTTAGCATTCTCAACCCCCACCCTCAGGTTGAAAAGCCAGCCTGTTTTACGTGCTTTGCGTACACTTTGCGTATTTTGTCTTACTCATAAATCATTATTGGCCCGAGCCTTGCGCTTCCTTTTCTGGTCCAGTACCCGCAGACGGTGCAGTACTGGATATCTTTTCCGGGATCTTCTTTCAATTCAGAGTGACATTCAGGACAAAATTTCAAACTACCCATTTCAAATCCTCCATTTTATAGGACTTTCCGGACACTTCCCTGATGCCCGGTATTGAGATACTCTGGAACAAAATACATCCCCGATAAACCCCCAGGAACCGTTATAGAGAGTTTCGGAATGTGAGAGTTTTGGAATATTTTCAGACATTTATATAGATGGATTCCCTTAAATACCTTTGCAAAATATTTAATGAATCCCCGATATTTAGAAGCCGTTAAAGATTTGTTTACAAATTTTAACGCTTTTTAGATATTTTTTGTTCCTAAAAAAATAATTTTTTGATACAGTGAGGACTTTCCCGATTTGAACTACTCTCAGTTAAACTGATCTCAGTTAAACTGATCTCAGTTAAACTGATCTCAGTTAAACTGATCTTAGTGGAAATGCCCTTAGTGGAAATCTCTTTTTAACGCTGGCATTATTGGAAATGCTCTTTTTAACGCGGTCCCAGCTCCTTTTCGGTTTCCAGCACTTTCAGGGTGATCTTCATGACGGAATCGGGGTTCAGGGATATCGAATCGATCCCCTCTTTTACCAGGAACTCCGCAAACTCAGGGTAGTCGCTGGGAGCCTGCCCGCAGAGCCCGCTGTGCCTCCCGTTTCGCTTTGCCCCCTGCACGGCAAGGGAGACCATCCGCATAACGCCAGGGTCCCTTTCGTCAAACTCGGCAGCCAGGAGTTCGGAGTCCCGGTCCACGCCCAGGGTGAGCTGGGTAAGGTCATTGGAGCCTATGGAAAAGCCGTCAAAGAGTTCGCTGAACTCATCGATGAGGAGGACGTTGTTGGGAATCTCGCACATGACATAGACCTGGAGCCCGTTTTCTCCCCGCACAAGCCCGTTTTTCTCCATTTCGGCAAGCACCTTCCTGCCCTCTTCCAGGGTCCGGCAGAAGGGAATCATGAGGATAAGGTTTGTAAGGCCCATCTCGTCCCTGACCTTTTTCATGGCCCTACACTCCAGGGCAAAGCCTTCCCTGTAGCGTTCGTCAAAGTAGCGGGAAGCCCCCCGAAAGCCGATCATTGGGTTGCTCTCCTCCATCTCGAAGTAGCTCCCCCCGATGAGGTTTGCGTACTCGTTGGTCTTGAAGTCGCTCATGCGGACCACCACGGGCTTCGGGTAGAAAGCCGCAGCAATGGTCGAGACCCCTTCGGCCAGTTTTTCGACAAAATACGCTTCCTTGCTGGCAAAGCCCCCGGTCAGGTTTTCGAGTTCTTCCAGGACTTTTTTGTCCGCAACCTTTTCGGGATGGACAAGAGCCATGGGGTGGATTTTGATGTAGCTGTTGATAATAAACTCCAGCCGGGCAAGCCCGATCCCGTCGTTCGGGATCATGGAAAAGCTGAAAGCCTCTTCCGGGTTTGCAAGGTTCATCATGACCTCGGTCTTCGGCCGTTCCAGGTCTTTCAAACTGAGGGTGTCCACATGGAAAGGCAGGATGCCGGCATAGACAAGCCCCTCTTCTCCCGTACAGCTCACGGTTATTTCCTTTCCCGTGCCGAGAATTTCGGTTGCGTCCCCTGCCCCGACCACCGCAGGAATCCCGAGCTCCCGGCTCACAATTGCAGCGTGGCAGGTCCGCCCGCCCTTGTTCGTAACAATTGCAGCCGCCGTTTTCATGACAGGCTCCCAGTCCGGGGTCGTGGTATCCGCGATCAGGACTTCCCCCGGCTTAAAGGAAGGCAAAACCGAGATATCCGGGACAACATGCGCCTTCCCGGCTGCGATCTTGTCCCCTACGCTGCTCCCCCGGACAAGCACCTCAGCCTTCTCATCCAGGACATAGGTCTCAAGCACGTCTCTGCGCCGCTGGGACTGGACGGTCTCGGGCCTTGCCTGCACGATAAAAAGCTCGCCTGTAGTCCCGTCTTTTGCCCATTCGATATCCATGGGTCGGGCTTTCCCTGATTTCTTCGAGTAATGGTCCTCGATGGCAATCGCATACTCAGCTAGCTTCAGGACCTCGTCATCACTCAGGCAAAAGCGCATCTTCTCAACTTCAGGGACGTCCACGTTCCGGGTCAGGACCTTGGAATCCCCGCGCCCGTAGATCATCTTGATTTCCTTGCTCCCGACCTTCTTCCGGATAATGGGCCTGTACCCCTCCCGGAATGTGGGCTTGAAAACGTAAAACTCGTCAGGGTTGACCTGCCCCTGGACAATGTTCTCCCCAAGCCCGTAGGACCCAGTGATAAACACAACATCCGGGAACCCGGTCTCCGTATCCAGCGTAAAGATTACCCCACTCGCCGCCAGGTCCGACCTGACCATCTTCATGACCCCGATGGAAAGCGCCACCTTGAAGTGGTCGAACTCATGAGTGACCCGGTAAGAGATAGCCCTGTCCGTAAAAAGCGACGCAAAACAGCGCACGCAGGCATCCTTCAGCGCCGGATATCCCCGGATGTTCAGGTAAGTCTCCTGCTGCCCCGCAAAAGAAGCCGTTGGAAGGTCCTCAGCCGTTGCCGAACTCCGCACAGCCACATCCGTCTCTTCCCCGTACTCCTCACAGAGCTCGTCATAAGCCCCCTTAATCTCCTGCCAGAGCACGTCCGGAACCCCCGCCTCCAGAATCAGGTCCCTTGCAGCCTTCCCCCGCTTCGCAAGCTCAGCCACGTCCGAAGTATCAAGCCCCTCCATAACCTTCTCCAACTTCTCCAGGATCCCCCCTGCCTCCAGCAGCTTCCAGTAAGCCTCGGCAGTAATCGAAAACCCGTTCGGGATCTTAATCCCCTGTCCGGTAAGTTCCCTGTACATTTCCCCGAGCGATGCATTCTTCCCACCCACAAGCGGGACGTCGTCTATCGTGGTTTCGCTGAACCAGCGGATGTAATTGGTCTCCGGCATATTCCCTTCCCCGTGCTTTGAAATTATAATATGGACTTGATTTTATTTATGCGTTGAGAGGGGGGAGTGGAGAGTGGGGAGAAGGAAGGAGGAGAGAAATTATTAAAGGAATATTCGGAAGAAATGTGAATGTGTAAAGTTTCTGCACGAGTCTGTGTGCGCGGTTTTTTATTCATTATGATTCATCTTTTCGTCGATCTTAATCTTAAAGAATTAGTTGTACAGAAGTCTACACTTCCTTTGAGTTGAATATAATATTTCAGCGGGAGGAATAGGAAAGGGAGGTTTGTTGTATCCTAAATGATTTCGCACATCCAAAATCATTGACCATTTATATAAACAATTCAATAGCAGGCTACACAAGAGAAACACAGATATATTAAATTTAAAAAGCCATGTCTTTTTGGGATAAAACACTTAAAATCATATGATTAAAAATATGTAATTAAGTTGTATGTGTTATTTACTAGGAGATAACTATAAATGTATTAATAATTTAGAACTATTAGACAGTTCAGCATATGAGATGAAAATGTGGATGGAAGTAGATTTATAACTGAGGCTGAGGCTCAAAAAATAGATATTGATCCCTTAGAGAGATTAACATCTATATTACAAAATGATAACCCAATATTAATGGTTGGTGCAGGAAGCAGTAGAATCGTTGGTTACCCGGGATGGTATAAATTAATTGAGGAACTAAATAAATTGACCCCTTCACTGCAATATAATCAGAATGAAAATCCTCTAACACATGCTGGCAAAATTAAAAATCAACTTGAATGTGAAGGGAAAATAAAAATATATCACAACTTTCTAAAAAATACATTTGAACCAAAAGGAAAAGGTTATGATAAATTTCATCAATCTCTTTTTAAGTTAGGATTCTCAGGTATAGTCACTACCAATTATGATAATGTTTTAGAGTTGGCAGCATATGATAATTATGGTTGGTGTGAATCAATAGACTTATGCTCTCGTGACCATCAGTATAAAGTTTTGGACTTTTTACGATCTATTTCAAAAAGTAAAGTACGAAAATCCATTTTACATCTTCATGGATACTTCGAGAATCCCAGAAAAATAATTTTAACAAAAAATGATTATTTAACAGCTTATGGTGAAATAAAACCAGATGGGCAACAGGTGGAACACGATCAAATACTACATACATTCCATCGTAAGGTAATTTGGTCATTGCTTGCAACGCATCCTCTCGTTTTTATAGGTTTCAGCATGAGTGACGAGTTTTTCATGAATATGCTAAAAATAGTTAAGAAAGATTTTGATATTGATTCTGACCCTATTCATTATGCAATAATATCTAATGAAGACAACGAAGAAGATAAATTAAAAAATCTTAAATTGGCGGGAGTTTTTCCATTGTTTTACCCACATAATTGTGATCATCGTGGTCTTCAAAATTTAATATTTGAGATAGAACATTTAATTGAAAATAATTCGGATTCTCATGATGAAATCCAATACCATGATAATGAAGAACTATCAACAGTGGTGGACATATTTCAAGACTCTTCTACGGGGAATGATTCAAATCAATTCAATTCGAAAGTTTCACAAGTTGATTCCATCAACCTCGATGAAATAAACAAAAAAATGCTGGAGCTTTAAAAATGCAAATCCAACGTGAAAGTCTACTAAATAAATTTTCTGAATTTTCTTATTCAGGAAATGGTATCGTAGTAGGTTCACCTGGCATTGGAAAGACATACATAATTAAAAAATTTGCAACACGATTGAGTGAACAGAAATTACCATTTCTTTATTTGCCGGTAGATAAGCTTGGGGTTGAAAATGAATCAGACCTTAAGAAGGAAATAGGCATTAATATTGATATTATTGAATTTCTGAGAAGCAAAAATAAGGATAAACCTGAATCTACGGGACTCTTGCTAATCGATGCCTTTGATGCTGCTCGCTCCGAGAGAACTCAAAGAGTATTTATGAACTTAATTCGTCGAGCAACTAGAAATTTGAACGGATTTTGGAATGTAATTGTTAGTGTCAGAACTTATGACGCTAAAAAATCAGAAGAATTACTTGACCTTTTTCCCGATTCTAATAAAAAATCAGCAACTGAAGAGATTCATTGCAGACATTTTGTAGTTCCCAAACTAACAGATGATGAAATACTTGAAGCTTTAGAAACAATCTCTTACCCTGCAGATTCATTTGAGATATTCTCTCCTGATTTTAAAGAACTTCTTAGATATCCTTTTAACCTTTGGATTTTAGAGAAACTATTTGAAAGAAATCAAAACATATCAGAGTTAAGTTCAATAAGTTCAGAAGTTCAACTATTAGGTCTATTTTGGAAACGAAATGTAACGGATGGGACTATCGGTGAAAATAGACAAATGTTACTTACACAAGTAACACAAAAAATGGTAGAAGGACGCTCTTTATCTGTACGCAAAGCTGATTTTTACCCTGTTGATATTTCTTGGAATTTACTTTTAAGTTCAGAGGTTTTAGTAAATGCTTCAACCACTGGCCAAAGGGTTGTATTTGCACATAATATATTGTTTGACTATGCGGTGAGCGTTCTATTAATGGAAGATTCACCGGAGAGATTTACTGAGTTTATTGAAGAAGATCCTTCAAGACCTTTATTCCTTCGTCCGAGCTTAATTTATTACTTTACCAGAATTTGGTATTCCGATCCGAAGTTATTTTGGGAAGCTTTTTGGTATATTTTGCCAAATGAGAATATTCAATTACGCCTGTTTTCAAGGTTCTTACCCACAGCAGTAATCGCAAACGAAGCTCGTGAGTTAGAACAACTTATTCCTCTAGTTGACACACTTATAAAAGAAAAACACTATTCAAATAAAGCTATACTATACCTTCTACAAGCACTGCGCACTTTGAATGTCCAAAGAGATCAACTATGGGTGCAGTTTCTGGATAAAATTGTTGATCATTTAGACAATGAATTTGCCTGGGACTTAGCTATATTAACGTCAGAAATTCTTAGACGAACAGAAAAAGAAGAAAAAAACGTAGTTTTTCAACTTTGTGGAAATATAAGTAGACGTCTTCTTCAGTGGGTTTGGAAAGAAAGAGAAAGTGATCCAAACCAGTGGATAAATAATCTTGGTGGAAATTGGGCTACATTCTTGGTAGCAGAGACATTTGGTACAAACCCACAAGAATCAAGAAATCTATTGAAAAAAGTACTAGATTTGATCAATGAAGAGAATTTTCCAATAAATTACATTTTCAGATTAATTGACAGTATTGAAGGAATCACATATTATGACCCAACTTTCACAGCAGAGATTTATTTGACAGTATTAGCTCACGAGGAAAACAGTAAGGAACCTACATATTTTGGCACTCCTGTTGTGCCTCTTTCTAGTACACGTTCTCAAGACTTTGAAATGTGTCACCATCAGCTTATAGAACATTTTCCCAATTTCCTTGAATCAAAGCCATTATTAGCTGTGGAAACTGTGATTAAATGCTTGAACTGCTTTATCATTGATAAACATGTACTTCCTTATCATAAAGAAGAAAAACTTGAAGAGATTTCTAAAAAATTCCAATTCAAAGGGAAATCAGCGTATTATATTCCTGATTGTAGCCATATTTGGTGGGATAATGGCGGGTCTCGACGTGGTGAACCAACTAAGATGGCAGAAACACTGTTTGAATTCATTTACGAAAAATCACTTTCACAAACAAATTATTCAGAGCTAGAGACTATAATTGATTTACTGAGAGATAATGCTCGTGTGGCGTTTTTTTGGAAATCACTTTTGAAAACTGCTACTCGAAATCCCACAATCTTTGCTCCATTAATATTTGATCTCTGTGTTGCCAGACCTGTCCAAATAGATGATGATACTACTTACGAATTTGGAGAATTCTTACAGACTGCAGCCACAGAATTTAAAGCTAGACAGCTTCAACAAATTGAAGAAAGTATATTGAATATTCCAAATGATGAAATAGATGATTTATATCGTAAGTATTTAGAAGAAGATAGAAACCGTTTATTAACAAGAATACCTCGTGAATTAATAAAAACAGAAGAGGGGAAAAAAATTCTTGATTACATAAAAAAATGTAATGAAATTCCAGAAAATAAACCATTATGTGAATTTAAATCATATTCAAGAAAACGTTCTGAAGATGATTGGTTTGAAGAGCAGGGCGTAGATTTATCAAATACAAGTAACGAAAAAATAAGAAATTGTTTTCCTAAATTAAATAATTTCATATCAGAATGGCAAAATAAAACCCCAAAAAAAGAAGATATCGAATTAGTTTATTTTGACATTAAGCAACTATCTACTTTACTTGAGGAAATATCTGACGCTCACGAAGACGTTTTGAATTCGGCATGGACAAAACTCGCTTCATGTGCAAAAATCATGGCTAAAAATACAAAAAATTCAGAATATATTTTTGATTTTTGCCGTGAAATACTCTTAACATGCTCTAGAAATACACATCCAGAACCAAATCCAAAGTATGATTCTGAATTTAATTATCCCTGTTGGTCACCATATCCACGAACAGAAGCCGCCCAAGGACTTCCAAGGTTAGCTGCAGTTAAGCGTGACGAGGAAATATTAAAAGCAATTAAAGATCTAACTAATGATAAGGTTCCATCTGTTCGATTCCTAATTGGAAGGGAACTTTTCAGAATTTATGATAATGCCCCCGACGAATTCTGGAAGTTAACCGAAAACATAGTGGATAATGAAAATAACCAACTAGTTTTACAGTCTATGTGCCACAGCCTTTATAATGTGGTTAAAACAGAAGAAAATAAAACGACTGAGGTCCTTGAAAAACTTCTCAATAGAATCAGCTTAGCAGACCAAGATAGTAATCTGATGGAAAAAACTGTTCCCTTGATAATATGGCTAGCATTAGTAAGGGAAAATAAGTGGGCTATAGAAACTTATTATGGACTCATAAAGGAGCCGATAAAGAATTCAGTACCACTTAGAAGAGCCACTTTTGATACGATTACTTCCTATGTAAAACCACAAACATTTAGTTCAACAGACAATTCTGAAATTTCAAAAAGATCGATAAATTATTTGTTAGAAACAGTTGATTCTGTAAAAAGAGGAATAAGAGAATTAATAAACATTTCTGAAAAGGACGAAAACACTCAGTCTAAATTAAAAGATATGTATGAAATCATAGATGAGATAGTAGTAAGACTCTATTTTGCTGTTGATACATCCAATAATAAGCGGAATAAAAAGGAAAAATCACTGTCTGACAAACAGAAAGAAATTTTTTATATAAATATAAAACCATTACTTGACCATGTGTTAATAAATACATCAGAAAAAGAAAATATAATGATGGCTAGTACAGCCCATTATTTTATGCAATTGCTTAATTGTGTTCTTAGATATGATCCAAAGGGCGTATTGAAACTCGCTACAAAAGTTGCTATGTCAAGTGAAGCTGCAAATTATAATCTTGACAGAATAGCTATTAAAGATGTTGTAGGGCTAGTAGAAACTATTCTTGCAGATCACAGATTCGAAATAAGAAATGAAGATTCTACAAAAGATTTGCTAGAATTGTTAGATATTTTTGCAAAATCGGGGTCACCAGAAGCACTTAAACTCATTTGGAAACTTGATGACATATTCAGATAAGTAACCAAAACTTCAGAAAAATGATCGTAAAACTTCATTTTCCAAAATAAATGCTAATACTGTGATTCCAAAGTACATTCACAAACCCAGATTTATGAAATTGGTCCATAGGTCAATGAATTTCCAGTGAAAAACCATAGATGGACACGATAAACATGGATGCATGACGGAGTCCTCTTCGGAAGCTCGACCGCCCACAAAAACCTGCGGATGCTGCTGCTTGAGACCTGCCAGCTTGAAGGAATCGTCTCAATGCCGTCCGGGGTCTTCAAGCCCTATGCGGGAGTTTCAACGGCGGTCCTGGTCTTCACCAGAGGCGGAAGCACGGAAAAGGTCTGGTTCTACGACATGGAAGCCGATGGGTATTCCCTGGACGATGAAGGAGTTGTGAGCTGAAGATTCAGGTTGTTCCGGTTTAGTTCACGCAGCGGGCCAGCACAGCCAAAAAATAAAAAATAGGTTTTGAAAATAATGTTTTCAGTCCGCTTGAGCGTAGCGAAACGGACACCGTGCTCCCGAAGAGGAACTAGGGTGCTGCTGCTTGAGACCTGCCAGCTCGAAGGAATCGTCTCAATGCCGTCCGGGGTCTTCAAGCCTTATGCTGGAGTTTCCACGGCGGTCCTAATCTTCACCAGAGGCGGGAGCACGGAAAAGGTCTGGTTCTACGACATGGAAGCCGATGGGTATTCCCTGGACGATAAGCGGACTCCGACAGACATGAAAGGGGATATTCCGGATATCATCGAGAGCTTCCGGAGGAGGAGAGAAGAAAATCCCGGGGACAGGAAGGGGAAGTGTTTCTATGTGCCTGCGGAGGAGATAACGGCGAATAATTATGATCTTTCAATCTCCAGGTACAAAGAGATCGAGTATGAAGAAGTGGAGTATGAGAAGCCGGAAGTGATTATTCGGAAGATCGAGGAGATTGAAGGGCGGATTCTGGAGAATGTTGGAGAATTGAAGGGGATGTTGAAGTAGATATGATGGATTGCTTATTCATCATTCTCCCCAATAACATCCTGAACTGCCAGCCTGTAAGGTTCAGGGTTTTTGAAATAGCCTTTTGCACGGTCAACGACCTTCTTGAGTAAAATAAGGTCCTCTTTTGAAAGATCCTCAACAGAAAGATTCGCATGAATAAACTCTTCCGAAAATTTCCCGTATAACTGTCCGATAGCTGCGTTAAGGAAGGCAGCGGTAAGATCGGTTACTTCTAAGAATGAGAGTTTCACTTTTTTATTTATGTGGAAGGCTTCATCAATCTTCTCGTGTATTCTTTGTCCATCCCCGGAAGCAACACAAAAACCACTTCCTACAGAATCTGCTACACGGATTTTCACGATATCAATCATGATATTTCCCTTGAAAAGCTAACCTGCATTAGAGTTATTCTGGTTTTTGAAAGATAATTATACCATCTTCATAATAAAACCATATACCCTTCTTTGTATCTGTTCTGGAATAAAAAAGGAGATAGGGTTTCTGATAGCTTTGAAGTATAACTCCGGCAATTCCGGGAAAGTGCACGTGGTGGGCCGCCACAGCCAAAAAATAAAAAATAAGATTTTAAAATCAGACGCCGAACTATTAGAAAAAGCACCGGAGTCTAATCGTAGAATTAAAGGTATCAAAGCCAGGTATTTTGATCCGCTTTTATCGAGTACCGGAGTACTCACCGGCCGAAGGCCGGCCTTTCCCTGACTGAAATTAAAAAGAAGTTAAAATAGAAAGCACATGTAAGTTTTTTGAATTGAGAGCTGACACATAAAGATGTAATCATGTACAGTGATATTTTCTTCATTAATTTACGCTGGCGTTTTTACTTTCCATTCTATTATTCAATTTACTTCTGGAAAAGCCGGCCGCCTTCGGCGCCCGGTGAGAGTCCCGGTACTCAACAAGCATCCTACAAATCCAGTTTTGGATTTTCAAGAAACTTCACAACAAAATGATGTGAGGGCTCATTTCGGTTTCTTTTAGAAATTACGGTTGTTCCGGGAAAGTGCACGCAACAGGCCGACACAGAAAAAAAATAAAAAAGGAGTCTTAAAACTCGAGTTTCTATTCTTAAGATCCCCTTTCAGCCAGTTTCCCGAATATTTTTTCCGATCTTGCAGTAAACTCCTCTGCTTCTTTGTTCCGGCCCAGGTCTGAGAGAGTTTTTGCGTAGTCCCTGGAGATCCCAGCCAATTCTGTCAGATAGCTGGAGTCTTCCAGCTCTTCTTCATCTCTTTCTCCAAAGAGAATATTGGCCAGATCCATGAATTCTTTTCCAATTTCTTCCAGCTCTTCTTTGTCTAAGTTTTCAAGGAAATCGAAGGCCAGGTCCATGGATTCTTTTGCACTTTCATATTTCTTTGAAAGGAGGAGGTCCTTTCCACGTTCCATGATTTCGTCAGCCAGCATCATTTTATCAGAAAGGGACCAGAGTTCATCATCGAAAATCATCCCGTAGTACTCAAGGGCTTCCGAATACTGATCCTCCGCAAGCTCCTCTTTTCCGATTTCCGAATAGAGGAAACCCAGTTTATCGTAGGCATTTCCTTTGGCCCTTAATTCTTTCCAGTTTGCCAGGTCATCAATCATTTCTTCAAAGGCTTCAACAACACGCTCTTGCAGCTGAATTGAAGTCTCATAATCCTGCTGCGTTAAATAGAGGTCCGTAAGCTTTCCAAGGACCCGGACAAGCTTGTTTCTATAAATATCACTTTCAGGAAGCAGCTCAAATGCTTTTTCCCTCAGGTCCAGGACTTTTTCGTAATACTGCCCTTCAGTTTCAGGATCCATATCCTCTGGTTCCGAACCCTCATATAGATCCCCGATAGAATCGTAAGCTCTGGCAATTTCCATTTCGGGTTCCTCATCTTCGGGATATTTCTTTAGAAGAATCTCATGGACCTTTATTTCATTCAGGTAACACTTTTCTGCATTTTCGACACTGCCTGTCTTTTTAAAATGTCTTGCAAGCTTCTGGAAGGTATTTGAAAGGGTAAACTGAAGAACCGAATTCTCATGCTCATTTAAATCGGAAGTCCTAAATATCTCCAGGGCTTTATCATATATTACCTGGCCCTCATCCGGTTTATCCATGGAAACCATGGCTGCTCCCCTTTGCAGCAGGACACGGCACACAAGATCCAGCCTCTCGGCTTTTTCCGCAAGTTTTTCGGCTTTATCAAGTTTTTCAAGGGCTTTTTTGTACTTCTTTTTTTCAATGAGGGAAAAGGCATCCTTTAAATTCCTATTTAGCAAGTCTTCGGCTTGTCTGGACATAGGGATAAATTGGAGCTCAGGGTATTAGAATTAAATGCTCCTTCCGGAAGTTTCCCGCAAAAAACAGGCGAACTTCACGACCTCTCAGGCAAAAAGCACTCGATGTACATAAACTTCTTAGCCTCGTCATCATTCCCCATCAACTGGAAGCCATTTTCCAGACATGCATAACGGTTATTTTTACTCTCCTGTGTGATTCCTTCCTCTGCGCTGTCTACAAAAGGGCGTGATGCCTTCGTTCAGGCCAAAAGTTTCCATAGCTAATAACAGTCTTTTGTTTCCCTGGTTATTCCAGCTCAGTTCACGCAGTGCGCCATGACTGCAAAAGTATAAAAAACGAGATATTAAATTTTCCATTTATTTCAGGCTAATAGTTACCATCTTTATCGGTAATTTTACCCCAATAGTTACCATCTATATCGGTAACTTTTAAGCTTCTTAGCAGTTCCAGCATACCTTTGCCACTCATACCTTACATAAAACAGGTGACTTTTGTATCTAAACAGAATAAAAAAGTATCCACCTTACGGCTTCCCCGTAAATTTCCTGTATTTTTTAATAGTAACCGCTATATCTCTGTGTTTTTCCTTCTCCAGCCGCTTCAGCCCGATTTCGGATTTTTTTGACTGGAAAACGAGTTCTTCGGTTAGCCTGTGGTAGCTTTCCAGCCGCTCCTCCGGAATGAGCCCTTCCTCCACTGCCTGCAGGACAGCACAGCCCGGCTCGTCATGGTGCGTGCAGTCTTTGAACCGGCAGTTTTGGGCTGCACTGATGATATCGGAAAAGGCTTTTTCAAGGCCTTCGGAAGAGTCTCCGAGCTGGATTTCCCTTATTCCGGGGTTGTCTATGACAATTGCACCGTTGGGGAGCAGGAAGAGCTGGCGGACTGTGGTTGTGTGCCTACCTTTATCATCGTCTTTTCGGACGTCGGCGGTTTTCTGGACGGTTTTGTCAAAAAGGGCGTTTATTAGCGTGGATTTTCCTACACCTGAAGAGCCGATCAGTGCCACCGTTTCCCCGGGCTTGAGATAAGGATTGAGGGCATCGAGCCCGGTTTTTGAAAGGGCGCTCAGGGGGATTACCGGCACGTCCCCTGCAATGGACCGTATTTTTTCGACCAGGCGAGCAGGGTTGTCGGCAAGGTCCGCCTTGTTCAGCAGTATCACCGGGTTTGCCCCGGAAGAATACACAACGGTAAGGTAGCGTTCGAGCCTTCGCAGGTTGAGGTCTTTTCCCGCTGCAGTCACAATGAAGATGGTATCGATATTTGTGGCAAGCACCTGCTCCCCGCCTCCTTCTCCAGCCGCCCCTCTAGAAAGGCAAGTCCTTCTGGGCAGGATATTTACGACCAGGCGTGAGCCCGTTTCCGGCTGGTCCAGCAAAACGACGAAATCCCCAACAACCGGCTGCTTGCCTATCCGCAGGAGTGCTCCAGAGATTCCCGCCTGCACGGCAGCCCCGGGAATAAGGATGTCGCAGACCGTTTTATGCCTGGATTCGACTCTTCCGGCAATGTAAGGGCCTTTGTAGGCAGAAAAAGCCGATTCAAGCTCTTCATTCCACCCGGGAACAGCCTTCATTCGGTCATGACCCGGACTTTCCGCTTCAGAATGGTCATTCATTGAGTAGAAACTATCAATTTTAAATGGATAAGTCTTTTGATTCATTATTTATCATCAGCCCGTCACGCAGTGGGCCGGGACTGACAAAATATAAAAAAGGAGATTTGACTGCAAACGGAAACACTATCAGAAAGGGGCACCAGAGTCGCAGCCATTACAATATGAAGCATAAGGGGCCATTTTTTAATCATGTTATCTTGAGTTACCGGCATACTCATCGTTCGAAGGTCATGCTTTGCAGGATTGGAATTAAAACCGAGTCTCAAGGCAAAGGTATTTCTGAATACAACCCATTACTTTAGTGGCACAGGGATGTGACGTAAAGAATAGTATATCTGCTAAATAGGGAGGTGTTTACATGAATAACAAAGTTATTCGCAATACTGTTGTATATATTGTTGTTGTTATTCTCAGTGGGTGGATAGGTGTTCTTGTGGACTCTGTCCTTACCGAGCAACCGAAGGGTGATTCTCTTGGTATGGGGATATGGTTGGTAACACCTATGCTGGCTGCAATTGCAATCACTATATTTTCAAAGGGCGATTGGAATGAAATTGGTTTCAAGCCGAATTTCAAAGGAAACATAAAATGGTACTTGATTGCTGTTTTGATTTTTCCTGTTGTAACAGCAATAGTTCTGATAATCGGAGTTATAACAAAGTGGATCGACTTATCAACCTTCGATCTCAAACCCTTTATTTTGATATTTTCCGGTACTCTGTTATTTAATTTTATTAAAAATATTTTTGATGGGACCCCTTTGTTTAGTTATCTAACTTCACAGCTCGTCAAATTAAATTTTAATGACTGGAAGATATATCTCACAGTTGGCGGTCTTTGGGGAATCTGGCATGCTCCATATTTCCTGGTCTTTTTACCCGAAACAGATATACAAGCAGTATTACCTGTCAGTCGAGCTACATTATTCATTGTCGGTACTATAACAATGGTATGCTGGGCAGTGATGTTTATCGAACTTTTTAGGGTAACAAAATCAATTTGGCCGGGTGTTTTATTACATATGGTAGAGGATTCGCTAGTAAATCCTTTAATTATATTAGGTTTTATCAGCATTGCAGCAGGAAAAGAAATTCTTGTTTCACCAAGCCTTGGGATCATTACTTCAATTCTTTACTTATTAATCGGATTAGGAATAAGAGCTTATAGAAGACAGGCAAACCAGACCTTTAGTTAATTGAGGTTGTTTCTTCGCTGTTTCGAGTGGGTAACTTATATTCATTTCCTAAAATAGATACACATTTAAACATAGATACACATTTAGCATTTATCTGTAAAAAACCACGTGCAAGATCGGTGTTTCTCTCTCAAACATGAACACTTTCTAACTAATCAATTATTTACAACCCATGCAAAACAGCGAAAACCATAATCACATTCCCTTATCACGTCTACCGCGAAGTATAATACACATATAGAATTAATGTGGTAAAATAATTTCAAGACAAAATAATTTCAAGACAAAATAATTTCAAGACAAAATAATTTCAAGACACAACAAACTCTTTTTATAACAAATCGATAAATTCATAATGATGGATAATCCGGCTTTTCCTCATATTGTTATAATTTTAATTGCCGCTGCCATAGTTCTCACCCTCATTTTCTACCGTCTGGGAAAAAAGATCAATAAGACCGGCAAATTCACAAAAAGCTATGGGGAGGAGAACAGGAAAGAAGATGCAATGGGGACCGGGCTTGCCCTTGGCATGTCATTGGGTTTGATAATTGGCCTCATGACGGATAACATCGCTCTTGGAGTTGCTCTCGGGCCTGCCCTGGGACTGGCAATTGGATCGGCGTTAGGGGCAGACGACAAGGAAAATAAAAAATAGTGTTTGAGGGTGACCGTCTACTGTTAAGCCTGTTTCTAAGAATCAAGGATGGGGTTTGAGAGCCATTAAAAAATACAATGGGTTGTGTATATTTGAAGATATGAAAAGATTTTAACATAATGAAATATTCAAGATTATACAATCATTCAAGTATTTTGAAAAAATGACAGAATTCATTATATATAGAATTCAAGCTTAGAAATCATTGCATTTAATGGAAGTGTGAACAAGTATAAAAAAGAGAAAGTGCCAGAAATACGAAAAGATTCTTAAAGTGGGGATTCTTTAAGCGGGGATTCTTTAAATGGGGAGAGATTAAATGGACCAGGAAACAACCCGTGACCAGACCAGGGGAGAGGAAGAAAATTACGCTGGTGAGTATCTGGACCTTCCGGATATTCCCCATCCAGACACTGACAACGTGTTGTATTCAATTTTAAGCTCATTAAATCAGAATATAGCAGACTTTTATACATATTTAAAATTCAAGAACTACCTGTCTGAAGATCAATTAAATTTTGAACTGCTAAAAAGAAGTATGTCCATTCACAGAGATTTTGCAGCTCTATTTCTACACACTAAAGAAGAATTAGTATTAATTTATCCAGAATTTATAGGGGTAACGGAAAAGCTGTTATTCAAAGGAGAGGTGGGCAAAGATTGCATCAAGTTCACACACAAAATATGTAAAGCAATAAATGACTACAAAATAGCCTTACATAGAGAAGGGTATTTACCGGATTTTAAGAGGCAGTTACCACTAACTGAGATATGATCATTCAGCAGCTTTCTGCAAATTCCGAAGATATAAGGAAGAAAAGTGAACAAGCAGACAGCCACTAGTCCCGGGTTTTGATTCGACCCCTGGTACGGCACTGGGAATGGTATTGTCCAGAAAAATATCGGTAAAAAAATATCGGGTAAAAAGTTATTGAATAAAAAAATATTGGGTAAAAGTTATTGAGTAATCCTTCTGGCCTCAACATAATATCTTTTTTCGTTTTCTTCTCCGAGTGAAAAGGACTTCTTTGGAAGGACGCCTTTCTTTTCTATAAGAGAGAAGAATTCGCTCTTTTTAAAGGAAGGAAGGAAGAAACCAATATTATCCGGCTCTTTTCCGAGTTTTTCCACAATTTCGGGATCATGTTCATACTCAACCGGATAATCATCAATGATCTCGTCCAGGGTTTCAACCTCCAGG
Source organism: Methanosarcina sediminis (assembly GCF_052056915.1). GTDB lineage: Archaea > Halobacteriota > Methanosarcinia > Methanosarcinales > Methanosarcinaceae > MTP4. The sequence goes on along the minus strand of NZ_CP195119.1, from coordinate 3,900,099 downwards.
TCATGCCCGGGGTTGTCAAAGACAAGGGTACCACGCCTGTCTTTTGTAATGAATCCGATTGAATGAACGGATGGGGATTCCGCAACTGAAGGTTCCGAAACATGAGATTCCGAAACATGAGATTCCGAAACATGAGATTCCGAAACATGAGATTCCACGATCCTTGCGTTGAATCTTTTGAGTAATTCCTCGGGGTCAACACCTTTTACGACCCTGTGGATCGGTTCAAAGGTCAGGCCGGGGTCATGAATGTTTACGAGTTCGACCATTGCATACCTTGCAGGATGCTTGTCAGGCACGCTTCCTTTGATGCTTTCCCAGAAACTCTTTGCTGCGGCAAGGCTGTGGTTTCCGTCCCCTACAAGAAGGCCCCCGAGGGCCTGGATTTTATCGGAAATTTCTTTTATTGCATTTTCATCACTGACCCTGTACCCGGTGATGTGGCCTCCGTCTTCCATAAGGTTAAAATCATAAACAGGATCGGATGTAATTTCGGGGAGAACGGAAAAGTCCGGGTCGTCATATAAGACCAGGACATGGGAAAGTTCCAATTCCGCATCCTCTCTTATCTTGACCCTTGTAGGAAGTCTTTCTTTGATTGTCTTTTCAGTTGGCCTGATAAAAGAATCGGACCCATCGAATTCATAGTCATCCAGGTCGACCGCGACAACCAGCCCGGTTCTTTCCTTACCTGAAACCGAGCGCTTTACAAGAATAAAAGAGGGACCGTGATCAACAAGAATCTCTTTATAATCACGCATGGCTTGATGAATGTCTTTTACCCTTTTTTCATCTAACGGGAGGTATATTTCCGGATAAATAAGCCTGAGGGCAGAAGGAGCATTTCCGACAAAGGCTTCAACCCTTTCCCAGTATTCGATATCCTGGGTGTGCTGGTCACAAGCGATTACTGCCCACTCTTCCCAATTGCCCTTAGGAAGAAGAATGTGAGGAACATGCAGCGTCATAGTTAATGAAAAAAAGAAGAAAGGATATAAAGATTTCTAAGGTCATTACTTAAGAATAAATATAAAAAGTAAGGAATGAGGAATCCACATCTCAGCTACCGCTTCTCAGCTGTCACTTTTCAAACGCTTAACTCTTAACTGCTACCAGATTCTCCTCCACATGATAAGTCCTCCACATGATAAGTCCCGGCAAAATATTATTTTCTATGACACCCATCCACTTAAAAATAGTTATATACTAATGAAGAAAATTCAAAATAATGATCACTCCGGCAATTGCATTAACAGTTACAATTGTTTTAATCGTCACCACAATAGCTGTTTTCCTGATCTACAAAAGGATGGAAAAAACGGCTAAGGGGACTGGCAAATACACGAAAGATTTCGCGAAGAAGAACCGAATGGGACTCTGGCTTGCCCTGGGAATGCAGCTGGGTATGCTAATTGGAATTATTATGGGCAACATCGGCCCGGGAATTGCTCTTGGAACTTTCTTTGGAATGGCGATAGGGGGAGCATTCAGTAAAGAGGATGATGAATAATACGAAAAACTACCTTCCCCTAATGAGGAACACTCGCAAGAACCCACTCGTTTTCCTTAACGGTCTCAAAAGATGATAGGTTTTTCAGGAAAAGTAATGCAAAAAGAGGGTAAAATGTGGAATTAAGGGGTGATTCCACATCATTAAGTCAATTTCACTTGTAACTTTCACTACTCACTTTTTTGAGGACGATTTTTCCGGGACATATATATTAACAAGCACACCCGCAGCTCTCCACTCTTCCTCACCCTCCACATCTATCCAGCCTTTTATAACAAAAATGTATAAACCCGTACTTAGAGGCTCCGCATCACTTATATCGCACAGAACCACATAGCAGTCATCGATTCCGTCACTCACCCCAAAATTGATGCTGCCATCGTTTCCAAGATAGGTCACATCCTTGTTAAAATATTTCTTTGCAGTTATGATTTCCAGGTCCTCCAGAAATTCATCCCCTGGGGGAATGGTAAATTCGGGACCCACTTTTTTCACGCCGACAGTATCTAAAGTGTCAACCCCATGTAAAAAGCCAAAATGCGGGATGCATATGGAAATGATTTTTTTGTTTGCAGGAATTATATAAGCTCCCTGATCTGTTCTTTTAACACCCTCAAAGGAAAGCCCATTTACTACGGGACCTCCCAAAAACCAGTAATTTGTTGCACAGGAAGTTTTTTTAAGTTCATCTGACCCACCATCCGCTGTCATCCCAAATTGAATTGCCGTGTCAGCAGTTGCTGTCCCGGCACTCAGTAAAAGCAAAGCCATTACCAGACAAAATACCGTACACTCTTTTAGTTTCATATTTCCCCCATACCAAAAATCCATTAAAAATAATATATGGACTTCTTTATTCATATGGGATATATTTTTTGAAACTGCGTTTAGAACAAATCATCCTGACATATTTCCCGTAGATTTCTTTGTGAACATAGAATTGTTGTCATTTTTACTCGCACAGATGCAGGACTACACAACAGCGATTTAATGTGTCATAACGGTAGCAAGAGGTAAGATACCTGGATAGTACTAATATTGAAAAAAATATCTAAATTGTGGATCTGTTAGGTAATAATCTCATCGCAGCGGCGGCAACAATATAAAAAAAGAAGCAATACGCACGTTCCTTCACACATGTAACCTGAATAATAATCCCTGCATGAAACCTATAAGTGAATCAAAAAAGGATGGGAAGGGTTAGTCAAGGGCTACTCCCTCCTGATTGTTATACATTACTATCCCGGGCAGGGGCGGCGAGATTCATGAGATTCGTCAGGTGAATACTTAATTGCCAGTACCCGGATAATTCCCAGCACCAGCAGCAAAACCGCCAGGCTCAGGAGAAATTCATATTCGAACTCCTTGGCATAGAGGCCGAGGGCAAGTTCGCGCATGATAATCAAAATCGTGGCATCGGCTACGTTGGTAAGTTTGATCCGGTCGTGTTCATGGAAATCGACGAAGGTCTTGAAAAGATCGAGGACAATGAAAATCGTGAGGACGCTGGCTACTATATGTCTGAATCCACTATCAAGGGACTCAAACATGATGAAACGCAAATCCAGCAGGGTCTTTGCCATCCCCAGGATTAGTGCCAGCACAAGTACGTAGAGGATGAAGGTGGTAACAAAATCAATAACTTTTTTGAATATTTGTACGTGATCTATTTCTTAACCCTCCTGTGAAATTTCGGTATAAAGTTCCCGACAAAGCTTCTGTAAAAAGATATGAAACTTCAAATCTCATTAAAATATATATGCCTTTTTTATAATGATTAATGTTTTACGATGCAAATATATAGATTAAAAGAAATAGAAATGCACATTTAAAAAGGGCCGGCCAGGTCATACCGGAAAGTAGGAAACAGAAAATTCCAGTTGCTTCATATGATTCCAGTTTCTTCAGGCATGTATTGATATCTAAGAAGCGAAGAATTGACTTAACGACCAGAAACTTCCTTACTTTATAAAAGAACAGATAATCGGAAAACAAAATATATAACTAGAGATATATATCAGTGCTTACTATATATACTATATCACATTGTAAGCCCCAAAACTCGAATTAAAACGACTTTTAAAGATGATCAAAATTGCACTCTTCCGATAAGCCCAAAATCCTAATCGTTGATGACGAACCGGATCAGGTAGAATTACTTTGTTTGCAGCTTGAAGATGACTACCTCCCAATCCCTGCTAATAGTGGAAAGGAAGCCCTTGATATCGTGAAAAACCTGAACCCGGACATTATTTTACTGGACCTGATACTGCCCGGGGTCGATGGGTTTGAAGTTTGCAGGAGAATCAAAAGTGATCCGGTTTCCAGGTTCATACCTGTAATTATAATTTCCGGATTTTTTGAAAAATCAAATAAGATAAAGGCAGTCGAATACGGGGCTGATGACTTTATCAGCAAGCCTATTGACAGGTTTGAGCTTAAAACAAGGATAAGGTCTCTGATCAGGATAAAAAAGAATTATGAAGCCCTTCAGGAAAGCGAAAACAGGTATAAGCAGTTTTTCAATAACAGTCCTGCAGTAACGCTTCTGGTGGAACCTGGGAGAGGCCTCATTGTTGACGCTAATGATCCTGCATGTTCCTATTACGGGTATACGCGGGAAGAACTGACCACAAAAAGTATTTTCGATATTCATCTAATGTCCGGCAAAAAAGTAGAGGACCTTCAGCAGCTAATCTTCCTTGAAAGAAAAGGCCACTTTCATTCCTCTCACAAACTTGCCAGCGGAGAAATCAGGGACGTAGAAGTGTATATTAACTTTATTAATGTAAAAGACAAGGAACTGCTTTTCACCAACGTTTACGACATCACTGCCAGCAAACAGACCGAAAAAGACCTGCTGGAATCCGAAGAAAAATTCAAAAATCTCGTAGAGATGGCAATTGACGGGATTTTTGTAGAAACCGACCGGGGAGAGATTCTCGACTGCAACAGTTCAGCCTGCAGGATGTTCGGGTATACCAAAGAAGAAATGCTCGGACTGACCATCGCAGACCTCGTCCCCGATGAATTTGCAAAAACCCTGCCCGAGAGAATAACAGCTGAAGAAACCACCGGGGATGTGGCGATCGAGAGAGTAAATAAAAAGAAAGATGGGGCGCTATTTCCGACCGAAATCAGCACCAAACTCTTCAAATTGGGCGGGGAAGAGAGACTGATCGCATATGTAAGGGACATCACGGAGCACAAAAAATCCGAAGAGGCCTTAAAGGCAAGTGAAGAGAATTTCCGCGCCCTTTTTGAGCATACACCTGACGGCATATTGATCCTTGATTTCAAAGGCAATATCCTGTCCGCAAATGCAGCCGTCGGAGAAATGGTGGATGCTCCGCTGGACGAGGTAATCGGCTCAAACATCTATAATTACCTGGTTCCCGAATCAGGGGCAACTGCCCTGGAAGACCAGATAAATGTCTACAATGGCCGGGGCGGCTATTTGAGGACCTATAAAATTCTGTCCTCAAAAGGGGAAACCCTCTGGATAGAGGGACTGGGCACCCAAATTATGTACCGGAACATGCCGGCAAATATTGTGGTCGTAAGGAACGTAACCGTAAGAAAACAGGCTGAAAAGACCTTAATAGATGCAAAAATGGCTGCAGAAGAAGCAAACCGCACGAAAAGTGAGTTTCTGGCAAATATGAGCCACGAACTCAGGACACCCCTGAACTCGATAATCGGTTTTTCGGACCTGATTGCCGAGGGGACAGCCGGCCCCCTGACAGAAAAGCAGTCCAGGTACATTGGATTTATTTCCGTAAGCGGGAAAAACCTTCTCCGCATCATCAACGACATCCTTGACCTGTCAAAAGCAGAATCAGGAAAAATGGAACTCGAAAGGGAAGAGTTCTGCGTCGGCAAATCCGTTGATAAGGTAATTTCAACCATGCTTCCTCAAACAAAAGAAAAAAACATTATTCTAAGCCACAAACCCGGAACTCAGGCTTTAACCGTCTATGCGGATCTGAGCAAATTCGAGCAGATCATGTACAACCTCTTAAGCAATGCTACAAAGTTCACCCCCGAAGGAGGTTCGATTGATGTTTTCTCAAAGAGGGAAGGGGAAATGGTTCGGGTCGTGGTCAGGGACACAGGTATCGGCATCTCCGAAGAAAACCTGAACAAAATCTTTAACCCTTTTATCCAGATTGACTCATCCATGAAGCGCTCTTTTGAAGGTACCGGGCTCGGACTTGCCCTGGTTAAGAAGTTTGTCGAAATGCACGGCGGAAACATCCGGGTGGAAAGCAAATTGGGCGAAGGAACGGCTTTTACCTTTGAATTACCGGCTTCTCCGTCGTCAGGAATTTGATGCAAAACCAGGAAAAACCAGGAAAAACCAGGAAAAACCAGGCAAGCCTGCCCTTCAGCAGTATTCGACTTCAATCAATATTTGACTTTCATCAATATTCGACTTCAATCAATATTCGACTTCAATCAATATTCGACTTCAATCAATATTCGACTTCAATCAATATTCGACTTCAATCAATATTCGACTTCAATCAATATTCGACTTCAATCAATATTCGACTTCAATCAATATTCGACTTCAATCAATATTCGACTTCAATCAATATTCGACTTCAATCAATATTCGACTTCAATCAATATTCGACTTCAATCAATATTCGATTTTATCCTCACATTCTTCCCAGGCTTTGAAAGCCTCAAGGGCTTCTTCCCGGAGAAGCTGGCGGGACTCGATGCTTCGATTCAGTAGAGGGAGGGAAATTTCCCCGTAAATAAAGGAATCATCAAATCCTACGTCTCCGGCATCCGATCTGCTTCCGGCAAAATAGATTCTGTCAAGCTTTGCCCAGTAGATAGCTCCAAGGCACATCGGACAGGGCTCACAGGAAGCGTATATCTCGCAGCCGCTCAGGTCAAAAGTGTTCAGTTTCCGGGCTGCGGCCCTGATGGCATTGACCTCGGCGTGAGCGGTGGGGTCGTTAAGCAAGGTGACCTTGTTATGGCTTTCCGCAATAATTTTCCCATTTCTGGTAATCACGGCACCGAAAGGCCCTCCTCCTTTTTTCACACTTTCACGGGAAAGTTCGATAGCCCGTCTCATAAACAAAAAAGCATCGTTATCTGACATGTTTTTTTCTCATTTTTGCGTTTTCAAAAGGCCTTCTAAAATATAAAAAAAGTTTTCTGTTTCCTGTTTGAGTTTACATGTAAATAAATGTAATTTATTTTCATAGTAAGCGATCAGAGAATTAGAAACCAGAGAATTTCAATTTATATATCCAAACATCTCCACTATTTTATCAGGCAAATAATCCCGATTTCCCTCATCAACCGTCAAAACCTCAAACTCTTCCCGCACCTTCTGCGCCAGTGGATGTTTGCTGGACCTGTGCAGCACAGCCAGTACCTGCCTTTCCGACTCCAGAATATCTTCCACGGCCGAAATAAACTCTTCGGATTTAAGTTCCATCGGTCCGATTTCATCGATTACAACAAGGTCGCAGTCCAGAGCAGCCATGAGTGCACCCGCAGCTATCCCGGCAAGGTCTTCAAGGTTCACGTGATACTTTCCAACCCTCGGACCACTACCCTTGACATGACTCAGGATGCCGGTCTTTCCGGTTGCCAGGTCTTCGATTGAAAAACCTTCCCTTTTCCCGTCCTTCCGGATTTCAGCAGTCCGGATGCCACCGATTTTGAGCCCCCGTTTCTCGGCCAGCTTCCCGGCTGCCTTTGCAACGATTGTTGATTTCCCTACACCCGGCTTCCCTGTTACTGCAATTCTCCGCATGAAAACACACCCTCTATCTATCCTGCGTCAAAAAACGTTAACTAACTTGTGGTTTACCAGACCGCATTTATTAAATTGTTGTTTACCTGAGTTATAAATGACAAAAACAAGTATCTTCACGACGCTGCCTATAAAAACATTGATTTACAAATAATTTACATATAGTATACTGCAACTGAATTACTTCAAAATTTACCAAATACAACTGCATTCGTGCAGATTAAACCCGGGGGAAATAATATTGGCTACAGATCAGGAAATTCTGGCAAGAATTGAGGGAATAGAGAACCGTCTGGAAAAAATGGAAGCGACTCTTGAAAGCATAAACAAGACCCTGAAAAGAGTTGAAGAAATCACCAACTTCGGATGCACGGTGGAAGGCGGGCAGTACGACTGAAAAACGTTAACTCTTCTCTTTTATTTTTGGTTCATATTGAACCGGTTTGCGTTTAACTGGTTTTTGGACATCAAATTCAGTTCAGGTTTGCTGCTACTTTTCATGCTCTATATAATATTAACCTTTTAACGGTAACGTTTTGAGATTTTACTACCAATATAAAGGTAACATATTGAGCGTTTTACTACCAATATAAAGGTAATATATCGGACCTTTTACTACCAATGTAAAGGTAATATATCAGGCACTTTACTACCAATGTAAAGGTAGTATTCAGATTTTCATATTATATTTCAAGGAAAAACCGGCCTCCTTCGGCGCCCGGTGAGAGCCCCGGCACCTCGAAAGCAAGAAAAAAAGCGGATTCTGGGATTTTTAATGAAAGCAGAGGGTAACGAAAATAACGAAAAAGCCCTCTTCGAACTTATTCTCGTTCTTCGAACTTATTCTCGTTCTTCGAACTTATTCTCGTTCTTCGAACTTACTCTCGTTCTTCGAACTTACTCTCGTTCTTTTAGTTTATTCCCGTTCTTCGAACTTATTCCCGGTTATGAATGATCTCGTAAGTGACCCTTCTTTTGTCGATACAATCCCTCACAAGCTTCTCCCTCCGGGAAAGGGCAGCGGTCTTTCCGGACTTCACCTCTACGAAAACAACTTTGTTCATATCCCCTTCGGAGAGACCGTCAAAAACTATGAAGTCCACAGGCGTACCCAGGAACCGTGCGTCCTTCGGGTTATATTCGAAGTCAGGGAAATAGGGGATCAGGTGTTCCGTGACTTTGCCACGGATGACGGCTTCACTTTTCTTTACGGCGTCCTGGCGGATCTTTTTTTCTTCGTCTATTTTCCAGGTCCTGAACATGTTGTCAACTCTTTCGGAGACCTGCTTTTCCATCTCGCGGGTCTGCCAGGTCTCGAAGAGGTCGCGAGCCCGGGACTCCACCCGGCCTTTCATCTGGATGTATTTGAACAGGATATAAACTGCAAAGAGAGCAAGAAAGATGATCAGGGTTGGAATGAGCCAGTCGTTCATAACAAATTCTCCGATAAGGGTTGAATTTTTTAGATCTGTAAGGGTAAGTGACGCAAAGAGTACAGGATTTCCGCAAATGGTCATTGAATTAAAAATAATTGGTACAGCTATTTAAACATTCCAGTACAATTTCGGTGTTTACTGGCGCATTCTGCTGAGAAGGGAGGGGCATTGATTCATAATTTTTCGGACAAATTTGGCAAAACATAAATACGATAAATATAATTTCTGGTTTTCATTTCACCAAAAAACAATGAAAAGAGTTATCGAAGAAAGGAAAAAGGAAGAAAAGAAAAAGAGGCAACAAACAGAAGGGACAGGAGATGAGTGAACAGCATAAAAACCTTTTCATGAGCGCCTTAAAAACCACAATTCCCGTGTTTCTCGGCTACATCCCCCTGGGAATGGCTTTCGGGTTTCTGCTTGACGGGGCAGGATACCACTGGGTCTATGCCCTTATAATGGCAATTTTCATCTATGCAGGCTCGGGGCAGTTCCTGGCAGTAGCCCTGCTGGCGGCAGGAGCCGGGATTACGGAATTTGTGATTGCCACACTGCTCCTGAACCTCAGGCACTCCTTCTACGGCCTCTCTCTCCTTGACAGGTTCTCCGATGTCGGGAAAGTCAAGCCCTACCTGATCTTTGCGCTCACGGACGAGACCTATGCGCTCCTTACTTCAACAGAAGTCCCGGACGGCGGGTCGAAGTCAAAGTTTTACCTCTACATAGCCGCCCTCGACCACCTCTACTGGATAACAGGCTGCGTCCTCGGGGCAGTGCTGGGCTCCCTGCTCGACCTCAACCTGGAGGGTATGGCTTTCGTGCTGACAGCCCTTTTCGTGGTGCTCACCATTGAGCAGTATTTCAACGCAACTTCGCGCTTCCCCTTCATGGCAGCCCTCGGGGCAGGGGTGGTCTCCCTGGTGATCTTCAGCCCCGAGAACATGCTTCTGCTCTCAATCATCCTGGGTACCTTCATCCTGATTGCACACGAGAAATTCATGGGAGCGAAGTCAGGAAATGTTCTGCAAGCTACTGCTACTGCTGCTGAAGCACAACCTGTATCTCAGCCAGTCCCCCATCCAGTCCCTCAGCCTGCTGCACAGGTGGCTGAAAACAAAGCGAAGGAGGAAAGCTCATGACAGAAATGTTTGGAACAATGGAAATGCTTGTAATCATCACGGCCACTGCCCTTGCAACCTTTGCCACAAGGGCGCTTCCCTTCATCTGTTTCAGCTGCAGGGCTCCCCCGGAGGGACTCTCTGCAATCGAAAAGAACCTGCCTCCAATGATCCTGCTGCTCCTGGTTATCTATTGCCTGAAAGACGTTCAATGGTTTGCCGCACCTTACGGGCTTCCTGAACTCTTCACCATCGGGATGGTGGCAGGCCTGCACTTCTGGAAGCGAAACGCCATGCTCAGCATCTTCGCAGGGACAGGGCTTTACATGCTGCTCGTGCAGTGCGACGTGTTTTCATTCCTTTGAAAAGGTAATACTCCGAACATATTCATAGTAACTTAATCATAGAAACTTAAGAAAGTAATGGAAATACTAAAAGTGATGGGGAATACTGAAAAAACTGAACAAAGAAGTTTTTCCTTTTTTTAAAATAAGCCAAGTTTTATATAGGTCGACCTCGATGCATCCCGCTGAAGTGACCTTCATGAACGAAAAAAAACTTGATTTACCTTCACTCAAAAGCAAAGGCTTCCTGCCCCAGAAGCAGGAAAACACCTTTTCTATGCGCCTCCACAGCACAGGCGGCCGCATCGAGGCAGCACAGCTCCGGGCTATTGCCGACGCCGCCGAGAAGTACGGGGACGGGCACATCCACATCACTTCAAGGCAGGGAGTCGAAATCCCCTTTGTCAAACTGGAAAACACGGGCATCATCAGCGAAGAAATGGAAAATGCCGACCTTTTCGGGGGAGCCTCCGGCAAAAAGGTCAGGGGAGTTGTTGCCTGCCAGGGAAACACTGTCTGCAACCACGGCCTGATCAACTGCCCGGAACTTGCGGAAAAAATAGATGCCCTGTACTTCGGGACCTACGCCCCCAAGAAATTCAAGATCGCAATCACGGGCTGCCCCGCTGCCTGCATGAAACCCCAGGAAAACGACTTCGGGATCATGGGCACGGTCCTCCCGGCCTGGGTGGAAGAAAACTGCGTGGACTGCGGACGCTGTGTAAAGACCTGCAAGGCAGGAGCCCTCAGCATCGAAGATGGAAAACTACAGATCGACAGGGAAAAGTGCATCCTCTGTGGGGAATGCATCGCAGCCTGCAGGAAAGATGCGCTTCAGGCAGAAAAGACCGGCTACACGATTTTTGTGGGTGGGAAAGTGGGCCGCTTCCCGAGAACCTGCACGAAACTCCTCGAAATGGCAGATGAGGAACAGCTTTTCTCAGTCCTCGAAAAAACCCTGGAATATTACAGGGAACACGGGATGGAAGGAGAGAGGTTCGGGGATTTGCTGGACAGGCTCGGGTTTGAGAAATACAGGGAGAAAGTTCTCCCCTAAACAACCTTAATTTTTTACATATCTTACTTTTTTCTTACCTCCCTCATTTCTTCTTGCATCTCTCCTTCATTTCCTCTTCCCTTCCGTTTTTTCAGTTAATCCATTTTTGTATCCTGTTGCGTCCTGAAACACTCAAAATTAATAACCTCTCTTCATACCAGATTCCGCAAACCAGACCCCTATAGCCCCGAATCCCAGGAGCAGCGCCACAAATTGGACAAGCCCACCAAGGTAGGGAATTTCGTAAACAATCGCGAAAACAACTGCCCCTATCAGGTAATACATCAGCTCCCCGGCTTCCTTTTTAAACACCCTCTCGTAGATAAGTTCTCCTGCCAGCAGTTTCACCGGGACCGTGGCAACCAGGAGGGCCAGGGTCGTTAGAAGAGCGAGCAGCACCGAGAGGCTCCACCCGAAAATCGTGAAGAGGAGGAGAAGAGACATGATCGGGAGGAGAAGGAGCATCACAAGCCCCAGGAGCCCGGCTTTCAATGCGGATTCCCGGACGGTTTCCGCAAGTCCGGCCACGAAGTCCCGGAAAAGGTAGATCAGGACCAGGCCGAGAGCCAGGGAGGAAATGAGCCCGACAATGAAGCCGAAAAGCCCGAAACCTTCGGCTGCTTCTTCGACGAAATCATCGGTTTCTGCCCTTTCGATAACCGTAAGAGAGCCGCCGACATTTTCTTCCAGGTCAGGAGGGACGTTTTCGGCATTGAGTTCGAGGTTCCCTTTTAGCTCGAAGTTCTCCCCGGTCCGAAGCGTGCCGGTGGAGATCGAGCCGTCCCCGTTGATCACCCCGTCCAGCGTAACTTCGCCTCCTGCCAGGAGGACGTCTCCTTCCACCGTGCTGTCTTCGGAAAGGGAAATCTCACCTCCAGCTGCCACGAAGTCCCCTCCGACGTTGCCGTTAACCCTGATACTGCCGCCTAAAGCAATAACATTGCCCGAAACGTCCCCGTTTACGATGATCATTCCCCCGGCTCCTGTAAAGTCGTCCCCGACATCTCCTTTTACATCCAGCCGGGAGCCGGCAAGCACAAGGTCCCCTTCGATATTCTCATCGATTACCAGGTCATCTCCGCCGCCAAAAGCGTTCCCCGAACTAGTAACCCTGAAACCGGAATCTTCGTTTTCAGCCCCTGCCGGAAGAGCCAGCAGGGAAAAAAGTATTATAAGAATAACCAGACCGAATTCCATCTTTCGTTTCATAAACACCCCTCCTTTGAACTATCCATAAATTTCAGCTACCTCTGAATTGATCAAAATCCCTATAATCACATTTCCTGATTCGATAAGTTCATTAACATAAATTTCTCCCCGATTGCATAATAAATGTTACATGAAATAAATAGACAGAAAGAGAAAGAGAAAGAGAAAGAGAAGAAAAAACAGCTTAATCATCAAGACGATTTTTTAGAAATCAAGATATGTTTGTGGTAAGAGTAATGCAATTTTTATTCATTTAAATATACTTTATGGAAAAGCCGGTCAGCAAGCTGACCGATGAGAACGCCGGTACCTATAAAACAGGTCAAAAAAAGGTTGTCAGGAACAGCTGAAAAGGGGAATTACAGCTACGTTTTCCAGGTTGATTTAGATTCTTTTCTACGGGCCTAAAAATGTATAAAAAAGATTCTAAAAAGAAAAAATTAATAGAAGAGCTGGACAGCAGAATTGGAAAATAGGAAGAAATAGAAAGGTAAGAGGAAATCTGCTTACCAGGTGTTAGAGTGGACCCTTGATGCGTCATACCTCTCTTTGCTTTCTTTTTCTTCAGCAGGGTAGCCGACGGAGATGATTGAAAACGGGATAATGTGCATCGGGATATTCAGGAGTTCACGAATTTCCCGGACCATTTTTTCGGCTGGGAAAACTCCGAGCCAGACTGCGCCCAGCCCCAGGCCATGGGCTGCAAGGAGCATATTTTCACTGGCTGCAGAGCAGTCCTGGACCCAGAAATCCTTGAACTTCTCCATACTTTCGTCTCCACATACGATTATTGCTGCCGGTGCCTGCTTCAGCATCTTTGCGTAAGGATGGATGTCTGCGAGCTTATCAAGCATGGGACGCCTGTCGACCGTGATAAAATGCCATGGCTGCTCGTTTCCGGCTGACGGCGCGTTCATGGCAGCTTTCAAAAGCTCCTCGATCAGGTCCCTGGAAACAGGTTCTTCGGTATATCTTCGAATACTCCTTCTGGACAAAATAGCTTTCATAGTTTCCATAAATATTCCCCCTATTCACTAATGCCGTTTTATAACGGATAAAAGTATTGTCAGGAAAAAAATAAATTAATAAGTAAAAAACGTGAAGGGGGATCTTACATAAAACGCTCAAACCTTTCCTTTTTCGCCTTGCAGATAGGACAGACTGCAGCAGGCTCGTCCATGGCGCAGAGATAGCCGCAGACCGGACACCTCCAGACAGGTTTGGAAAGTTTTCCCGTAAAAGTAAAACTTTCACTTTCCCTTGCTTTTGCGGCCTTGCGGGTTTCGGGGGAGGGGCGCCTTTCGGGGATGGAACCCAGTTCCTTTTCTCCTTTCAGGACCTCTTCAGAAACATAGAGGGCGCAGTAGCAGGCTCCGTACTCGCTCAGGTCAGGGTCCCGGTAGTTGCAGGGACAGATGATGTCCAGGTCCTCTTCCTTTTCCCCGGAAGCGAGCCTGCAGGGACAGGCCCAGTACCCGTAGCGCTTTTCATTTACCAGGATCCCGAGGACCAGTTCTTTCGTAAACTCTACATCAGGGTTCAGGTGATAACCCGCACGTTCGGCTTCCCTGTCCATCCGGGCATGGAGTTTGTCCACGTCTTCCTCGGTTATTCCGTATCCCTCGGAAATATCCTCTCCCATCTCAATCCCTCTCCTGGAAACCAAGAGCTTCACGAATCTGTTTTTCCTTGAACCCTACAATTGCTTTTTCATCATTGATAATCGTAGTCGGGAAAGAAAGGACCTCATTAAAGCGTCTTACTTCTTCAACGGCATTCGTTTCCTCATCTCCCTCAAGCCGGTCAACATAGACGTAATCAAACTCCACTCCCAGCTCGGTAAGCAGTTTTTTCGTTCTTTTGCACCAGACACAGGTGCTGAGCCCGTACATTACAATCTTTCCCCTGTCGATTCCCTCTACATGCTTTCCTTTCTCTTTCTTCCAGCCAAAAAGGTCCATGATATGCCCCCTTTAATTACGTTAATTTTGCCTTACTTGTATGAGTACTTTCCCTTGGAATTTCCCGTCCTCTAACCCCAACCCTGTAAAGCCGAAGCCCTGGAGCTGAAGAGAGCCAGAGGAGGCAGCAAAAGGAAATTCCCACAAATATTTATACAAGTTGTTCCCATCATATCGCGTCCCTGAAATAACAATCAGGGTATGGAAAATCGATTAAAAAATCGAATTACAAACCAAATTATAATTACTGAAAATATAATATATAAACCAGGTACAACAAACCTGAGTTACAAAAACTGAGAAATTTACCGGGGTCACAAGCTTCAATGAATGTTATTCTTACCTGGATATTGATTGCACTCTGTCTGGTCCAGTCCGGAATCTTTTCCGGGCTAACGATAGGGCTTTTCGGATTGGGGCGGCTGAGGCTTGAAATCGAAGCCGAGGCAAATAATAAAGACGCCCTGAAGGTCATGAAAATCAGGCGGGACTCTAACTTTTTACTCACAACCCTGCTCTGGGGAAACGTCGGGGTTAATGTTCTCCTGACCCTGCTCACGGACTCCGTAATGGCAGGCACTGCAGCTTTCTTTTTCTCCACATTCGGGATTACCTGTTTCGGAGAGATCGCACCGCAGGCCTATTTCTCCAGGAACGCTCTGAAACTCGGAGCCCGGCTGGCTCCCCTGGTCTACTTTTACCAGCTGCTCCTCTATCCCGTGGCAAAACCCTCGGCCCTGCTTCTTGACTGGTGGCTGGGCAGGGAAAAGCTGGAGCTTTTCAGGGAGCAGGCCATGAGGATTATGCTGGAAAAGCACATAAAATCCGCAAAATCCGATATAGGGGTTTTTGAAGGCATAGGAGCCCTGAACTTTCTCTCAATTGACGATGTCTCCATCTCCGACGAAGGCTCGATAATAGACCCTCGCAGCATCATATCTCTTGAAGTCAAAAACAACCGGCCTGTATTTCCTCCCTTCAACAGGGAACCTTCGGACCCCTTCCTGCAAAAAATAGAAGCCTCGGGAAAGAAATGGGTGATCATAACCAACCCCGGAGGAGAACCCGTGATGGTGCTGGATGCCGACGGTTTCCTCAGGGACGCCGTCTACAAGAAAGGCCCCTTCCTCCCCCTCTCATACTGCCACTTCCCTGTAGTGGTAAAGTCCCCGAAGACCCGGCTTGAAAAAGTCATCCGCCAGTTTAAGGTCTACCCCCAGCACCCGGAAGACGACGTGATAGACCAGGACCTGATCCTCTACTGGGGCGACGAAAAGCGGATCGTGACCGGATCGGACATCTTGGGACGTCTGCTCCGGGGAATCGTAGTGGAATGCGGAACAGGAAAAGAAGAAGGACGTCCCATCCACGCATCTACCCGTAAAAAGAGATATTGAAAGGGGACCTAACCTTACGTTTTTGACACACATTCAGATTATTTACCTTTATCATCCGGGTATGCGGGAAGGGATGAGACCCCTTTTTCAGGGAGGGAAACTCCCACCGCAAAGTGGTAGAGGTCCTGGTATTCGTGTCCTTCAAGCCCTAAGGTTTCGTGTAAGGGATTGTCAAAGAAGCAACCTATCCCGCAGCCCCTGAATCCCCGGGCTTCGGCTTCCAGGTAAAGCAGCTGCCCGAGGATTCCGCATTCCCAGAAGAGGTAAGGATACAGCCAGGAGCCGAACTTTCGGAGGGGGGCTTCGAATTCCGAGATCATGCAAACGGTAAAACAGGCATCTGCCGCCTTTCTCTGGGCACAGGAAAGCTGGGCGGCAAAATAGTAGAGAGACTCTTCCACAAGCATATAGAATTCAAGATCAGGAGGACAATTTTCCGGGCGCTCCCAGAGGAAGTCTCCGCGCATGGTAGCTTTAAGCTTTCCCTGTTCCCCGGGTTTTCGGAGGAAGATGTAGAGTCCGGGAAGCAAACCTTTAACCCGGTTCACAAAAATGAGCAGGTGGGCAAAGGGCCCGAAAGCCAGGGTGTTGAACGGGGGAACAGCCGGGTCCCAAAGAGTTCGCCTGAGCATGCCGTAAAAAGTTTCTTTTTCCATGTAGGCACTGTTGTTCATTTCCAGAGCACTTCTTCTGGAACGGATAACCCTGCTCAGGGAAACTCCACCAAATTTCTTTTCCATTTCTTTTTCTTTTTCAGCTATTATTTCAACTTCTATTTTCTTTCCCACTTCAGCTTCCTGCCTGAATTCCCTGAAAAAATCCGTTTTCTCTTTCCGGCTTGCCAGTATGGCTCTTTCTATTTCCACCCATTTAACATGTTTCGGGCTCAGACGGCTTGGATAGCCTTTCCAGGAAAGCTTTTCAAAGGCAGGGAGTGCTGCAGAATTAATTTTATTTCTCCTCAAGCCTTTTCCGGAGGGAAAGATTGCAAGGAGGCATGCAGGTTCTTCTTTTTCCGGCCCCGTACTTCCGGAAATTCCCAGGAGGGAAGCGATCTCCTCCGAACCCATGTCTTCAAGGAGCTTTGCCTCCCAGCCTAGCCCTGCAGCAGCAAAACCGAGGGCTCCCACAGCATGCCCTATATCGTGGTTGGAATACCTGAATGCCCGGATGCCGTATTTCCAGGCCACCCGCCAGTGAATGGAACTCAGGCCGGCAAAAACAGTACCTTCGGGAAAGCCGGAACTCAGGAGTTCCCAGGTTTCGGGGGAAAATTCCGCCCTGAGTTCAAGGGCATGTTCCAGGGGGGAATAATGACAGACAGCCGGCTTTTTCAAAAGCCCCTCAACAGGGCCTGAGATCAGGTAGCCTTCTGTAGGGTGCAGGTTCCCGCTGGAAGGGTTGACCCTGAGGGGCCACTTTGCAAAACCTGTCTTTTTCCAGACCGAGATCGCGAGGCTGTCGAAAAACAGCCTGGATATACTCTTCCTGTCCAGGGGTTCGGGTGGAATTTCCCCGGGAATGAAGACCTGTTCGTAATCCGGGAAGTTTTCTTTTACTGCGCCCGCACTCCCCGTATCCAGCTTCAGAAGCGGAGCTCCCACATAGCGGAGAAAAAGGTCCGGCTTTGTCTCCATGTCCAGGCGGCGCGGACCAGGGGAATAGGCCCCGAAGTTGTGCTTGCTTGCCTCATGATAGGCCAGGATGGCTTCAAGTTCCTTTGACATATTGCACCAGTTTTCCACGCGGATATTTTTCGCATGATTTGTCGATTTTACGGGTACGGGGAGTTTTGAAATATACTGTGAATTTTGAAAGGTACGGGAAGTTTTGAAGATATGGCGAATTTTGAAAGATACGGTGAATTTTGAAGGATTAAGGCAGGTTTTGAAGAGTTTCAGACCTGTTTAAGGGCTCTGAGCACGGCTTTTCCGAAAGCTTCCGCACTATTCGGGTCCCTGCCCGTTATTACCTTCCCCGAAACGATAACTTCCCTGTCCTCGTGAAGGGCACCGTGCTTCTTCAGTTCATGCAGGGTCTCAGAGCTCTTGAAAACCGTGCTTTTCTTACCTTCGAGGATGCCAGCCCTTGCCAGGACCACAGGCGAGATGCAAATTGCAGAAACCACTTTGCCTTTAGCATACGCGGCCTTAACCAGCTGTTGCAGTTTTTTGTTGTCCCAGAGGTAGGCCCTGGAACCCGGCCCCCCGGAAATTACGATTGCGTCATAGTCGTCCATGCTTGCCCCGGAGATCCTGATGTCGGGTTTAATCGTTCCCCCTAGCATTCCTTTCGCAGTTTCGGTAAACTCGGCGGCAACCGTAACTTCTACCCCCACAGCCTCAAAAAGCTGCTTCGGGACAAAACATTCCTCATCCCTGAACTGTTCCTGGGCGATCACAAGCAGGATTTTTTTGCCTTCATACTCGGATTCTGTCATCGGGTCACCTTCCTGGCTTTACTGGCTTTAGAGAATGTCTGTGCTCTGGAAAATGCGGGGGTTTCGAATTCAGATAACTATTTTGAACTCAGAGAACTGACAAATTACTTCATTTCCGACTACTCCTGATGCCATAGGCAAACTCAGGACCGTCGGCAAAGCAAACTATGGTAAGAAGTATTGCAAGAATAATTACCGCAGTAACCCACATAATGTCCCCAGCACAGTAACATTACCCCACATAGTACATTATTCTGCAGCTATAAATTAATGCTTGCCCGAAAATGAGTGACTCTGGGAAAATTCCAATTATGCAGGCCGGAAAGTAAAGAGAGTAAAAACCGCTATTAAAAACCTGAAACCAGCAGGTAAACCCCGCCGGAAATCCCTGCCCCGGCAAAGGTCGCCAGGAAGTTGACCCCGCTGTTTGAAAGTTTACCCCATTTCTGAAAGGTAGCCCCGAGCAGGCTGTCGACGTTAGTTCCGAAAAAGCCCCCTGCCGTTGTAACCAGGACAGAAAGCAGGAGGTTATCCGAGACCCCGAGCAGGTATGCCAGCAGCCCTATTACCGCTGAGCCCAGGAGAGCAGCAAGTTCCCCAAGCCCCGAGACTGCCCCGTCTTCTCCGGGATTTGCGAGTTTGAGGGTGGTTATCATCCTGGGCCTTCCTTTTGCCGTGGTCCCGATTTCACTTGCCAGGGTATCCCCGGTTGCCGTGGCGACGGTTCCAAGGTAAGCATAAAGAATGGGCAGGCTGAGTTCCGGGAAGACCCCATGGGCTACGGCAAGGGCAAGGGCAGCCGTACTGTTCGAAAAAACGTTTTCATAACTCCGGATCCCGTCCTTGGCCTGGGCAATCCCGATGGACTCCTTGTACGCATACTTGTACCTCGTAAATCCGCCTCCCAGGATGAAAAACGCCAGAAGAAGGATGTACCAGGAAAGCCCGCTGAAAACTATGATCAGGACTCCGAGAAGTGCCGCACTCAGGAGGGCAGAAACGTCGGCAATCTTTGCCCTGTAAGCCAGGCAGCCCAGGAGAAGGGAAAAAGCAAGGGCTATGAGCATCCTTTCCGGGGGGACCCAGTACCTGAATTCTTCGAAAATCCACATTGTCATTCCCGCCCCCAGGGGCACGGAAATGTTGCTGTCGATTCTGGAGGGGATGGATTCAAAGAGCGAGCCTGTCACAGCTCCTATTACTGCTATGAAAAAGACCAGGCTGGGAGACACAGGGAAACCCTGCCAGTAAATTACCCAGTACCCTACAAGGAATGCCGCAAGGATCCTCAGCCCAAGGAAAACGGAACTCCAGAGCAGGGAAAAACCCTTCCTTTTCGTCCTTCTTTCCCCGGAACCAAACCCGCCGCATCTAGCGGACTCAGGAGAATACCAGTTATGGCTTCCTACAACCGAAATGGCAAAAGCTCCAAGGACGATGTAAATGGGAAGATGATAGGAGAAACTTTCGAAAACTGCCGAAACAAGGAACATGAGAGACATTGAAAAAGCAAGGTTGAGTTCACTTCCATTACCTGAAGTGGCCCTTCCAGAAAACCTCAGCCAGAAAAAAACTCCCAGGGAAAGAAGAAGCAGGACATGCACCCCTGCAAAAGGGGCAATCAGAATAAGCAGGAGATATGCGGCATGCATCACCGTAATCCCCGGACCTGAATTTCTTTTTTCAATATTGAGGCTGTTTCCATTCATAGTCCTGCATCTTCTGTTTTTTCTGGATCCTTTAAAGAAGTTACATAGAATAGGATTTCATTTATAAATAGCTAGTTGTTTTCCGTGGATAAAAAAGTTCACTTTCCTTTTTTAATCTGGAAAAGACAGACCGCTTTTCTGCTTTACATCTCCCTCAAGAGCTTATAAATTATCACATAAACGATAAAACCGGCAACCATGAGGATAATGACAGTAGAAATATGATCAGCGAGATACAAAAGTTGTGAACCATTTGCCCGGAGAAAACACCTGTATGCTTTCGCTTATTCAATATAAAATATATAGTAGGTTATAGAATATTGTTAAAGAGACAGGCGATTGACCTCTGTGGTCAACTACTCCTGAGTAAAGACCCGGGGGTTTCTTGCTGAATTATTATGAATTGGGGATTCATATCAAAAATTATTCAATCAATAGGTATAACCGCCAATATACCCAATATTATTCAGGAAATACGCACGATATTATTTCGGGAACATACTCAATTACTCAATATTACTTAGGAATATACCCGGTGTTGTTCAGGTTTATTCCGGTGAACTTTGTTGTGAGGGGGAAGAATGAAAAATTACGACCTGATTGTGATAGGTACCGGTTCTGCAATGAATTATATCAATTCGATCATCGAATCGAAACCCGAAATGAAAATCGCGGTCATCGACAAGGACGATCCTGGGGGGATCTGCCTTACCAGGGGATGTATTCCTTCAAAGCTCCTGCTCTACCCTGCGGAACTTTTAAGGGAAGTTGAAACCGCGCCGCTCTTCGGAATCGAACTGGAAATCAAAAACATTGACTACCGCATGGTAATGGAGCGGATGAGGGGTAAAATCAGGGAAGACATCGAGATGATAAGGGAGGGGTTAACGGAGAGCCCGAACCTGGACTACTATCCCGATACCGCGGAGTTTACGGGTCCGTATACCCTGCAGGTGGGAGAGGAGACAATCTATTCCGAGCTGATCTTCCTCTGCACGGGTTCGAAACCGGCGGTCCCGCCCGTGAAGGGGCTTTCGGAAGCAGGATACCTTACCAGCGATACCGTACTCGAACTCAACGAATGCCCCAAAAGCCTTGCAATTCTCGGTGGAGGCTACATTGGTGCCGAATACGGACACTTTTTCTCGGCTATGGGGGCAGAGGTCACGATTATAGGGAGAAACCCGCAGTTTTTGCCGGAAGAAGAGCCCGAAGTTTCGGAACTTGCCAGGATAAAAATATCGGAATACCTGAACCTCCTCACAAACCATGAAGCCGTTGAAGTGGTCAAAGAAGAAAACGGGCAAAAAACCGTTATTGCAAGAGAAAGGAGTTCAGGCACGGAAGTGGAAATTACCGCTGACGAGGTCCTTGTTGCGACAGGCAGAGCCCCGAACAGCGACATTCTCCATCCGGAAAAGGCAGGAATCAAAACGGACAAAAAAGGCTGGATCTCCGTAAACCGGCACCTGGAAACGTCCCTGCCGAACGTCTGGGCTTTCGGGGACGCAAACGGGCAGTACCTGCTAAAACACGTGGGGAACTATGAATCCGGGATCGTTTACCGGAATGCCATCCTTAAAGAAAAAGTAGAAGTCGACTACCATGCAGTCCCACACGCAGTATTTTCTTACCCCGAAGTCGCAAGTGTGGGCATGAAAGAAGCCCGGGCGATCGAAGATTACGGGAGAGACAACGTACTCATCGGCTACCACCGTTTTGAGGACACCGCAAAAGGCACGGCAATGGAAGCCGAAGACTATTTCGTAAAAGTCATCCTGGAAGGAAAAAGCGAAAAAATCCTGGGAGCCCACATAATCGGCCCCCATGCGTCCATCCTTATCCACCAGATAATCCCGCTCATGTACACGGAAACGGGAAGTGCAGCCCCCCTCATGGATAGCATGGACATCCACCCTGCCCTGAGCGAAGTCATAAGCAGGGCATTTTATTCCAGAATGCCTCCGGAATATTATCACCATGTCCTGAAACACCTTGGGCTCGAGGTGTAAAAGGGGATTTCAGAAGCCCTTTTCCTTTTATTGCTACCGTGATAATTGCCCCGATTAGTTCCCTGATTATTACCCGTTTATAGTCCCAAACGCAAATATTTACACTTACACTTACATTGTAACCACGGAAGACACAGAAAGCACGGAATGATTGGACCCCCATTTCCTTAATTCCGTGTTTTCTGTGCTTTCTGTGGTTAAACTTTCACCTGAGATTGGTGAAGGAATTTGGGTCATTGGCTTATAGTTCCCGGATTGTTTCCCGGATTATTTCCATGATTATCCCTGATTATTTCCATGATTATCCCTGATTATCCCTGATTATCCCTGATTATCCCTGATTATCCCTGATTATCCCTGATTATCCCTGATTGATTTCTCGCATTATTTTTTGACCAGATCGAATGCCCACCTGCTAATTCCGGGGGCGACGTTTCCGCTGCGTCTGAAAAATTCGACCCTGAGACCCATTTTTTCATATTCCTCAATAAGGCCGGAGAGCTGGGATTCGGCTTTAAAGGTATAGAAGTGAATGGAACCGCCGGTCCTTACCAGCCCTGCAACTTCCCCAAGGGAGCGGTCCAGACCGTAGGGGGTCGGGACAATAGCCCTGTCGAATCCCTGTTCAGGCATGGAAATGCCAGGTTCGAGCTGTCGGAAGACTTCTTCGGCGTCTCCCTGGACAACGGTTATTTTCTCATCCAGCCTGTTCAGCCGGATATTTTCCCGCAGGCAGGCGCAGGCATCCGGGTTCAGTTCGATTGCAAGCACCCCTGCACCTTTTCCCGCAGCCGGGAGGACGAAAGGGCCGACCCCGCAAAAAGGGATCAGCACATTTTCGGAGGGGATAACTTTTGCTGCCACCCTTCCTCTTTCCCAGTAGAGGCGGGGATTAAAGAAAACCTTCCTGACATCCAGCCTGTAGGCATAACCGTTTTCGCGGTGAACGGTTTCCGTGGAGTCGCCCAGGAGAAGCTCGAATCCGGCTACCCTGTGCTTCCCTTCCAGCCTGCTAACCTTGTTTAGCACGGCCCGGGTATTTCCTCTCATCGAAACGAGTTTTTCGGCAATATCCCCTCTGTAGGTCTCGAGTTCGGGAGGGATTGAGATTACCGCCACATCCCCTATGTAATCAAAACGCTTCGGCACCCGGTCCAGCAAAGCGTCCTCTACTATACCTTTCAGCTCGTCCTGCAGATTCATTTGCCCTTACCTCTGCCCTGCTAATTATAAAGCCTTTCCACCTGCTTTGCTAATTTAACCTGCAGGCAACTCCTTCTATTTTCCACAATTTATTTTTCAGTCGTCCCGCATTATTCGCTTGATGTTTTCGACTAAAAGGAAAAATAATGGCTGGCTACAAATTTGTAATCAGTACCGGAACAACCGGAACTAGTTATCTCGTGTCGTTTTTGTCCCGGACGCCTAGAGCGTCCGGCCTTTTCAAAACAAAAATGAGAAAATAGAAGAAAGGAGATAAATCCCAAACTCTGAAACATATCAAACTCAGACACATATCAAACTCAGACACATATCAAACTCAGACACATATCAAACTCAGAAGCAGTTTAAATAATAATGATTTAACCACAAATAGAAACAAATACAGTCTGCAAATATTACTTTTTCTGATTTCTTTCTGATTTCTTTTTTGTGAGGGCCGCCAGGCAAGCTGGCGGAGGTTTTTCGATCTCTTATCAGTAAAAAATGTTTCTCTGACCAGGCGAACATTCTTCGAGCTTATAAAAGCAAGGAAGATGGGATTTTTTGGGAATTTTGGAACAACATCAACCGATTAATGATGGAGCACCAAAATATCTCTCATGTCTCTCTAGCAGGGAGAGTATTTTTCGGTTTCTGCAATTCCAACTTTGTAACGATCTCATTTTTCTCGAAAACTCCGCCTTCCGCGTTTCTTTACATTATTTTAAGGTTTCGTTTTTCTTCCGTGAAAATTTGTGAAAAAGAGAGGTTGACATGTTGATAAAAATTTAAATAATGTAAATAAACGTCCACGATGGTATTTATTAGGAGTCTGTTGAACAAATGAGACCCATGAAGCGTTTAATTTGAAAAAAAAGCTTTTTTATGTCCGTAACCTTAAAAAAGCAAATCATAAATCTAAAGTACGACGCGTACGATAGAATATTAACATTTGTTAATTAAAATAAATGAACATTATAAAAAATTATTTTGTAAAAAATAATTTTTACTCTTTATATTGAAAAACTAAAAAGGTAATTTTATGGACGCACAAACAACGTACGGGGCTCTTGCCCTGCTGCCTCCCCTGGTCGCCATCGTACTTTCGATCTGGAAGCGGCAGGTCATTGTGGCCCTTGTCTTAGGTATCTGGATTGGTGCAACGGTCATCAACGGATATAACCCCTTTATCGGGCTTCTACAAACCTTTTCACACTATATTGTGGAAAGCGCCATTGCCGATGCCTGGAACGCCGGGCTGCTCGTCTTCTGTCTTGCTATCGGTGGGATGATCGGGATCATGTCCAAGATGGGAGGCACAAAAGCCATCGCAAGCTCCCTTGTAAAGAAAGCAAAGGACAGCAGGTCCACCCAGCTTGCAGCTGCTTTCATGGGGATTGCAATCTTCTTCGATGACTACGCCAATTCCATGGTCGTAGGCAACACCATGAGGCCCATTACGGACGCACAGAAGATCTCAAGAGAAAAACTGTCATACATCGTGGATGCAACTGCAGCATCCGTCTCTTCCATGGCCCCGGTCTCCACCTGGATTGCAATGGAACTCGGGCTGATTGCAGGTTCCCTGGGGACCCTCAACATCGAAGCAAACGCGATCATTGTCTTCTTCCAGTCCCTGCCTTTCCGTTTCTACTCAATTTTCACCCTTGTCCTTATGTTTTCCCTTATTATCCAGAAAAGGGACTTTGGCAAGATGCTCGATGCTGAAATCCGCGCCCGCAAGACCGGACAGGTCTATGCCGAAGGTTCGACCCCCCTCTTTGTGGAAGACAAGAACCTCATGCCCCCTGAAGGTGTAAAGGGTTCGGTCTGGGACGCAGCCATCCCGATCATCACTTTTGTCATCGTTGCAACCGTCGGGCTCTGGTACAGCGGATACGAACCCGGGATCAGCATCAGGGACGCATTCGGGAATGCCGACGCCTCCGTTGCCCTTACCTGGGCCGCCTTCCTCAGCTCCATAGTCGGGCTTTCAATGGGTCTTGCAAAGAAGAGCTTCACCCTGGACGAAGGGGTCACTGCCTGGGTCGATGGGCTCAAGTCCATGGTAATCGCGGTTATCATCCTTGCCCTGGCCTTTGCCCTGAAGTCCGTGATCTCCGAAATGCAGCTTGCCGAGTGGCTCATCGCAGTTACCCAGGGTGTCCTTTCAAGTTCGGTCCTCCCTACCCTTACCTTCATAATTGCGATGTTTATCGCCTTTGCCACCGGGACTTCCTGGGGTACGAACTCCATTGTCCTGCCAATCGTCGTCCCCATCGCAGCCGCAATTTCCGGGGCAACCGACGTTGTCACTCCCCTCATGGTAACAACCATCGGGGCAGTCCTTACCGGGGCCGTGCTTGGAGACCACTGTTCCCCTATCTCGGACACCACGATCCTCTCCTCCATGGCCTCAGGTTCGGACCACGTGGACCACGTAAACACCCAGCTCCCCTATGCAGTCGCAGCAGGAGCTTTCGCCGTGGTCTTCGGCTTTATCCCCGCCGGCCTTGGGATTTCCCCCTGGATTTCCCTCATTGTTGGAATCGTGGCCATCGTAGTCTTCGTGAAGTTCGTGGGCAAAAGCATTGATGACAACGGAAACATCCTCAGCTGAGAAACAGAACTTCAACTGAAGCAAAAAAAGAAAAAAAGTTCCGAGAAGCAGAAACTTTCTGCTTCCGGCTCTTACTATTTTTTTACTGTTTCACTATTTTTGTAATTTTGTGATTTTACGATCTACTCGCCTTCCACAAAATTAAAGTTACTTTATGCACTATTTCTGCCAACCCGTTATGGCAGGACCCATTTTCATGAAAATCGTTATAGAAACCCCAAAATACAGCTTTTTCAAATACAATAAAACCGAAAAAGGGTACGAAATAGCCTTCTTTTCCCCTCTTCCCACCATTTTCAACTACGGCTTCATTGAGGGTACAAAAAGCCCTGACGGCATGGAAGAAGATGCAGTCGTGCTGGGTTCTCGCCTGCCTCAGGGAAGCGTCCTTGAAAGGGAAAAATTTGACGGAGTGGTAAAATTCCTGGACGACTCCGTCCGGGACGATAAGAAAATAGTGTATATCAACGGTTTCCGTTCACCTTTCCTGCTTTCCCTTTACTTCAGGCTCTATGCGCTGTTCAAGGTCTTTCTCTACGCCTTCAAAAAAAGAAAAATAGCTAAGTGTAAATTCGAAGGAATAATATTTGAATAACGGATCAATTAAAAGAATCAGGTCACAGCTTCTGCTTCCTCTTCATGCTCTTCTTCAATTTCGACAATCCTGGCAATCGGGGCGTTCGTCTTCACGGATTCGATCCCTTTCATGCAACCTTCTTTACTTTTGTACCCCTGGCTTACTGCGATGATCTGCCCGTTCCTGGCCCGAAGCCGGAAGCGGTATTCTCCAATCCTGTCCAGATACACTTCAAATTTTGGCACAATATTCCCCCACTTAATCAGAACTACCAATTCTAAATTACCAATTCTAAATTACCAATTCTAGATTACCAATTCTAAATTACCAATTCTAAATTACCAATTCTAAATTACCAATTCTAAATTACCAATTCTAAATTACCAATTCTAAATTACCAATTCTAGATTACCAATCCGAACTGGTATAAAAATTCAGGATTCCGGGTCTTCCCTAAAAGGCAATTTCCCCATCCCTGTAACATATTTGACCTTAATAATTAAAATATATATCTGAGTGAAAATTATAAAAATGGGCAGATTAATACCAGATTAAACCTCGAGCCTCCCGAATAATAAAAAATCCGGGTTTTATTTAAATATAGGCAGGAGGGCAACAAACTCTTACATAATTTTTATTTAAATTTCACACCGTTAAACAGGACTTTAATATCCCTTGAGCTGGAGTTAACGCCGTTAAAACCCCTGTTACGGAATTTAGACATCCGGAAAGCCGGAAACATTTAGAAAACTATTAATAATTTGGGAAAACTCAAAATTAGGGGTGCTTAAAAATGCCTTTCCATATAATGATAATTCCCACTTTAGGCTGTCCTGCGAACTGTAGTTATTGCTGGAGTTCCGAGGAAGGGTCTCCGAGAATGAGCATTGAGACCGTCAAGGAAATTGCCGAATGGCTCAAGGATTTCCGGAACGATTCGGTTACCTTTACCTTCCACGGCGGGGAGCCGCTCCTGGCAGGTGCGGATTTTTACAGGGAGGCTTTACCAATCCTTGTTGAGGGAGTAAGTCCCAGGAACGTAGCTTTTGCCATACAGACCAACCTCTGGAAGATGACAGACGAAATAGCCGAAATTTTTGCGGAATATAACATTCCTGTCGGTTCCAGCCTGGACGGCCCGAAGGAGCTTAATGACTTCCAGAGAGGAAAGGGATACTTCGATAAGACCATACAGGGCTACAAGATAGCTAAAGCGCACGGGCTTAACGTGAGGTTCATCACCACTTTCACCTCCCATTCCGTAAATTACAAGGACGATATTTTCAACTTTTACCTGGAAAACGGCTGGACCCTTAAGTTCCACCCCGCACTTCCCTCTTTACGCGGCGACGAACCCGAGAAATGGGCCCTTGACCCGGAAGAGTACGGAAGGCTCTTAATTTACCTTCTGGACAAGTACCTGGAAAACATTGGCCAGATCGACGTCATGAACATCGACCACCTCTGTAAAGGCGTTTTCGGAGGTAGGGGAGCCGTCTGCACCTTTGTGGACTGCATGGGAGATACCTTTGCCGTAGGCCCTGACGGAGGCATATACCCCTGCTACCGCTTTGTAGGCATGCCAAAATACGTCATGGGCAATGTCTACGACCGCCCCAGCATGGAAGACCTCGCAAAATCCGACGCCTGGAAGCTCATGTTCGCATATAAGGAATACGTGGATAAGGAATGCAAAGACTGCCCACACATCAATTACTGCAGAGGCGGCTGCCCCTACAATGCCATAACCCCAAGCGACGGGGAAATAAAGGGAGTTGACCCCCACTGTATTTCCTACCAGATGATATTCGATGAAATAACGGAGCGGGTCAATAATGAGATGTTCGGGGGCTCCGGCATGGAAATGGGCCTCTTCCAGGACCCGATGAAATCATCAAAGCCAGGAATTATGTCCTTAATGCTTAAGAAAATATGAATGGAATTGAAAAAGAAAAGAGGGTAGGAAGTCCTTTCTCATCTTCCCTTTTTAATTTTCCCATTCGAGATTTTCATTCGGTTCTCTCATTCGATTCTCTGTTTTTAAGAAACAAATTCAAAATTTTAAAAAACTAATTAAATTTCCGTTACACATTCCTTTTGTTTCTGGAGATATTTTATATACATCTACTTTCAAAGCTTTAGCTTATGGAAGAGGGCAAGATCAAGAACACGATCACAAGAAGTTTCGAGCTCAATGACTACAGAGTAAAAGGTACCGAACTTTCCGGCTTCTGGGCGGATTTACTAAGCAAAGAAGAGCTAACAGTTGACGTCAACTATAAGCCTGAAAACGGAACTGCTTTCACCCCCGAAGAAGTGGGAAAAATAAGCAAAGAGATCTGCCGGAAATGTGACTGGTTTGAAGCCGAACTCCCGGAAAACATAAACTGTGAAGTCACTTTTAAGGACTTTGGAGAAAAGATTTACAACACTGAACAGCCAGGCATTGAAATCGACCCCAGGGAACTGGAAGAAATCAAAGTAATGTACCGCTTCTTTGTGGCATACTACATTTAAGCCCTGAACCTGACCCCTGAGTAAGGTCCTGAAAAACTGTTATCCGAAGGTATAACATTTATACCTCAAATATCCCTCATTGAAAAACTGATAAAAATCAATTAAGGTGTAAAAAATGCCACAACCCCAGAAAAGTCCCGGCTTTGCCGCAGTCCTGTCCTTTTTCATCCCGGGCCTCGGGCAAATTTACAACGGGCAGATAATGAAAGGGTTAATTTACATCGTCCTTGCCTCGTTTTTCGGCTTCTTGACGGTGTTTTTGATCGGCTATATACTTTATCCGCTCTTCTGGATCTACAACCTTTACGATGCTTATAACACCGCTAAAAGGTATAATGAGCGGTCCGGGTATTACTAACTTTTTTGATAGGGGATTATTTAAAGAACGGAATTCCTTAACAACTATAAAAAGAGGGAATTATCTCTCTTTTTTCCAGTTCTGTGAAATTAACAATATTCCCATTATTGCCGCAACAGGCAAGACTACTGAAGGGAACTCAGGGATATTAGTACCTGTAACCTTGCCGCTACAACCTACCTCTTGATAGCTGCCTTCATTTAAAGAAACCAAATTAAATGCAACATGAGCAGCGATGCTATAACTGCTGCCTAGTGGGGGTGTCCCGACATTATCTTTGAATCTTATTTCGATAGGACCTATAGTTTTATATTTGTTCTTTTCCTTTCCAATAAAAGTCTGAAAGTCTCCGAAACTACCTATACTTTTAGAATTAGTAGGGCCATAAATCCATTTATTATTATTATTATCATCAGAAAGATCACTGACACATACAATAGAATTACTTCCATTTTTTATCCATATATCCTTAATGTCTACATTTGAAATAGTGTAATTTCCCGTTGCATTTTCGAAAGTACTATCATTTACAGGTTCTACAACCGTAAGTTTTATGCAATTACTTTCATAGTCTACCTGAACTCTTATAGGCACACCACATTTGTAGTCATCAGTCGTCTCAGTTAAGTCAAATGTTGTCGCACTTGCAGCGCTCACTGTAATAATAAAAAATGCAAGTATTCCAACAAAGTATATAGCTCTCATTTATCTGAACTCCGTCTTCAAATATTAATTCATTTATAGAAGTGTAAGATGATAAACTTATTTAATTTGTATATATTTACAGTTTTAAAAAAACCAATTTATCGATATCTGATCCTGTTTTTGTCAAATCAAATTATGTAGACAAGTGTGTGACACTTAACTTTACTGTGCCGGACCAACAGATTACATCCCCCATAATTTTTCACTGCAAAACAGGCAAATATAACCTCTAACTAACTACTCTATGGGAGGATTTATATGAGCGTTGCACCTGAAATTCCATACAGCGCCTACGAACCAATGCTGAACCTGATACTTATTTTCCTGTTTGCATCACTGGTAATCGTATTTTTTATTTTCACTCATGCGAGACACACTGCAAAAAAGAGGCTAAAAGAAGCTGAAGAGAAGAAAATTGAAAGAATGAAAGAAATGGAAGCAAAGGAAGAAATAAAGGGCGAAGAAGAAAAAGAAGAAGAAGAAAAAGAAGAAGAAGAAAAAGAAAATTAAGGAGAAAATTGAGGAGAATGTATTCACACTTGAATCCTGAAATGCCTGCATAAAATAATACAAAATTCTAAATATGTAAGAATCAAATATTGCCCCGGTTATAATTCCCGTATGAAATTCCGAGGTAATGAAATGCAACTGAAACCCAGCAAAAGAGAACAGATTTTCCCCTTACCAATTGCCCTGATTTCCACGGCCTCAAAGAACGGAATCAGGAATGCAGCCCCCTGGTCCAATATAACCCCTATTCTCCGCCCTCTTGAAGAAGTCGTGCTTGCTTCCTGGCTTAAGCGCGATACCCTGGCAAACATCCGGGAAACCGGGGAGTTCGTGATAAATATCCCGGGTGCCGATATGATGGAAGCTGTCATGGTCTGCTCCAGGAATTATCCGCCGGAAGTGGACGAATTCGAAATGGCGGGATTAAAAGCACACCCTTCCGGGAAAATTAAAGCACCCGGAATTGAAGGCTGCCTTGCCCGGGCCGAATGTACCCTTGTGGAGGAAATACTCAGGGAAAAGTTCTCCCTCATTATAGGAAAAGTCGTAAACCTGGAAGTGGACGAAAGCTTCTTTGACGAAGAGGGGAAAATGGACTTTGAAAAGGCAAAGCCCCTGACCTGTATGTTGGGTCCGAAAGGCCTGACCTTCACATATCCGGCAGACGCCGGGAAATCGGCAGGTTATGCTGAAATGTTTCTGGCGGGGAAAGACCCGATGAACTGAACCCTGAATTATTTCTATTGACAGGTGCAGTCAGGCAAACTGGCGGAGCACCCATAACTCCCTGATCGAATAAAAGATTTTCGGCATCAAAGGAAGCCTTTTTTGGAAACAGCTGAAACTACAAAATTAACGAAGCAGAAGAGTTAGAAGAAAAAGAAAACGCAGGAAAAGAAAATAATTCCTGAAGGGAATTTTTGAGAAAAGGGAGGAAAACGCCCTCTTTTTATGCCTGATTCCGATTTGTTGGAAAAAACACCTGGTATGAATAGTTAATAAATTAAACCCTTAATCCTTTTTTCTCCTTCCCATAATGAGCATTAATCCCATTATTGCGGCAAGCGGCAGAGCGAGTGAGGGAAATTCCGGAATTTGCAAACCAGCGCCAAGCCAACTGCTGCCAATATCCCGGGTCTCCTCGTCTTCTGTAACATTTATCTCTCCGGTACCAAATTGGAGATGGACAACAATGCTATTGTTTAATTCATTCCTTGGAAGCTGGGCAACCCCCTCATTTAACTCAATTATGATAGGTCCCCGGGTCTTCCAGTTCTTCTCATTTTTAGCATGTTGACATATCGTCGCGAAATCTCCAAATTCGGATGTACTGCCTGCCGAATCGTAGCTGTGCGTCCACTGACCAGTCAAACCGCTGGCATCACTTACTGCTTTGATATCGTCATCCTCAATACAAACTTTAATAGCCTGTAAATTTACATCGGATTCTCCTTCGAGGCGGGTGCTGACGTCTTCAACGGTTATGTGCGTCCCGTTAAATTCCACTTTTACACATATACCTTCAATACTTTGATCATCAATTTTTTCGCTTGTATTAGTTAGATAAAATATTTCCGCACTTGCCGCACCAACCGTGAAAACCAGGAGTACAAGGGTCCCAACTAAAACTGCAGACTTTGTTCTCAAAACACAACCCTCCAAAAATTAGTGCACATATATTTATACAAAACTATTGTTTAAATATCTAATTATTTTAATCTTTTACATTATTTTAAAAGTGGCAATCCGAAGGAGAATTTCAAGGCTCTATAAAGTGTTTTTGAGTTTTAGTGCATGCAAGACCCTTATTTTGAAAAAGAGGGGGTTGAAGCCAGATAATTTTTTGGGATCAGGTCTTCAGGGATTGAAATCAAGAATATTTACGAAATCGATGGAGGCTTAATCCGGAAAACGGAAAGAAGATAAGTACAGGCAATTTGTAAACAAATACACAAAGTATGTCTAAAAAAGTGGTAAAAGAACCGAAGCCGACAAAAAATACAAAATCTCTCCCGTATATATAGATTTCTAAAAAATTTCAAGGCTAATTCGTAAACCAGTAAATAGACAGATTGTACTGAGATGTTTTTGACAGGTAATAGACCTGATGACAAAAATAAAAACCTGTAATCCTCAAAAACACAGGTTCCTATTTTCCACAAATAAACTTTAAGCTTTCAAGCCACCTTTATCTCTTTTTCCAGCTTCTTGACCATATCCCTGAGCCGGATTGCTTCCTCGAAGTCCAGCCTGTCCGCGGCCTCTTTCATCTCGGATTCCAGTTCGATGATTACGTTAGGGATGTCGGATTTGGGGATGTGTTTGGTGTCTGTGATGTCCACTACTTTTTCCTTGATAGGCTTCTTAATCGTTTTCGGGACGATGCCGTGCGCTTCGTTGAAGGCGATCTGCATGAAGCGGCGGCGTTCGGTTTCGTCCACGGCCCTTTTGATGGAATCGGTCATTTTGTCAGCGTAGAGAACCACTTTTGAGCTGGCGTTTCTTGCAGCCCGGCCGATAATCTGGATCAGGCTCTTTGTGTCCCTGAGGAAACCTTCCTTGTCCGCGTCCAGGATACCGATGAAACCCACTTCCGGGATGTCGAGCCCTTCCCGTAGCAGGTTGATCCCGACCAGGACGTCGAACTTGCCCAGGCGGAGTTCCCGGATGATCTCGGTCCGCTCGATGGTCTTGATGTCCGAGTGGAGGTAGCGGGCTTTGATCTCGTTCCTGGCAAGGAAGTCGGTCAGCTCTTCGGCAAGCTTCTTGGTCAGGGTTGTTACCAGAGCACGGTCGCCCCTCTCCACGATCTTCCGGACCTCTTCCATGACGTCCTTGACCTGGCCTTCCAGGGGACGGACTTCAACTTCTGGGTCCACAAGGCCGGTCGGACGGATGATCTGTTCCACGACCTGGGCCGAGTGTTCCCGCTCGTATTCCCCGGGGGTTGCCGAAACGAAGATCACGTTATTCATGTACTGCTCGAATTCCTCGAAGCGGAGGGGCCGGTTATCGAAGGCGCTCGGGAGCCTGAACCCGTAGTCCACAAGGCTCTTTTTCCGGGAATAGTCCCCTTTGTACATCCCGTGGAGCTGGGGAAGAGTCTGGTGGCTCTCGTCGACTACCAGGAGAAAGTCGTCGGGGAAATAGTCCAGGAGGCAGAAGGGTTTCTCCCCGGGTTTCCGGTGGTCAAAGTGCCGGGAGTAGTTTTCAATGCCCTTACAGCTCCCGGTCTCCTCGATCATTTCAATGTCATAAAAGGTGCGCTGCTTCAGGCGGTGGGACTCCAGGAGGTCCAGGGTGGGGAGGTGCCCATCCAGCTCTTCAAGGATGTCTTCAATGGCGCTTTTCTGTTCCTCTTCGGGAATGACGTAGTGCCGGGCGGGATAGATAAAGAAATATTCCATGTCTTCCTTTCGCTGCCCGCTCTGCTTGTCGATTTCGGAAATCCGGTCTACCTCGTCCCCGAAAAGTTCGATCCTTATGATGTTGTCAAAGTACCCGGGGATAATGTCAATGGTATCTCCCTTTACCCGAAAGCGCCCGGGCATGAGTTCAAGGTCGTTTCGTTCATACAGGATATCAACGAGCCTGCCCAGGATCTCTTTTCTCGAAACCCTGTCCCCTACCTTAAGCTCAAACCCCATCTTCTGGAAGTTTTCCGGGTTTCCGAGACCGTAAATGCAGGACACTGAAGCCACCACGATCACGTCGGGCCTGGACATAAGGGAAGCCGTGGCTGCAAGCCGCATCTGCTCGATCTTGGGGTTGATGCTGGCATCTTTTTCAATGTACTGGTCCTTTGCAGGCAGGTAGGACTCAGGCTGGTAGTAGTCGTAGTAGGAGACAAAGTATTCTACCCGGTTTTCCGGGAAAAACTCCCTGAATTCGTTGTAGAGTTGGGCTGCCAGGGTCTTGTTGTGGGCGACCACAAGGGTCGGTTTCCTGACCTTGTTTATGACGTTTGCCACAGTGTAAGTCTTACCTGAACCAGTCACCCCCAGGAGAGTCTGGAACCGGTCTCCTTTATTCAGCCCGGCAACGAGCTTTTCGATAGCTTCCGGCTGGGAGCCCTTTGGACTAAACTCGGATGTAAGCTTGAACTGCGGTTCGGGTGAGACTTTTGAGAGCTGGCTGGAAGATGTCTGGCTGGAAGATGTCTGGTTTGAAGAAGTCTGGCTGGACTGTGTCATTATAACGCGACCTTTTACGAAATCAGTGCCTTCTGCCTGAGCAGACGGTTATAAGTAATTGCAAACCTGTGGGCTTCGTCCCGTATTTCCTGGACAAAGAGGGAAGCTTTTTCTTCTTTTTTGATAGGGAGAGGGGATTTGAGCCCCGGCACGTAGATTTCCTCTTCCCTTTTGGCGATGGAAATAATCGGGACCCTGACCCTGAGTTTCCGGAGTTCCTGGAAAGCTGAGGAAAGCTGCCCCTTTCCCCCGTCGATAACGATAAGGTCGGGCATTTCGTGCCCGTCTTCCAGCAGGCGGGTGTAGCGGCGGCGCACGACCTCGGCGATAGAGGCAAAGTCATCTATCCCTTCCACGCTCTGGATCTTGAAACGGCGGTAGTTGTGCTTGTCAGGCCTGCCCCCCCGGAACTGCACCATGGAACCCACGGTTGAGGTGCCCGCAAGGTGGGAGATGTCAAAGCACTCGATAACATTGGGAGCTTTCGGGAGGGAAAGCTTCTGCTGGAGGGCCTCGAGCTTTTTTCGGTCCCCGAAGAACCCAATCTCAACGTTTTTCCCTGCAAGGTCCAGAAGTTCCTTTTTCTCCCCCTGCTTCGGGACCGTAACCTTCACCTTTTTCCCTTTTACATGGGCCAGGAAGTCCTCGAGGGACTCGTCAAGTGGCTCGGGCACGATCAGTTCTCCCGGAGGTTCGTTTTCTGAGTAGTACTGAACAAGGAACTCCTCGAGGAAGTCTCCCCCATAGGCAAAGACATAGTCCTGTTTGTCTTCCAGGGTGCCTTTGTAGACTTTGAAGAGCATGAGATAAACGGTGTTGTCCTTAACAAGATAGTTCAGGATGTCCTCATCGTGCTTTTTCTGCCTTTCGACGTTTTGTTTTTCCTGGAGGAATTCAAGGGCTGCAATCTCGTCCCGCAGTTCCATTGCCAGTTCGAACTGCTGCTTTGCCGCAAGTTCCCTCATCTCGGTTTCCAGGGACTCCATGAGCTCCCTGATATTGCCTTTCAGGACCGAAGCCGCCCTCTTCACTTTTTCCCTGTAATCCTCCACCGAGATATTCCCTATACAGGGCCCACTGCACACCCCCATGTGGTAGCGGAGACAGGCACGTTTCGGCATCCTTTTACAGGTCCTGAGCTGGAAAGTCTTCCTGACGACCTCGTAGATGTAGTCCCTCTCCCTTGCCGAGACAAAGGGCCCGAAATAGTCTCCCCCGCCGACCCTTTTCCTGGCGAGCCTTATGCGCGGGAACTTCTCGTCCGTAAGGTGTATGCATGCATAGCGCTTCGAGTCCTTGAGGGCGATGTTGTAGCGCGGCCAGTGCTTCTTGATCAGGGTGTTTTCCAGCAGGAGAGCCTCTACTTCGGTATTCGTGACAATGAAGTCAAGCCCCTTTGCCGCCCGGACCAGGTTTTCCGTCTTCGGATCATGGTCCCGTTTCTGGAAATAACTGCTAACGCGCTTTTTCAGGTCCTTTGCCTTGCCCACATAGAGCACGCCCCCTTCCTCATCCTTGAAGAGGTAGCAGCCGGGCAGGTGCGGAAGGGCCTCCAGGTCGATCATGTTTTGCAAACCTCGGTTTTTTGAGTTATTTCAATATCTTATCCTAATTTTATTCAGGGTTTTAGAATACTTCCAGGGTTTTATCCCTATTTTTTACTTCGAATCCTCTTCAAAAACCTCTTCTTCCTCGAAGACCGCCTCCACCATTTGCCCTCCGGCTGCATTAATGTAAGAAATCCCTTCTCCGAGAACTTTCGGGGCAAGGAATGTCCCTGTATAGCTTTCCGGTACCCTGGCAATCTCCTCGGGTGTGCCGGCAGCCACAATCTCCCCGCCTGCGTTCCCACCTTCGGGCCCCAGGTCGATGATATGGTCCGCGGATTTGATAACGTCCAGGTTGTGCTCAATCACAACCACGGTGTTGCCTTTTGCCACCAGGTCGTTCAGGACGGAGATCAGTTTTTTCACGTCGTGGAAGTGCAGCCCGGTGGTGGGCTCGTCCAGGAGGTAGATGGTCTTGCCCGTGCCTTTCTTGGAAAGTTCCCGGGTCAGTTTGATCCGCTGGGCTTCTCCCCCGGAAAGGGTGGTGGAGCTCTGCCCGAGCTTGATGTAGCCGAGGCCCACCCGGGAGAGGGTGTCGAGCTTGTTCCTTATGGCGGGGACGTTTTCGAAGTGATCGCGCGCCTCTTCCACGGTCATGTCCAGGACTTCGGAGATGGACTTGCCCTTATACTTGACCTCTAGGGTCTCCCGGTTGTAGCGGGTGCCCTTGCACTCCTCACACTCGATGTAGACGTCGGGCAGGAAGTTCATCTCGATCTTGATCAGCCCGTCGCCCTGGCAGGCTTCACAGCGCCCGCCCTTCACGTTGAAGGAGAAACGCCCTGCCTTGTAGCCCCGGATTTTGGCTTCCTTTGTTTCGGCAAAAGCCTGCCTGATGGCGTCAAAGACTTTCGTGTAAGTGGCAGGGTTCGAACGCGGAGTCCTGCCAATGGGGCTCTGGTCGATTACAATTACCTTGTCGATCTCGGAATCGAAAGTAAGCCTGTCGTAGTCCCCGGGGCTTACGTTCGATTTGTGGAACTTCTTCATCAGGGCCTTGTAAAGGGTATCATAAATAAGCGTGGATTTCCCGGAACCCGAAACCCCTGTTATAAGGGTGAAGACCCCGATAGGAATGTGCACGTCGATGTCCTTGAGGTTGTTTTCCCGGCAGCCCTGCAACCTGATAAAAGCCTCGCTGCTCCTCCGGAAGGCAGGAGGCTTAATGTGCTTCTCGCCGGAAAGGTACTGGCCTGTCAGGGATTCGGGGTTCAGCTCGATCTCCTGCGGAGTGCCTTCGGCGACCACGTAGCCCCCGTGGATCCCGGCCCCGGGACCTATGTCCAGGACGTAGTCCGCAGCCCGGATTGTGTCCTCGTCGTGTTCCACCACAAGCAGGGTGTTTCCCAGGTCCCGCAGGGTCTGCAGGGTCCTTATCAGGCGTTCGTTGTCCCGCTGGTGCAGCCCTATGGAAGGCTCGTCCAGGACGTAGAGCACGCCCATGAGGTTGGAGCCGATCTGAGTTGCGAGGCGGATGCGCTGGGCTTCCCCTCCCGAGAGAGTCCCTGCACCGCGGGAGAGGGTAAGGTAGCCGAGCCCCACATGTTCCAGAAAACCCAGGCGGGAACGGATTTCCTTTAAGACCTGTTTTGCGATTTCCTGTTCTTTTTCCGAGAACTCCAGGGTCTCAAAAAATTCAATGCATTCGGTGATGGAAAAGTCCGTTACGTCCACGATGGACCTTTCCCCGATCTTCACAGCCAGTACTTTCCCTTTCAGGCGCTTTCCGTCACACTTCGGGCAGTGCCTTACCTGCATGAATTTCTCGAGTTCCTTTCTCCGGTATTCGGACTTTGTCTGGTGGTAGAGCCTTTCGGACTGCGGGAGAAGCCCTTCCCAGGAGCCTTTGTGGGACCAGTGGGCGTCCCCGTTCTTCATGCTCATGCTGAACTGGATGCGTTCGTCTGAACCGTGCATCAGGGCATCATACTGCTCTTTGCTCAGTTCCTCAATCGGGGTGAAGATGTCAAACCCGAAATGTTTTGCCACGGCTGCGAGGTGCTGGCTCCTGTACCCGTCCAGAAAGTTCCGGTAAAGCGCAACCGCTCCGTCTGCGATGCACAGGCTCTTATCCGGGATGATCAGCTCAGGATCGAACTCCATCTTGATCCCGAGCCCATTGCAGGCTTCACAGGCCCCGAAGGGGCTGTTGAAGGAAAACATCCGCGGCTGGAGTTCCTCAAAAGCCATGCCGCAGACCGGGCAGGCCATGTTTGAGGAGTAGAGCTGTTCCTTGCTTTCGGAGTCCACGGCGATAAGGAGCCCTTCAGCCCTTTTCAGGCCATTTTCACAGGCCTCGACAAGCCTTGAACGGTCCTCGGTAGGGTCCAGGCGGTCGATGACCACTTCGATGTCGTGCTTCTTGTAACGGTCCAGGGTGATCTCGTCGTCCGTGCGGTGGATCTCCCCGTTGACCCGGACCCTGGCGAAACCTTCGCTGTCCAGGTCCCTGAAAAGCTGCTGGTAAGTCCCTTTCTTCTGCCTGATAATAGGGGCAAGGATAGTGGCCATCCCCTCGAATTCCGAGCTTATGCTGTCCGCAATCCTTTCCGGGGACTGGGACTCGATTTTGATTCCGTGCACCGGACAGTGTGGAGTCCCTACCCGGGCAAAGAGCAGCCTCAGGTAGTCGTAAATTTCAGTGACCGTCCCCACGGTACTCCGGGGGTTTTTCGAGGTGGTCTTCTGCTCGATGGAGATTGCCGGGGACAGCCCTTCGATACTGTCCACGTCCGGCTTGTTCATAAGCCCCAGAAACTGCCGCGCATAGGCGGAGAGGGACTCCACATACCTGCGCTGCCCTTCGGCATATACCGTGTCAAAAGCCAGGGTGGACTTCCCCGAACCTGAGACACCGGTAATAACAATAAATTTGTCCCGGGGAAGCTCAACGGTAATGTCCCTAAGGTTGTGTTCCCGAGCCCCTTTGATAATGATATTTTTCATTTTTTTACTCTCGGATTTTGTCTTGTCTCTGCTTGAAACAATTAAGGAGATGATTTGAAAGATGATGATTCGGATGATGATGATTCGGATGATGATGATTTGAATGATGATTTGAAAGATGATTTGAAAGATGATCTGAATGGTAGTCTGGATAATAATCAGGGAAATGGTTTGAAGTAAGAGAAATAAACTATCCTTATATATATTTAAGGAAAATTTATAAATTTTGTATCATATAATAGTGTGGCAAGTTCCTGGTCAGAAAGCCCATATAACAAAACGTGAACCTTTTATTAATAAAGTTATATAGCGGAGTGAAAGTATTAATCAAAAACCTTCACCTTATTCGTAGTTATTTTTCATAGTTTCCTTTTCTTTTCTTAGTTCTTTTTTTAATTCCTTTTAAGCTGCCTTCTGCTTTTCAGGGACTTTTTAATCCCCAGTAGCCTCTACCTTCCGCTCACTGGTCAGACAAACATATTAAAAAAATACATAATCATGTGGGTGGTTGATAAGCCGCCGGAAAAAAATACAGACTTGTCAGTTTCAACCTGTTAACAGGAGTTAAACTATATTGATAGTATATATAATTATTCACTTCGCAATATTTTATTACATTTATTAGAAATACGGAAAAAAGTGACTAACGGAACGGATGAAAAAAACAGGATTTCACCACTTCCTGCGAAGCTAAATGGATAGAAAAAGAACTTAAAGGGATAGAAAAAAGAGCTTAACAGGATAGAAAAAGCCTGATGGGAAAAATCCGGAAGGGCAAAGCCCCAATTCCTCCGGATTTTTCCCGGTTACCCAACCTTTTGTTTTCTTGCAAAACCTGTTTTAGGTTTCACCCCATTTCATTCCAACGGATTCCCGCTAAGTTCGGGTTTCCCGCTTTTATCGTCATGTAAACTATCTCTGGACCAGTGCCCTGCCAGGAAAGCTCCGGAAAGGTTGTGCCAGATGCTGAAGATTGCCCCGGGCAGTGCCGCAGCGGCAGTGAAGTGTTTGATCGCAAGGGCAACACTCAGGCCGGAGTTCTGCATCCCGACCTCGATTGCTATGGTCCTTGCCTCCGTTTCGCTGAGTTTAAGGGCTTTTGCGACCCCGTACCCTCCTGCGAGGCCAAGCCCATTGTGCAGGACCACAGCAAGCAGAACCAGCGGGCCCATGCTTTCAAGGCTGCCCCTGTTTACCCCTATGATCACCGCAATGATGATCACGATTGCCAGGGCCGAGATTGCGGGGAAAATGTCCCTGATCTTGCTGATCTTCTCTTCGAAGAAATAGTTGATTGAAAGCCCGAAGACCACCGGCACGAGCACGATCTTCACGACACTCACGAGCATGCCCATTACGTCCACATTCACGGTCTGCCCGATGTAGAGCCAGGTCAGGAAGGGAGTTGCAAGGAAAGCAACCAGGGTGGACACGGAGGTGAGTACGATCGAGAGGGCAACGTCCCCTTTTGCGAGGTAGCAAATCACATTTGAAGCCGTACCTCCTGGACAGCAGCCCAGCAGGACAACTCCGGCCATGAGCTCAGTCGGAAGGTTCAACATTATACAGATAATCCAGGCAAAAAAGGGCATCAGGGTATACTGCATAACGGTGCCCAGAACCACCACGGAGGGTTTTTTTAACACTGCCAGGAAGTCGTCCACGGAGAGGGTAACTCCCATCCCCAGCATGATCAGGCTCAAAAAGGGCACTATCAGCCCTTTATGGGGTGCAAAGTACTCCGGGTAAAAATATGCCACTACAGAGAGCAAAACAGCCCAGAGGGGAAATAATGAAGTGAACTTTTTAAGCATCTTGACACACCTTTCATCGAGTTTCCAGAACCGAAACTTACCAGTACTGAACTTTAAAGAATAAACTACTGCTTAAACAGCTATAATAGTGAAACATTATTGGAACATTGTTGGAACATTATTGGAACGTTATTGGAACGTTATTGGAACTCGTTTAGCTGTATTAAATAGAGCCATTTAAATTAGCAAAGTTAAGCATAAACTTTAAAGAGTTGAATCGGCCTGTAAACTACATCTACCACCTGTAATTACCCTAGCAGACCTTAAAATGATAAATAAATGATCGGCTAGCTTATCGAAACTAGGAAATGGCACTTTAAAAATATATCCATTTATTATCGATAAATTATATAGCTTTGAGTAAATTTCGAAATACTATATAAATCTCACTATTTTATTTTAATTAAAAAAATACTATAATGTTAATATTTTCCTGCCCAGGGCCCGTCCCCACTTGTTACCTATATATAGAGGCTCTGCCGATACTTCTGCCCTATGAGACTTGACGCATACCTTGTTGATATGGGCTACTTCAAATCCAGGGGGCGCGCCAAAACTGCCGTCCTTGCTGGCAGTGTAAAGGTAAACGGTGCCGTTGTAAAGAAAGTATCCAGGGATGTGGCCTCAGACGACGAAATCGAAGTTGCCGAGGGCCTGGACCAACCCCAGGGTTACTTTAAGCTCAAACGTATCCAGGAAGAAAGCGGGATTATCAAGCCCGGCGACAGGGTCCTGGACCTGGGTTCAAGTGCCGGCGGGTTCATCCTCTTTGCTTCGGAGATCGCAGGCCACATAACGGGAATCGAGTTCAGCCGGGACTTCAGGAGTGAACTTGGGAAAATAGCCTTTGAGCAGAAAAATGTGGAAGTCATGTTTGGAGATGTTTTTACTGTGCCTCTGAACACCCTCTCGGAAGAACCGGTGGACGTGATCCTCTCGGATATGACCCTTGAGCCCAAGGACTCAATCAAAGCCCTTTCCCGGATCCTGCCCCTCCTGAAGGAAAATGGAAAGCTCCTCCAGGTAATAAAGATGCCTAAAAAGAAAAACCCGAAGCCTTTCCTCAGTAAAATCGAAGACCTCGGGCTTGAAGTCCTCCAGGCAATCAGTTCGGAAAAGCAGGAAATCTACGTGATAGCAAGAAAACCCGGAAGTGAGGAAAAAGAAGCTGAAAGTAGGGAAAAAGAACCAGAAAATCGGGGAAAAGAAGCTGAAGGTTTGGAAGTAGATCAAAACTAGTGGGAAGTGGATCAAAATTAATGGGAAGCAAATGAAAGTGGATGAAAAAAGAGAGGCCTTTTCCGACGGGAACCCGCCTGCAGCCACCCCTGCTAAAGTCGGGATAAGGATCTACGGCAACGGAAGACCGGTACGCCTCTTAGTCGCGGGCCTGCACGGAGAGGAATGGAAGGACACGACCGGGATCCTGGAGAAACTCAAACCCCCGGAAACAGGCACATTAGCACTCATTCCCCTTGTAAGCAGGGAAAAATATGTCTCGACCCTGGATCCACGCTACTATCCGGGGATGGGAAAACCGATCATTGAAACCGTAGAAAAGCTTGAGCCTGAAATCTACATAGAGCTTCATTCATACGGCAGGGAAAACTTCGAAAAACTCGCAGGAAAAGACAGGATTGACAGAGCAGGAGTCCCAGCTTACAGCATCCTGAAAGCAAGGGTTCTTCTGGGCTCGGTTTCCCCGCACATCAGGAGAAAATACTTTCCAAAAGAAGCTCTCTGCCTCTCTTTTGAAATCGAAAAAGGTAACCTCGCATCCAGGGAGTTTGCTTCCGTGATGGTTGAAAAAATAAAGGAAATAGGTTCAAGGGACGAGTTTATCACATGTTTGCGAAAGGAATTCCCGGAGCAAGCGAAAAAAGCAGTAGAGGATTACAGGCGCTTTTATGGGGAGATCTGAGCCTGTAATCCAGCGGCCTAATCAGATGTGGCTTCAATCAGAAATTGACACCGAAGTTTTGAAACCAGCGTTTAATTCTTTTTTGTATTCCGTTTTAACTTCGAAGGTGGGAAGTCCCCTTCCTCGGCTCCGAAGGAGACAGGGAGAGGTAGTTCACCCATATTCCAGCAGGGCTTTCAGTTTGGCATCCGTTTGCAGGAAGACTTTTTCTTTTTCATGAAGGATATTTTCAGCGACTTCCACCCCGCTTTTCATAGCCTGCTGATCGAAATAACTTGCATTGTTGTATGTTTCTACAAGTCCATTATAGTACAGCCGCTGGTTCTCATAATCCAGGGACTGTACTTTCCAGTCAGCATAAAGATCAATAAAATTCCTATAGTTCCTCGGATTGCTAAACGTAAGTCCGCCGTAGTAGTTTTCATTTTCGTCGCTGTAAACAACGTAGCCCCCGGTACATTCGATGGCTAACCAGGAACCAGGAGATACTTCAGCCAGAACCCAGGCGTGGTTGAAGCTATCAATTACCCCGGAGTTCAGTAAGCCGGAATCCCCTGATACGGAATCACGTGTCTCGAACTCCCCTGGACTTTCAGAATCAAGATTTTCGCCTATAGGCTTACCGTCCCCTATCCTGCCGTTATCTTCAAAATCAAAATTACCAACTGCGATCCTTGCATTGATACCTTTTGCCTTCAACATGTTCCAGACGTCCTGGGCCATGTTGTCGCAGTCATAAACGTCATCTTCAGTATATGTATGGCTCTCGTAATAGTCGGCTGCAATCTGTTCACAGACCTGGACGTTTCTTTCCGCTTCATCTGTTCCGGGACCTGTCAAGTCCGGAAGATATGCATCGGAATCAAGGGCAAGGGTTGAGTACGCAGTTAAAAAGAACCCTGCCATGCAAACCAGAGTTATGACCCATATGCACTTCAAAAGAGACTTACAGATTGTTTTTTTATAATTACTAGTGACGCAACTACCGGTTTTCAGGTTTCTTATTTCATCAGGGGCATGACTATTTGATTCAATTTTTTCGGTTTCGAGTTTACCTTTTCTTTCCCTTCCGCAACTAGAGCAAAAACGATCCTTCGGATCCATTTTCGATCCACAATTACCACAGTACATTTTCCGCCACCGTTAAATTACCATGCCTGAATCCTGAAGATGCCTGAAATTCCGGGGAAAAACTTCAAAACATTCTAATTTAAAGCAAAGATTTGTTTATTTATATATATAATTGATCTGAATTAATTATAGTCAAATCGTAAAAATCCTATTTAATCTTAAAACTTATAGTCCAATAATAGATTAATAACCCAATGATATAATTTGTAATCATGTCATAAAAATACCTGACATTGGCCAAGGTAAAAAAACATAGCCAATAGATGACATATAAAATTTTACACATCCAATTATAGAGATGTAAAGTTACAAAACAACAAAATTAGTTGCGTATAAATGTTCTAAAAAAAACGTTTTTAAAAAAACATTTGCGAAAAAGAAGACAAAGACATTAATTCAATGATATAAAAAAAATCATTGAGCTTATGAATATTGAGATGAAAAACGAAAAAGGAAAAACAAAGAAGGAAAAATAAAGAACAAAAACAAAGAACAAAAACAAAGAACAAAAACGAAGAACAAAAACAAAGAACAAAAACAAAGAACAAAAACGAAGAAAACGAAAAAGGAAAAACAAAGAACAAAAACAAAGAACAAAAACGAAGAAAACGAAAAAGGAAAAACAAAGAACAAAAACAAAGAACAAAAACGAAGAAAGAAAGCTGCAGAACATAGCCTGCAACTTTTGCCTTTTTCATTTAGTTTGATTATCGTTTTTCGCCTTAAGATCCGATCCGATCCGATCCGGACAGGCCCGGTTCAGGCTTTTACCTGCGCATGTTCATTTGCGGGGCAGACATGCCGTCGTAAGTGGCTGCC
Source organism: Methanosarcina sediminis (assembly GCF_052056915.1). GTDB lineage: Archaea > Halobacteriota > Methanosarcinia > Methanosarcinales > Methanosarcinaceae > MTP4. The sequence continues at coordinate 3,855,200 of NZ_CP195119.1, read as the reverse complement.
ATGTGTTCAGGCCTGACGTCCTGAATTTCGGAGCGCTGGGCGCGGAGGATATTGTCCACACGGAGGACCATTTCTGCGGCTTCGGAGCCGGCCTTGATGGAGTTTAGCTTAACCCTGAGGGGGTCCACAACACCTTTTTCGAACATGTCCTCGATCTCACCGGAGAAAACGTTTATCCCGGCGTTTTTGTCCTCGGCATGTTTTGCCCGCAGGTTCAGGATGGTATCGATGGTATCCATGCCCGCGTTCCGGGCAATTGTCCTCGGTATTTCCTCAAGAGCGTCAGCAAAGGCCATAATAGCCATCTGTTCGCGGCCACCTATGCTTGAGGCGTAAGAGCGCAGACCAAGAGCGACCTCGACTTCGGGAGCTCCGCCTCCGGCCACAATCCTACCGTCCTCGACCACACATTTGACAACCCGCAGGCCATCGTCAATTGCACGTTCTACGTTGTCCACAGCATGTTCGGTCCCGCCGCGGATGACAATGGAGACGGTCTTTGCACCTTTGCAGTCCCTGAGATAGGTCTTGCCCTGATCGCCTTCACGGTCCTGTTCGAGCAGTCCGGCATGTCCGAGCTCGTTTTTGGTCAGTTCCTTGATGTTCCGGATAGCCCGGCCGCCGGTAGCTTCGGCGATGTGCTGAAGGTCCTCGTTTTTCACCCTACGGGTGGCGTAGATTCCGTGGCCCTGAAGGTAAGCGGATATCTTTTCGTCCATGCCCTTGGAACAGAAAACGGCATTGGCACCTGCCCTGATAATATAATCAGCCATTCCGAAAAGGGTAGCTTCCTCTTCTTTCACGAACTTTTCGAGGTCCTCTACGCTGGAGATCTGTAATTTTGCCTTGTTTGAGGTTTTTTCGATTTCCATCGGGGTATCGATTAGCGCAAGATTCGCATTTTCAATCCTGAGCGGAGCGTTCCTGTCCATAGCCACCTTTTCAATAACAAGCCCTTCCACAAACTCGGAATCTTCAGTGATGCCTCCGATTTCTTTTAACATAGCAACGTGCTTCAGGTCTGCCTTATCCCTATCGTAAACGGCAAGTACCGCATCCACAGCGATCTTTGCAAGCAGAGTGTTGTATGTTTCAGTGGCTTTGCCCGTAGCTGAAGTCCTGGCAACCCTGGCAAGAACCTCCCTGTCCTCAGAGCCCACGGGAACCGCGAGACCCTCAAGGATCTCTACAGCCTTTTCGGCCGCAAGCCTGAATCCCTTGACAACGAGAGTGGGATGCACCCCATTCTCAATAAGCTCATCGGCCTTTTCAAGCAGAGTCCCCGTAAACACAACTGAGCTGGTGGTCCCGTCCCCTGCTGAACTCTCGAGGGACTGAGCGACCTCCACAACCATCTTGGCTGCAGGATGTTCGATGGACATGTCGTGCAGGATGGTAGCACCGTCGTTAGTAATAGTAACGTCTCCCAGGACATTGACGAGCATCTTGTCCATGCCCCTCGGCCCGAGTGTACTCTTAACAATGCTTGCCACTGCTTTTGCAGCTGCAATGTTCATGCTGAGGGCTTCTTTACCCTTTGTCTGCTCTTTATTCGGATCTATTATGAAAACTGGCTGGCCACCGCTTGCCATCTGAACTTAAACCTCCTAAAAATATTTGATTATCGTGACATTTAAATTTGTAAACTTCAAATACCTGAATCCTTAAATACCCGATAACTTAAAGTATTTTTCCCGGCGCTTAATCCTGTCTACCTGATTCCGGATAAATTGAGGTAGTTTTTCCAGTCAGAGCCTCTCTAGTATCCGGAAAGATATCTCATACCAGAGAAGAGTTCTCCCAACAGAGAATATCTCTCAGCTCAGGGTATCTCTCATATGTATATCTCACATAAGAGTAGCTCTCACAGATTATCCTGTTACTTCCACCTGCAAATAATTTAAGCGCATCGAAGAAGGATTTGATCACAAAAGTACTGATAATACTTCTATAAAAATATGCCGGTCTTCGGAAATGTAAATTCCATTCAACAACCCGGATAGCAGAAGAACAAAACGAGCAGATACACCCGTTACGTTTCCTTTTTTCAGGGATGCAAGACAGAAATTTTGTCCGGATTTAAATCCGGCCTTATTTCCGCAGCACTTATCAATTTAATTGCCAGTGATCGTAATTCTAAATGAATTCTAAATGATCTTACTTATCAATAATTGTACATCTCAATGACATCTATATTTAATTGTCAATGATTGTACATCTCAATGCCTTCTTAATGATCTTATTTTTTAATGATTTCCACGGACCCGTCCGTTTTCCCGATGTAGACCTCGTCAACATTGGAAAAAATCCCGTGCTCGACAACGCCGGGAATTGCAGACAGTTGAAGGGAGAGGGCTGCGGGGTCTTCGATCACGCCAAAAGCCACATCGAGAACGAAATTCCCGTTGTCCGTAATCACGGGGCCATCTTTACGGGACGCCATTCTGAGTTCGGGTTTCCCCCCGAGTTCCCGGATTTTTTTCACGACGAGCTCCTTTGCAAAGGGCAGGACTTCCACGGGCACTTCCCGGTCAAGTTCCTTGCTCATTTTAGAGTCGTCAGCAACCACCACAAAGTGTTTTGCAGAAACAGAGACGATCTTTTCCCGGGTGTGAGCGGCTCCCCCTCCCTTGATAGCATACATTTTTACGTCTACCTGGTCTGCCCCGTCAATGGCAAGGTCGAGTTCCTGGTGTTGGGCAAGGGTGGTCAGGGGGATTCCGGATTCGATAGCGAGCATCTCGGACTGGTATGAGGTAACGACTCCCAGGATGTTAAGTCCCTCTTCCCGGACCTGCCTTCCGAGTTCTTTAATCGTGTATGCAACCGTTGAGCCAGTCCCGAGCCCTACAACCATGCCAGACCTGACAAGCCGGGCTGCGGCAATCCCTGCTGACCGTTTCTCCGGTTTTTCAGCGGATACGTTTCTGTCTGTCATACTATGACCAACCTTCCGTTCAAAGTTGAAAAAATAATCGCTTGAAATTCTGAAAATCAAAGAAGAACTTCAAAGAAGAACTTCAAAGAAGAACTTCAAAGAAGAAAATATTGAAAAATAAAGAAAATTGAGGGAAATCAGGGAGAAAGTCTTCTCCTGTCCCTGGGGAAGAGCACGGTATCTCTGATGTTATCGGTGCCGAGCATTGTCATGACAAAACGTTCGCAGCCCATACCCCAGCCTGCATGCGGGGGCATCCCGTAATCGAAGGCTTTCAGGTAGAACTCAAAACCGTCGGGGTTCAGGCCCTGGGACTCGATCCGGCTCTTGAGCAGGTCCGGGATGTGGATCCGCTGGGCTCCGGAGGAGAGTTCCATGGTGCGGTGCATCATGTCAAAGGACTTGGAGAATTCCGGCCTGTCCTCGTAGGGCATGGCATAGAAGGGCTTGATTTCCGTAGGCCAGTCGGTGATGAAGTAGTGGGACTCGCCGGTGGTTTCATATACATACTGGCCCACAGCATGTTCGCCCTGGGTACCGAGGTCGTCTCCCCACTGTATTTTCTCTTCCGAGTGGGCATTTATGATCTCGATGACTTCGTCGTAGGTAAGCTTCTTGAAGGGGAGCTTCGGGACCTTCAGTTCGACCCCGAGAGTTTCAAGGGCATTGCCGCAGTTTTCAAGGACCTTTGTGTAGACGTAAGCCACCAGGTTTTCCAGGATTTCCATTACGTCAAAGTGGTCGGCAAAGCTGACCTCGACGTCAATAGAGGTTGCTTCGTTCAGGTGCCTGCGGGTGTCGTGCTCCTCTGCCCTGAAGATGGGTCCGATTTCAAAGACCCTGTCAAAGCCGCCGCCCATAAGGATCTGCTTGAAAAGCTGGGGGCTCTGGTTGAGGAATGCCTCCCTGTCGAAGTAGGTGATCGGGAAAAGTGAGGTACCGCCTTCCGTAGCCGTAGCCACGACCTTAGGGGTTGCGGTCTCAAGAAAACCGTTTTCCACAAAGAATTCCCGGACTGCCTGGAGCACCTGGTGTCTGACCTTGAAAACAGCCGTTGATTCGGCCCGTCTCAGATCGATAAAGCGGGAGTCCAGCCTTGTGTCCAGTTCAGCTTCCACTTTCCCGGTGGTGTCCATGGGCAGCGGAGAGTTTGCCTCGTTCAGGACAACGATTTCCTCGGGGATAAGTTCGTACCCGTTGGGAGCTTTTTCTTCGAGTTTAACAGAGCCTGTTACCGAGATCACGGACTCGCGCACAAGCTTCCTTGCGGCGTTGAAAAGGTCCCTGTCGATTTTCTTCTTAACAAGCGTGACCTGAGCCCTTCCTTCCCGGTCCCGGAGCACAACAAAGCAGATCCCTCCGAGGTCCCTGACCTCGTGGACCCAGCCAGCAAGGGTTACCTTCTGACCGTCTTCAATTTTTTCAGGGTTTACGTCGGTCGTATAATGCGTTCTGAGATTTGCTAAAGACATAAATTCACACCTTGATTGAGGGTAAATATAATTTTTAATGTAAATGTGACATGCCGATTCAATATGGTAATATAATGTTTGAACGGCGCTGTAATGCAAATGAATTCTGAAATCTGAGTACATGCTGAAACGTAAATGCACGCTGAAACGTAGGTGAATAGTCATTTCCCTTTTATTAAAGTATTTGTCTTAACCCAGTATCTCCGAATCAATGTTCTAATTTTTATAATAACTCGTGGTTTGCCTAAATTTTTTATATTTTTAGTATATACATAATATATACTATGAAGAAAGTTGAGTTGCAAGCCCAAAACCATCTTGAAATTGATAACATTGAAGGATTCTTCATTCGCAAAGTAAGCAAATTCGGGAATGGTGCAAAGGTCGACTGCCCCAAGGAGTATCTTGGACGTACGGTTTATCTGGTGATAATATGACTTTAGATCCCTCCAGATATTTTCGTACTCTAAAGACATTGGATACATTCATAGATCGTTCTCTGGAGTTAACACCAAAGAGCAAATTCCTTTCCGGCTTCCACTATGATCGAGATCTTCTCAAAGCTTCAGTTGCCAACACCAATGTTGAAACCGTTGGAAACAGAGCAGACTCTTTGCATCGTGCAATAAAGAAAGTCCCTTATTTCAAACATTTACTGGGAATATCTCGAAACGGTCAAAATCCTGGGAACAAAGTTTGGTCTTCAAGAAAAAGACGTTGTGTTAGCCTTCGATTATACAGATGAAGATTTTTATGGTGATCCTCAGGGTTTCTGGATACATGGCTGGACTGGAGAACATGGAGTATCCGGGAAATTCAAATTCTTGACATGTTCAATTGTCAGTTCAGATATCCCACAAAAAATCCCTCTTGTTTCAATCCCGGTCAGGATGGGGCATAACATGGCACATGCCGTGACATGGTGCCTCACAGTCATTGAACCAATGGTAAAATCGATATCTCTAATTTTGTTTGATAGGGGCTTCTATAGCAAAGACCTCATGCTGACACTTTCAAATTCAAAGTATCCGTACTTGATTTTTGTCCCAAAAAACTCCAAAGTTAGAAAAGAACTTGCTCAAATGGAAGAAGCTGAAAAGAAAACAATGCAATACAAGTTCAAACTCAATATCAATAAAACGGTTCTGAAAGGCGAAACAACTCTGGCATTGCTGAAACAAATATTCGACAAAAGAAGCGACAAATCATATGACTGGGCATTCGCCACTAATCAGTCTACAATTGATCTTGACCATATTATTGCATCATACAAAAGAAGATGGAGAATTGAGACTGGTTTTAGAATTCAGGATGAAGCAAGAATTAAATCCAAATCTACGGATGTAAATATTCGATTCTTCTACTTTGCTTATGAACAGGTATTGCAACTGTTATGGATTGTTTTGTATAAGGAAGAGGAGAGTTTCAAAGTATTCATGATAGACATGTATGAAGAATGCCTGAAAAGGTACAAAGACGTGTAAATAAGCGGCCACCCTCATTGAATCAGTGACTTGGGGGTGCAGGTCAATGGATCAACAGGGAGCCATTGATAGTGATCCCGCAAAATCTGGGAACAATTCTACTTTCGTCATTAACATTAGCTTGCCGCATGCAAAAGTCATATATCATTCGGAGATACTGGGAAAACAGCAAGAGTAAAATATGTGGTTGGTCGAAGCGGTGGTTCAAAGATTGCTGGGCGAGTGCCAGACGAAATATAATAAAAAAGATATAGTAATAATTCTGCTTGAGCAAGCAGAGCAAGCGAAACGGACACCTTTATGTTGCACTTGCAGTGTAACTCCCAAAAAGTCTCAGATTTTTCTGTGATCCCGATATGGAATCCGGGTGGTAAAAGCCGCTCGCCAAGGCGAGCGTGGCAAAATACCACAAAATACACCTATTACGGTTGTCCTGGTTCCCAAATTTCATAAAAACTGAAAGGGTTCCGGTTTTGAAAATCATCATTCCTTTTCCAAACCCTTTTCCCAAACCCTTTTCCCAAACCCTTTTCCCAAACCCTTTTCCCAAACCCTTTTCCCAAACCTCTTACTCTTCCGTTTCTTCCCCCATGAATTTATTCAGGAGGCCAATACTTGCTCTCAGGTCCTCCTTCGTTTCTTTGGGGATCTCTTCTAATGTGTCTACAATCCTCAAAGTTTCCTGGAAACAGGATTTTGCAAAGGCGGGGTCTTTGCCGAGATAGATTGTGCCCATCATCAGGTGAAGGGGGAAGAAGTCTTTTTCTTTTTCACTGAGCTTTTTGTAGAATGCCTGGAGTTTCTCGAAATCTTCTTTTTCCGCAAGGTCGGAGATATAGGACTGTACGAGATCGATATAGTCCGGGCCGTTTTCGAGCAGGAAATCGGACTTTTCGTCGTCGGTCATTAAAAAGAAGCCGGTTTCAAGGTCGTCTGCTACGGTTTCCCTGGCAAGGACTTCGCTTTCTTCCCTGCCTTCGAATAGGCCGCCTTCTTCGAAGAATTCATCTGCGTCCTTTTTCAAAAGGAGCATATCAGCCTGGGCATCGGTCAGGCCCATTTCGCTGGTAATCTTTTTGAACTGCTTTTCGTAGTCTTCCTCTTCTTCTTTTGAAAACAGGCCCAGGACGTATGCGGTCCACTTTACGTAAGCCTGCTCATCCTCCACCCAGGACCTGTTGTCAATGACCCACAGGATGTAGTCAAAGAGCAGCTTGAACTCGTGGTGGCTAAGCGGGAACTCTTGAAGGGTTTCAAGCAGGTCTTCAATAATTAGCATTTCAAGGTCGCTTTTGAAGAAAGAAATATCTTTTTCGTAGTTTTGCTTGATGTCCTTCAATGCCGAGATGACATCTTTGTCCTTTAATTCCCTGTGAGTGTTATAATAATAGTCGGCAATTGCATATTCAATCGTGCCCAGATACTCACTGTATTCTTCCTCCATATTGTACAGGCTTTTTATTTCCAGTATTTCCGGGGTGTCGGGTTCCAGGTATTCGGACAATGAAAGTTCTTCTTCAACAATTTCATTATTTTCTTCAGAAGCCATAAATGATGCTCTCCGGTGCTTGATTTATATTCTATTCAGCTTTGCCCTCTTTTCTATTCAGCTAGGGCTTTTTTTCTGTTTAGCTCGGATCTCTTTTTCTTTTTAGCCAGGGCCTTATTTTTGTTCAGCCGGGGCCTCTTGTTCCTTTAGCTTTTGTTTTTTTCCCTTCATCCGGAGTTTTTTAATTCTGGAACAGAGCCAGAAAGGGCCGGAAAGGGTTAGACAGAACCAGGTTAATGTCCATAGCAAGGCTTAAACATAGATTTTAATGGTGTTTTTGATGGTTTTGACAGGATCAAAATTGAACTTGAAATGGTATAATATAGTCAAGTACCCAGATGCCTTCACAAATCTCAAGTGAAAGTTTAATCACAGAAAACACGGAAAACACGGAATAAAGGAAATAGGGGCACAATCCTTCCGTGCTTTCTGTGTCTTCCGTGGTTATAATGTAAGTGTAAATATTTACCTTCGGGACTATAAATGAAGGTATTACCCTAACAGATGTCATACTGTTATATATGTGTTGAACGTTTGCGTTGATTTCCTGCTTTTGGCTCCGAATTTCCTGCTGCCCGGCAATTTTTCATCTCATCAAAAAATTTCATATCCCGCCGGAAACTGATAAGTACTTTTAAAACAGAGGGTAATAGATTGCGTCAGTGCCCTTCGAGAGCTTGCGCTGCAGCAGCATATTAAAGAGACTGCATTATGGCAGTCCATATGAAGGTATTTTATTATGGCAATGTCTAAAAGAGATAAGGAAAGAAAGCAGAAGGCTCAGAGAGATAAAATGGAACAGCTTGAAAAACTGGCTGCTTCCGGAAGTAAGGATGCCAAGAAGAAGCTGGCAAAAGAAAAGAAGAAGAAATAAGGATTTTTTGGTCTTTCCCTGTCCATGATGGTCATGAGCAGGTCGGGTGGGGTTATCAATAACCCGGCCCCAAGTACCTTTTTCCCAGTATAATTTTGTGGTCTGAAGGGCTTTTTGAAAATTGATCCTTTTGAGGGATTCCTTCATTTAAGGCTATTTTACCATTTTCTCAACATTTAACATTTCATTTTCGTATTTTCTCTTTCTTTTCACCGGGTCCGGATAAGTAAATAGTCCCCTTCACCAGCGCTTTTTATTTATCGAAAGGAGCCGATATCTTAGGACATGGAAAGCTACGAAGATTGTTCTACGGAAGAACTTATCCGGGAACTGGTAAATTCGGAACTTGTGGTTGACCCCGGACTTGCCAGGGAAATTTCCCGGAGGCCGGATGCCGTCCCCCATCTGGTACGCATTATTGAAGACGATGCCTCCTTTATGTAAGGGAGTCCGGGAGACGGCTGGGCGCCAATACATGCGTGTTTTTTATTCGGGGCAATAAAAACTCCTGCTGCCAGGAATGCAGCCTTTTGGCACCTCCGAGAACGGAAGGAGGAACTCGGGGACTGGATTACGGAAGATTTTCCAACAATCCTGGCAAATTTCGGGCTGGATGCGGTTGAGGATTTGAAGAAGTTTATCTCTGACAGGACAACTGGCTTATATCAACGGTCTGCTGCAAGTGGAGCCCTTTCTGCCATTGCTCACAAGCACCCTGAAATCTGGGATTCTACTATCCGGTTTTTCAGACAGCTCCTGCAGGAAGAAGACGACCCCGAACTTCTTGGTTTCCTGATTTCCGACCTCTCGGAATTCAAAGATCCTGAGGTTCTCGAAGACATAAGGTCACTCTATGAAAAGGGGTTGGTAGACGACTTCATTATTAATATGGAAGACGTTGATTCAATATACTCCAGTCCTGATGAAAGTATGGATTATCAAAGACACTTTGCTGACCCTCTGGAGCATTTTAATCCTCAGGAATTCGAACGGCTATGGAAGATTTCTTACGGGAAAAAGAGGATTCCTGATAAATTGAAAAGAATGCTCAAGCCGGAAAAAGTCGGGCGCAATGACCCCTGTCCCTGTGGTTCCGGGAAAAAATATAATAAGTGTTGCATGAAGAAAGGTCTTGAGGAAAAAAGTAAAAATGATTAAAAGCCGAAATATAGAATAAGTGGATTGGTCTGAATTCTGGGCATGGGAATTTTCATTCAGCTTTCTCTTAATATCTCTACAAACCTTTTTTTGCACAATCAATTAGCAGGAACTCAGCGAGTTACTAAAAAAGCCCTCATCCTGTCAATCATTGCCACTAACATTGAGGTGAAGGGCGCTTTAACGGACGTTTTATCATCGAAGTAGTTGTCGTAAATGTTGTTTTCGGAATAATTTGCCACGATTGCTTCACTATTGCTGCTCAGGCAGTTCCCGCTTACCGTGTTGTTGTTGCTGGAATCCTCAAGGAACCTGCAGTACTTGAAATCCGCGGTTATGATGTCGGGGTTCACCGTTTTATTATTCGAAGGGTCAAGATAGATGCCGTAAAGCCCGTTTGAGTTTACGGTGTTGTTGTCGAGGGTGTTGAAAGTAGAGGACTTGAGATAGATCCCGTGCCCGCCGTTCGAGTTTGCAGTGTTTGCTTTCAGGGTGTTGCCGGAAGTTTCATTCAGGTAGAACCCGTTTTTGCTGTTGAGGTTTGCAATGTTTCCTTTCAGGGAGTTGTTTTCGCTGTAATAATACAGCATGACCCCGTGTTCGTTCCCTGAAACGGTATTGTTTTGTAGCACGTTGTTCCGGGAAAAATGGTTGAGGTGGATGCCGTATTTCCTGTTCAGGTCTGCCCTGTTGCCTTCGAGGGTGTTATTTGCGGAGGCGTCCAGGTAGATCCCCGTTTCATTGTTCGAGCTTGCGTTATTGTTTATCAGCGTGATATTTTCGGCACTCCGGATGTAGAAGCCGTTTTCATTGTCCAGGGCGGCGTTGTTGCTAAAAATATTATTACTGCTATAATAGTCCAGCACGAACCCGATCCTGCTCCTTGAAATCCTGTTCTCGCTAAAAACGTTGTTTGCGCCTCCGAACATGAAGAAGCCGCCCATATTGTCCGATGCGGAGTTTCCCTTCAGCTCGTTATTGTCGGATGCGGCCAGAACGATGGCGATATGGTTATTCGACGCGGTATTATTGCTCAGGGTGTTGTTACCGGATTCTTCCAGAAAAATGCCCAGGATGTTGCTGGAAATTATATTGTTGGTGATGGTGCAGGCGTAAACTCCTTCATCTGCTTCTCTGGGGACATCTCTATCAACTTCTCCGGGGACCCCTCCATCTACTCCCCCCTCAATTCCATCATCTAAATTTCCCTCCGGAGTCCTGATTAATTCGGGTCTTCCGTCAAGGAATATTCCGCAGGGCTCGCGGCTTTTTCCGGTACTTTCGGCTCCGGTGACGTTAAAGCCGCTAATTGTAACGTTACTAGCCGTTACATGGAATACATGATCACTCGGATCGGCTGCCTGGACAATTGTATCCTCCGGATTTCCGGATTTTGAGATAATGGTTAGTTCTTTTTCCACATCCACATTTTCCGTATATGTTCCGCTGGAAACTATAATAGTGTCCCCGGATTTAGAATGGTTTACAGCTTCCTGTATGGAGGTATAGTCTGCTCCTCCGTTTCCATCCACAATGATGTTCGTAGCTGCTGCGGTGGCACCTGTGGAAACTATCATTAAAAAGAATACCAGTAATACGAATTCCAATTCAAGGCAGTTTTTTATTTTCAGTTACTTCAACCCCTTTCTCGTCAGCTCTTAATCTTTATTAAATCTATAAAGTCTGTTTAATTTCCTTTAATATGCCTGATAACGAGTTTGAAGGCTGATATGCTTAGAGCGATTAGAGCCACTATCATCAGTGCAAAAAATACTCCGCCCACGAACTGGCTAAAGAGCATAAAAGAAGAATCGTGCCCCGGGAAAAATGACTCTTCTATGTAATACAAAATTGTAACAAGTATCAACGCTATTAAAGCAGCCGTTGCTAAAGACCGGGTGGATATTTTTTGTAACATTTTTGCCTTTCTCCTTCGTGGAATCGGGATCAAGCCTGGTCAAAATTGTCTTCATTCCTTAAGGAAAGCCAAACTATTTTCTTTATTCCTCTGTAGCTGCATGCGCACGATTTCAATTTGTTGTTGACTCGTTAGAATCATTTGTTGTTGATTCGTTTACTTCATCAGTTGGTGGTTCCGGGAAATCATCGGAACTGTTGTCTTGCTGTTCCGAGAGATTTTGCCTCGCGAGGTAATCTTCGATCATCAGTCTTTTTAATTCTTCAGGATAGTTTTCCGGAAGGTGTTCTATATCCTCAAGGCTTTCAATCTGGACAGGCTCAAGCTTTCGGTCTTCTTCGAGCATTTTTCTTACCGTTTCGTTCTTTTCGGCAAGGGCTGTGAGTTCATAAGTATTGAGCCGGTTTAATTCATCACCTTCATCAAACCAGGGTGCAGCTGCAGTTTCTTCTTTCTCCTCTTCCCCCTTATCTGCGGCTTTTTGTGTGTCTTCAGACGATGCAAAGAAGACGGTCGACAGCAGCACTGCTATAACCAGCGCAGCTATTCCAAATTTCATATTTGTTTTCACCTGATCTCACCTGTAATTAATCTTCCAGCTTTCGTTTTCCGCTTTGCAGGTTTTAGCCCAACTCCATTAATTTTTAAATATAAGGTATATTTGTCTTTTTCTCTCCATATCATCAAACTAAGGGGGAATGTTTGAATTTTGTTACTTAAATTATTCAATTCAAAATTGATATTTGATTTTTCACAGAAAAGTTATATGGTTTAAATTTTCTTATTTTGTAATGCAGCTGATTTCCTGCAACTGAGTTGATTTCCTGCAACTGATTTCTTATATGCAGTCTTGAAACCTGTGGAGAGTCTGACATGAATAAAATATGGATAGCAGTAATCGCAGCTTTTGTGTGTATCATAGGAGTTCTCGGAACATGTTATGAAAGCCCGGAAGAAATGGCAGGTGGCATCCCCCTTGATGCGGATGTGAGCTATACGGATGCCGAATTGCAGGAGCTGTATGAAAAATACAATATCACCGAGAATGACATCAAATTTGCCCGGGGAGAACTTCCTCATTACCTAGAAGGCACCGTTTTTCATGGTAACTTCAGCGTCCTGGTCACCGAGACAGGCGAGCCTCCGGAGGGTTCGAAAGAAGGTGTAGATTATGATGTTGTAATGAGCGAGCAGGAAATGTCAAACATAATGGAGGAGGCAAGGGCTGACTATATTGAAAAATACGGGGTGGACCCGGCAAACCCCAAGCTTGACGAGGTCAAAGGCTATCTTATTCCCACGCAGGAAGCAGGAAAACTTGTATTTTTTTAAATCAGACCTGCATCAGGTTCTAAATTACAATACTGTTTCCAATTTATGAAAGTCCTCACAGGCAAAGTCATTGGGTAAAAATTAATTAATTTTGAATTGGGGATTAAATGAAAGATGAAAAATTAAGTATTGCTCTGGCGATTTTCGCACTGGTAGTCATTCAATCGGTCATATGTGTCGGAACTGGCATAGCCAGTGCCGGTTCGATCGATCAGGAGTTAGAGGCTCCGGACTCAGACTTTTCAAACTTAAACTCTTCGGATTCAAACGTCTCGGACTCAAAAGTCTCGAACCCAAGCTCCCCGGAAATAGAAGCATTAATCCGGGACCTCAATGCTCCGGATCTGGATGTTAAAGAGAATGCCGTAAAAGGACTGGTTGGAATAGGGTCTCCGGCAGTGGAACCTTTAATCCTGGCCCTGGAGTCCGAAGATCCGGATACGCGGGAAAATGCAGCCTGCACTCTCGGGAAAATAGGGGACGAAAAAGCCGTGGAGCCTCTCATCCTGCTCCTGATGGAGGAAGAGTGGGACGTTTATAGAGCTGCAATATATGCCCTTGTTGAAATAGGGGAGCCTGCGGTCAAACCCCTGATCCTGGTTTTACAGGACGATAATGAAAGTGTTTACCTGCAGAAGAGAGTAATTATCGTTCTTGGGCATATGGGGGATGAAAGAGCAATTCAGCCAATGATTCAGACCCTGAAGATTGGAAATCCTGAACTTCGGGAAGATTTGGGGTATTCCCTGGGCTCAATGGGAGAGCCTGCGGTTGAGCCCCTGATCCAGGCCCTTGGAGACGAAGACCCCTATGTCCGGGTCGCTGCTACCGAGGCTCTTGGCAGAATCGGGGACAAGCGCGCAATAGGGCCGCTTACCGAAGCCCTGGATGATGACTTTGAGAGAGTCCGGACATTTGCAGAAATAAGCCTTGAAAAGATTGAAAATCAACATGAAACAACGGTAATTGCCGCTTACGGAGAAAAGCGTGAGTTCTACATTGAAGACAGGAGGAGAGAATGGTTCGATCAGCTCCGTTCTACTATGAACGGTGCAAGAAACGATATGAAATCATACTTTTATCCTGCCGGGCCGGTTTTATACTATGGCACGAACAGAGAAAACCGAATCGAAGTCGGAATTCTGGAAGGTTTGGATGTTAACGATTCCACTCTGGACGAGATCTACGGAATATTTGACAGGGAGGGAAAAGAACTTGGAATTGATGAAGTACCACTCGTATTCCAATATGAAGAGCTTGCTCGGTTGGATAAGGAACTGGTAGAAGAAACGGAAGCTCCGACTGAAGATGTGCAGGAAACATTTCCCCAGGGGGATGTGGAACTGGTAAAGGGAACGGAAGCGTCAACCAAAGCATCAACCGAAGCATCAACCGAAGCATCAACCGAAGCATCAACCGAAGCATCAACCGAAGCATCAACCGAAGATATGCAAGAATCCAGGGATATTCCTGGGTTCAAGGTGATGTTTACTTTGTTAGGAGTATTGGTTTCGGCCTGCATCGTAAAAAAGCACGGATCTGAACGCTGACCTGAACGCTGATTTGAATCTTCTGGCTATGGGTTGAGGTAAGAGTCTTTTATCCGGGGATTCTGGAGGCAGATGTTTCTGCCTTCATCCTCTACTTTTTTGTCTCGGCCAGGAAGGAAAGGCCGCTCGACTGCGTTGATAGTGGGTGATTTTCCTATACCTTCCCTTCTTGTTTTTGAAAAAATCCGGAGAAAATGATTTGAGGTGGAGTTATGAAGGTACAAAATATGATGAAGCCTTCGACAAAAAATGTGCAAAGAATCACACTACTATTGTTTGCTTCTTTATGCGCTTCCGTTCATAAACAAAACTACATCCGCTGCATAATAAAAAAAATTATAATTTTGGAAAAGAGGGTTACTATGAAGAGTAAAATTATAATTTGCTTTGTCTTTCTGCTAGCGATTGTAATTAGTTCCGGCTGCGTCTCACAACCATTTAGTACACCCGATGAGGCCATTGAAGGCCTTGAAGATATAGAAAAAATTGAAGGGCTCTGGCTTGGAAGCCTGGAGTTCCAGGACGGAACGAAATTAAGGATTTTATTCAATATTTCCGCTAATCCCGGGGGTTCACTGAACGCCACTATAGGTAGCCCTGACCAGGGATCAAGAGTCATACCTGCAGATAATGTCGTTTATGGGGATGGGAAGTTGCTCCTTGAAGTGGCATCCATAAAGGGTGCTTTTGAAGGAGTGCTCAAGGAGGAGGGCGAAACCCTCGAAGGCGAGTGGAAACAGGGCGGTGAGACCTTCCAACTCACGTTAAACCATATTGACGAAGTTCCTGTCCTGCGTAGGCCCCAGGATCCTGTAAGGCCCTATCCGTACGATGAAGAAGAAGTTGTTTATGAAAATAAGGAGGCCGGGATCAAACTGGCCGGGACGCTAACCACCCCCCGGACGGAAGGGCCGTTCCCGGCCGTACTGCTCATAACCGGTTCCGGCAAGCAAAACCGCGATGAAGAAGTTTTAGGCCACCGGCCTTTCCTTGTGCTCTCGGATTATTTAACACGCCGGGGGATTGCTGTCCTCAGGGTAGATGACCGGGGTGCCGGAGGCTCAACCGGAAACTTCTCCCAGGCAACTATCGAGGATTTTGCAGGGGACGCACTTGCAGGTGTTGAGTACCTGAAGAGCCGCAAGGAGATTGACCCTGCCTGGATTGGCCTGATAGGGCACAGCGAAGGCGGGGAAATTGCCCCGATGGTGGCAGTCCGGGACCCGGATGTTGCATTCATCGTACTGATGGCAGGCCCGGGCCTGAACGGGGAAGAATTATCTTTGCTACAGGAAAGGCGGATTGCTGAGGCCGATGGAGTGCCCAAAGAGCTCATCGACAAAAATATAGCTCTTCTGGAAGATATATATTCTGTGCTGAAAAAGGAAGAGGATGACACAATCGCCGGGGAGCAAATTCGAGATATTCTAACAGATTTCCATACAAACCTGACCGAAGAAGAATATAAGTATGTCAGAAACCCTGAAGCTCCTCTAAAGGCTCAGGTGGAGGCCGGAGTCCGGAGTTTTTTGTTGCCTAGGGAACGCTTTGGCCTGACATACGACCCCGGACCGACCTTGATGAAAGTTGAATGCCCGGTCCTTGCGATAAATGGGGAAAAAGACGTACAGGTGCCGCCTGCAGAAAACCTTAGGGCCATCGAGGAAGCCCTCGAAGCAGGAGACAACGAGGACTATACCGTAAAAGAACTGCCGGGCCTCAACCATGCATTCCAGACCGCTCAAACCGGGTCCATGTCCGAGTACGCAAAGATTGAAGAGACAATGTCGCCGGCTGCTCTGGAGCTTATCGGGGACTGGATTTCGGAGCGCACCCTGGAGACGGAAGAGTTAGAGTAAAGTTTGAGGGTAAACCTTGAGCGAGTGTTCGGGAGAAATGGCAGCCCTGTATTGCTGTGCAGGGTGATTTTTCCCCTATCATTTATGTCCGGACCCTTTCCGTGCGGGTTTTTTCCCGTCGAGCATGCAGGGCTTCGGACTGGAGGGAATGTTATCCTGGAATGACGAATGTACAAAATTTGAGGGATCATGTGATGAAAAATTTACTATGTATTGCGCTGCTATTGTTTGCTTCTTTATTTGCTTCCGTTTCGGGAGCTTCAGCGGTTGAAATAGCTCTCGACCCCACACAGCACCACCTCGGGGATAATTTTAAAGAAGAATTGAGGCCCTCTGAGCCGGAGGGACTGGTTTATACAACAACTTTTACCCTGGACCCTCCGGCAGACATAAGAAGTGCGGAACTCAGATTAACAGTCAAAAGCGTAGTTCAGGGCCCGACTGATGAATTTCTGGATAAAGTTTACCTCAACGAAATATATGTAGGGACCCTTAACGACTATATCCCGAGAGGAACTGCGGATTCCGCTGAAGTGGACATCAGAATTCCTGTTCATCCAACTCTTTTCAATCTCGGGAACAATACCCTAAAAATCAGCTCCGGGAGTAGTTCGGACGACAGTAATTATGACGACTTTGAGTTTTACAACCTTACGCTCCAGCTAAACGAAATCGAACCTGTAACTCTGGAGCCGCCTTTGAAAGTTGCCTGGACTTATGAATTGCCCTGGCAGCTTGCGTACGGGAGACCGCCCGGGGTAACACTTGCTGCGGATGGGGTCCTCTACATTGAGGGAGGGGATTTTGGAGAGACTATTATTATAGCCGTGGATGCGGAAACAGGTACCTTGCTCTGGAGTAAAGAATGGAGTGGTGTACGGGGGGTTGACCTGGAGTATAAGGACGGGGTTTTGTTTGCCGTGCACTCTACAAACATTGATGCACTGGACGCAAAAACCGGGGAAATATTGTGGAGTAAAGAATATCCGAATACCCGGTGGGGTATGCCCGTTGTATTTGGAAATTCCCTGTTTGTCAGCACGCCTGATGACAGGTACGTGGCTGCCATTGACACTGAAAACGGAACTTTGAAGTGGGAGTATGAACTCAACATAAGCGACGTTGGAACCGAAGGCCGTGGCTACGAGCTGTCAAGGGTCGTGGTGAATGGAAATCTTGTGGTATTCGGATACCTGGAAAAGCCTGATGATGAGGGTATAATTGCTCTCAATGCACATACAGGAGATGTGGTATGGGAATTTGTATATCCAGGCAAGGTTTTACATCTCGAACCCTTCCTTTACAAAGACCTGGTTTATGCTTCGAGACCGAGGAGCATTATTGCATTGTCTGTTGAATCCGGAGAAGAAGTTTGGAAAACAAACAATTGGGGGTTTGAGAATGTTGTTGAAGTAACAGATGGCAAATTATTTGTTGGTTTTTCAAATCCTAGCGTCTTAAAGCCTGAAACCGGCGAAATTTTGAATGAGTACTCCTATTCAAATGTGAGTTTTTTCAAAGCTGTGATTAGTGATAAATTCATATATTGTACGGATTCGAGCAGCATACTATTTTTGAATTCCAGCACAGGGGGACTCGTATGGAGCAGCAGCAGAATAAAAGGATATGATGTCTCGAAGCCCTTACTTTACAAAGACAAATTATACCTGGTTTCAACTGAGGGAACATTGTATTCTTTTGAACATGGAGAAGAAGGTATGTTCTTTACAAAGGGCCTCGAGAGTTCTGCATCCTATTATTTTCCTCAGGTCGCCATCGCTGCAATGCTAATTCTGCTGGTAATACTTCTGATAAAAATAAAAAACAGGGCACTTGTCTTTGGCTCCTGGCTAATAGCTCTAACGGGAGTAATTTTTCTATCTATTAAAGCCTTAGAACCTTATAGTGCCGGGCTTGGATTCGGATTCTTTGTTGCTCTTGCCTTCTTGTTTATGTTTGTAATCCTTCTGATCGGAATTGCGTTTCTTGTTTATGGCATCAGGAAGGAAGGAATGAAGAAGGAAATGAAGGAGAAATAAAATCCCTGGTCCTGAAAGTGGAATTTAACTGTGATGAAAAGCCGCTCGCCTGCTTCGAGCGTAGGTGGAACCGGGTGCCTGGAAGCCGGGGGCTGCCAGGGGCTGCCAGGGGTAAAATGAGCAAACAGCAGACCCTGCAACCCGGCCATTTTCAATTTTTTAGCTGCATTCAGTGAGTCAGCTTTTTAAGCTCTCTAATAATCTGCAACAGGTCTTTTTCTCAGTTTATCAGTTTTTCAGCTCATCTGCAACGGGTCCGCTTTCATATATTCCCTCAGCACGGTTGTTGCATAACTCCCCTTGGGCAGCATGAACTCCAGCACTGCCTTTGATTTTCCGGGGTTCAGTTCGTCTTCCGAGACCTCAAAGCCGGGTTCCACATTCAGCAGGACTTCCCGGCGGGTGCCTTTCGAGCTCATTTCCGGAATTTCTTTGATGTTGAAGCCTTCGAGAGGAACTTCAAATTCTTTCAGGACTTCCTGCTCGATCTCACCCGGGACCCCGGATGCGAATTCTGTGGCATGGCCCGGGAGGGGGGCTGTTATGAAGGCGCGGCCGCGTTTGAGCAGGCGGTTCATTGCGTTTACCTTTTCGGCGGTGACTGACTCGGTCCGGGAACTGTCCGGGAGTCCGGCTTCGTTTTTGAAGCAGACGATATCCCCTTCCACGGCAAGGTTCAGGGGGAGACCCTTTTCAATCCGGCGGCAGAGGATAGTGTTGTATATGCAGGACTGGTAAGCGTGGGCGAACATGCGGTAGAGGTTTTTCGGGAGCACCAGGAAAGAGCCTGCAAAGTCATCCGGGTTTGCTATAAGGTGGTTCATCATTGCCCGTTCGTGCCCCATGCGGAGAGGGTATTTATCAAGGCCGGTCCTGAAGTCCCTGGTCTCCTTTACGTACTGCCGGGCGGCTTTTGTTTCTTCTGGCTCGTCGGGGAAGGGCTCGGCAATGTAGGTCATGGCTGCTTTTTCAAAGTCGCCTTCAACTATGGCTTTTCCTACCAGGTGAGTGACCGGGCGGACCGAGCCAAAACGCTGGATCCCGAAAAAGTTTGGGACTCCGCCGGCAGCCAGGATCTCTTCCGTGGCTTTTCCAAGGATGGTCCGGGTCTCTTCCACGGGGAGGTCGATATTCCGGACGGTGATTCTGAACTCGTTTCCGGTGAGGTCTCCGAGTTCCACGGATTTTTTAGACCGGCCCAGGACTTTCATTTCCACGTCTTTCAGGCGGACCTTTTCGATAGCCTCTGCGTCCACACCAAAGATGCTGATCTTCTGGGTTGTCAGTGCCCGCTTGTCCTTCGTGCCTGCAACGGTGATTCGCTTCTGGCTTATCTTCAGGATCTTTGCAAGGGTCCGGGTAAAATGGTGGGTGTCCCAGTCGCGTTTGGTGACTTCAAGGACCAGGTGCTTGCCTTCAGTCCCCTCCTCCCGGTTCGTGATCTCTTTTACGATGAAGTCCTCCACTTCCTGGCGGAGCTGTCCCCCGAGACCTTCGGTATCTGTGGAGTAAAGGCTGATTCCAATCTGTTTTTCGATATTGGGAACTTCCATGAGCTGTAAACACTCCTTAAGTGGTTATTGGAAAAATTAAGGAAAAATGAATAAAGAAAGGGTCTCATGAGTTTGATTAATTCCCTCATGAGGCTATCGTGTCACGGGTTTGGTATACCGTGCTTTATGAATTTATGAGCTTATTGCGTTTCGGGTTTATCGCGTTGTTGTTTATTGCGTTTTTATTTATTACGTTGAATTATCCTGTGGCTTCCGAGCTGATGTCAATAACCTGTACTCTGCTCGTATTCACAAAAGTCCAGCTGTCCACAAGGGTATCGGGGTTTTTTCCGGTTGCGAGTTTTGCCGGGGCAGTAGTCCCCGGGAGGCCTCCTGCGTAGAGGCTGGAACTCGGGTCGAGCATCAGCCAGGAGCCGTAGTCGTCGGTCAGGTAGTAGACATCGACGTTGCCGTAGTAGGCCCTTACCCCTTCGATTATGGCATCTGTCGTCCCGGTTTCGTTGCCTATGTAGGCCGCGGCAAAAGCGTGGTTATCCGTGAGGTAGAGCCTCGTTGTGCCTCCCACGGCTTCGATCAGGGAAGCCAGGAGGATTGCCTGGTCTTCACAGTCCCCTGCGCCTATTTTCAGGGTCGCATTGGCGGGTTCCCAGATGTCATTTCCTCTCGGGTCGTTTATATACCCTATATCCACGCTTACCCGGTCAAAAAGGGCACAGACCTGATAGATGTTGAACGCTCCCGGATATTCCTCCGAGCTTTCTGCGGCAGCTTTCCTGACGGATAGGTCTCCCGGTTCCACAAGCCCGTTCAGGATTCCGAAATAGGGAAGGGTGTTGTATTTGTAGGGAGGGTCGAGTTTTGGGGGCATGGGCTTTGCTTCAACCGTAAACTCTTCCAGAAACTGGGGTTCGTATTCGTGCCATTTCCCTTCCGAAGTACTTGCAAGTGGCCAGAGGACAATGTTCAGGGTGGGTTCATCTTCCCCTTCTGGCATCCTGACCGAAAGCACTCCCAGGCACTGCTCCTCTTCCGGATCGAGCAGGGCTCCGCAGTCCTCGGAATACACCAGGCTTTCGGAATTGCCGACCGAAACCCCGTACCTGTCGATAAAGATGGGGTTTCTGCCCTCATTTTTAACATTTACCTTGATATAGCTCACCGCACCCTGGTAAAATTCGGCAGTCTGGTAACTTGTGCTCAGGGAAAAACCGGGGTCCATGGGGGTCCTGAGAACCGGAGTTACCTCATTTTCCCGGGGGAAATAAGCCGGCACCTGCGGAACAGTGAATAAGCTGGAATCAGGTTTGAAAACCTCTTCCTGGTTTTCTCCCTGCTTCGAATCAAAAATATTTCCAAATCCGTCCCTGAAGGCTCCGAACCCGGGAACTGAGTCCGAAAACAGAATTCCGGCCGTGGCCACCACAAGGCCTATGCATAAAACGGCAAGTATCGAGGCTATGGCTTTTCCTGACAACCTGGGTTTTTCCATGAACTCACTCCCAAATCCGGTCCTAAAGGAACTTTCCGATTTCCCCGTATTTCCGGAGAATCAATTTATCCGGTGAATTATTTACCTTGAGAACCACCCTATTAACTCTACACGACACGGGTTTTCTTGCTTTTTTGCAAAAGCGTTCACAAAAGTTTCAGGTCCTTTGTGACCTTATCTATAAGCTCTTCTTTTGCCGGCCCGATTCCGAGGACTGTGACCGTGCCCGGGGGGATTTCGGTCAGCCCTGCGTCCTGGATCAAAGCTGTGGGCAGTCCTTCCCGTCTTGCCTTTTCTTTAAGTTCGTAAAGGTCTTTCAGGGTCGGAACTTTGAGGACAACCTTTTTCTGTCCCCCGTCCTTCCATTTTTCAAGATCACTCTTGCTTGCCCATTCCGAAGCCGAAACCGCAGCATGGGCCACCTGCACCGCAAATTTCCCTTTGGACAATTTCAGGTCGTTCCGGGTAACTATGCACTGTTTGTATTCACTCATCCTTTGCCTCGGGCCTAATCAAGGTCAACTTATACTTTAAACGTTTCCTGTACTTTTTTGAGGGTTCTATCTAACTTTTCATATTATTTTTCATAGGGTCTTCAATATTTATTGTATCTTTGTAATCAATTTCATAAAATATTTTTCATGTACCCCAGGATATCCACGGCGGGATTTATCCCCCAGGAATCGAAGATGCCTTTTCCGGAAGGTGTCCCGTTAACTTCCAGGATTTTCTGGGTGTTTCTGCTTCTGTTTCCACTCTCCTCTTCCGTACCCTCTATGATATCCACACCCGCAAAAACAGCCCCGATTGCTTCTGCTGCTTTTTCTGCAAGGTTTTTTTGCTCTTCGGTCAGCACGCAGCGGTCCGCGCTTCCGCCCTGGCTGAGGTTGTTTACCCAGGACCCGGCAGGAGCCCTGCGGTAAATGGCCCCGACTGTTTTGCCTCCGACCACAAAAGCCCTGATGTCCCTGCCCGGGTTTTCAATGAACTCCTGAATGTAGAGCATTCCCCTTTCTGCAAGCAGGGCTTCCAGGGCCTCCTCCACGGGAACGGGCTGGCTTTTCCGGTCCGAAAAGAGGACTTCTCCGTCCCTTACCCTTACAATATCCTTTCCCTTGTACCCGAAAACAGGTTTTATGACCGCATCCCCGAACCCTGAGACAACCTTCAGGGCCAGGTCGACGCTCTGTACGGCTTCGGTTTCGGGCACAGGAAGCCCGGCTTTTGCCAGGAGCCAGGAAGCGTGGTATTTGTTGGCGGCGTTCTGGATTGCTTCGGGGGAATTGATGACCGGGATTCCTTCCGCTTCAAGCTCCCTCAGGATGTCGAACCTGAAAGAAACCCCTTCCAGGGTGCCTGCTCCAACGTCCCGCACGACCACGGCGTCAAGGTCGCTAAGGCGGGTTTCCCCTACTTTAAAATCAGTTTGTGAGTTTATGCTGACCTCTGCGCTCCTGAGGTCAAGAATAAGAGGAAAAAAGCCTTCTTCCCGGGCTGCCTCGATCAGGGCCCGGGCCGTCCAGTCCTCAGGGTCGGTGACTACAATCCCTATTTTTTTCATAGGGTAAAATCTGAGCTTTTCCTGATTAAGTTTACGATAAAACAGGAGCAGGATGTTTTAAATTTCTGACAGGGCAAATTATTTTTATAACTTTTTGGCACTTTCCTGAAACTGTTTCAGTTTTAGTTCTGGTGCCCATCGTTAGCTTTTCGAATATAATTCGTTAGCTAAATAATATGCTTTATGTTACTTGATCTTGTTTTACTACCTTGCATAGCAAACATGAGCGGAGGTAAACCCACCGAATTTGCAAGTTTGAGCATTTTCCTCCAAAAAAAAGCTAAGGCTGACTTCAATAAAGTTCTTTCCAGGTATCATGCTGCCTTCAGAGGTTTTACGCTGCCTCAAGTCAGCCTTTGCTTGAAAACAGTCCTCAAACCTTAACTGAGAATCTCTTCTCTCTGAGCTTCTCCGCATGCGGTTCTTTTAGGGTTTTAGGGGCCGCCCTCAGTTCTCCGGGATCTCAGTTTTAGGGACTTCAATTTTCCGGGCTTACCTCTGCTCCTTTCTTTCTCCTTTTTCTCTTCCTTATCTTTCCTTTCTCCCCTTCCTCTTTCTCCCCTTCCTCTTTCTCCCCTTCCTCTTTCTCCTTTTTCTCTTTCTATTTCCTTTTCCTCTTCCTCTTTCTCCTTTTTCTCTTCCTTTTCTTCTCTAAGGGCCGGGTTTTTACTGCTGTTTCTCTTCCCAGGGCTCAAGTCCCTGCTTTTTCCTATATTCGTTGATCGCCATGTGGATGGCTTCCCTGGAGACCACTGAGCACTCAAGTTTTCCGGGAGGCAGGCCCCCGAGGGCTTCGGAAACGGCTTCGTTTGTCAGGTCCCAGGCTTCTTCCAGGGGCTTTCCCTTGATCAGTTCCGTTGCCATGCTACTCGATGCGATTGCCGCCGCACAGCCGAAGGTCTTGAACTTCACATCCTCGATGAGGTTGTCCTTTACCTTCAGGAATATTTTCATGAAATCCCCGTGAGGGTTTCCGGCTTCCCCTACCCCGTCGGCGCCTTCGATTTCCCCCACGTTTCGCGGGTTTGTGAAGTGGTCCATCACCTTTTCATTGTACACCCTGTTTCCTCCTTGAATTCGTTTCTCAAGCACCTGTTTCAGACTGTCGGCTCAGGCTGTCGGCTCAGGCTGTTGGCTTATAGAACGGGGACATTGCCCTCAATTTCTCGACAACTTCCGGCAGCACCTCGAGTACGTAGTCTATATCCTCTTCGCTGTTGGCGTCCCCCAGGCTCAGGCGAAGTGTCCCCTGCGCGATTTCCGGAGAGAGACCGATTGCGGTGAGCACATGCGAAGGGCCGACCGAACCCGAGGAACAGGCGCTTCCCGTAGACCCGCAGATCCCTGCCTGGTCAAGCATGAGCAGCAGGGCTTCTCCCTCGATAAACTCGAAACTGAAGTTAAGGTTTCCCGGCAGGCGCTTTTCCGGGTGCCCGTTCAGCCGGGTATGGGGAATTTCCAGGACGCCTGCCCTGAGCCGGTCCCGAAGCTTCCTTATCTTTTTATTATGGGTTTCGATGTCTGCGGTAGCAAGCTCGATTGCCTTTGCCATGCCGACAATCCCGGCGACATTTTCCGTCCCGGCCCGCTTTCCCCGTTCCTGTGCGCCTCCGTGCATGTAATTATCGATTTCCACCCCTTTCCGGATGTAGAGGGCTCCAACCCCTTTCGGCCCGTAGAACTTGTGCGAGGAAAGGGAAAGCATGTCCACGTCCGAATGAGCCCGCTTCATGTCCAGCGGGATTTTCCCTATCACCTGCACGGCATCGGTATGGAAGGGAATCCCTTTCTCGGCGGCGATTTTCCCTATCTCGGGCACAGGCTCAAGGGTCCCGATCTCGTTGTTGGCGTACATGACCGAGATCAGGATGGTATCGTCCCGGATCGCGGCTTCCACATCCGCAGGGTCAACAAGCCCGTCCCCGTCCACAGGCAGGTAAGTCACGTCAAAGCCCTTCGTTTCCAGGTACTCACAGGGGTAAAGCACGGCATGGTGCTCTATCGGGGTTGTGATAATGTGCTTTCCTTCCTTTCGCCTGGCAAAAGCCGTCCCCTTGACAGCCCAGTTGTCGGACTCCGTTCCCCCTGATGTAAAATAGATCTCTTCGGGATCGGCTCCGAGGGCTTTTGCAAGCTGTTCCCTTGCAGCCTCCACCGCTTCCCTGGCTTCCCTCCCTATGGAGTACAGGGACGAAGGATTCCCGAAATGCTCTTTCAAAAAATACCGCATAGCCTCAACCACCTCGGGTTTGCTGAAGGTGGTGGCTGCGTGGTCCATGTATACGAAACGTTTCTCTCCCATCAAAACCCCCAATGAAAATAGGGGCTTTTCGTAATATGAAGGTATTGTTTTTTAGACGCATAACAATTTTATATAATGAAATTTTCCCTGTACCCCACCTGATTAATTTGGAGGCAAACCAAACCTTGCTAAAACAATTCTCAATTATCCTGAGCATTTATTTCCTGGGTGAGCTCCTGCAAAAAGCGTTCGGTCTTCCGGTCCCGGGCAACGTCATAGGCATGCTTCTCCTCTTCTTCGGCCTGTCTGCGGGCGTGATCAAGCTTGAAATGATCGACAAAATGAGCGGGTTTTTGCTTGATAACCTGGCTTTTTTCTTCCTGCCCGCAGGAGTCAGCCTGATCACCTGCTTTACCCTGCTGGAAGGGAAGTGGACGGCGATTCTCGAAATCTCCGTACTCTCAACCGTTGTGATCCTGGCCGTGACAGGGCTTACCGTGGAACTCGTGAAAAAATACTTTGATAAAGGGCAGCCTGAATCCGGGTCCCCGGAAAAACTCGGAGTTACAGCCGAAAAAGCTGCGTCTGGAACAAAAGCCAGAACTGTTGTAAATACAGGGGTCGCAGAGCCTGCACAGAGAAATGTACATGAGAATGTGCAAGAGCATGTTCAGGGACAGGTGAGCTAAATGCCGGGCTTGCAGGCGTATCTTGCCGAAGAGTTCGTTTCCACACCCCTTTTTGGGATTCTGCTCTCCCTCGTCGCCTACCAGATAGGCCTTGTACTGTACAAAAAGGTCAGGGTATCAGCCCTGAATCCCCTCCTTGTAGGCTGTGTAATCGTAATTCTTCTCCTCCTGTACACAGGGATCGATTTCGAGACTTTTAACCGGGGCGGGGACTACATATCCTTCTTCCTGGGACCCGCAACCGTCGTCCTTGCAGTTCCCCTCTATAAAAAGATCCAGCTCCTGAAAAGCGATGCCCTCCCAATCCTGGCCGGCATAAGCGCAGGCAGCATTGCGGGAATGTCAAGCATCCTCGTCCTCTCCCGCTTCTTCGGGCTTGATGAAGCCCTGAGCATTTCCCTTGTCCCGAAGTCCGTTACCACCCCCATAGGCATGGAAATCTCAAGGCAGCTTGGCGGCCTGCCCGCCGTAACCGTGGCAGCAATCGTGATCACGGGAATCATCGGAGCCGTCGTGGGGCCGTTTATCTGCCGCTGCTTCCGGATAAAAGACAAAGTTGCGGTCGGTGTTGCCATCGGCACCGCTTCCCACGCCCTCGGGACCACCAAAGCCATAGAACTCGGGGAAACCGAAGGGGCGATGAGCGGGCTTGCAATCGGGATTGCGGGTCTGCTTACGGTTTTCCTTGCACCGCTTCTGGTTTACCTGTTCGGGCTTCTTTTCTGAAGCCTTCTATCTTTTAATCCGGAAAAGGCGATCGTGATCCGATCATTCAGTTATTCCAAAAACCTTTTTCGGATTGCCTTTCAGGTACCGACGCTCTCACCGGTCGTCCAAGACGACCGGCTTTTTCCGAAAAGTATATTTGCATAACTAAAAAGTATCTCAAGATGACTGACAAAAGTCATCTGTATAACTAAAAAATATATTACAATGACTGTAATTGTTCATCCAAATGACTATCAAGTATCTCTTGATGACTTTTACAGGACATTTGCATAAACAAAAAAAGCATACATCTGGCTTATTTGGAGTGTTCAGAAAAAAATATACGGCTTTAATTTTTAGTCAATACAACGGAAAAAAGGTTTAAATCGTCAAATTTCGCGTCTTTTTCTATGAATTTTTATGGAAAAGCCGGCCGCTTCGCTGCGCTCGCGCCCGGTGAGAGCCCGGGGTTCCGAGGTCGAACAAAAAATCCGGCTGTTAAGGGCTGTTAAAGGCCTGAGCGTATTGTAAACGAAGGCGGGCTTGAGGTCGAAAGCAGCGATTACTTCCCCTACGGCCAGGTCAGGTCAGGCGGTCTGGAGAAATACGGGTTCACCGGACAGGAAAACGATGCCGATACCGGGCTGAAATAAATAAAAGTAAAGTAAAAAGCAGGAGTCTCCCTTTTCAGGGTCTGAAATTCGTATACATGTGCATCTGCACATCTCCCCTTTCGATCTTCTTCCGGAGCGTCTCTTTTGCAAGGCCCACGTAGATTTCCCGGATCTGGGGGATGAGCATGGAAAACCCAATGGCGTCGGTCAGGAAACCGGGGGTAAGGAGGGCAAAGCCGCCGATGAGGACGAAGAG